>NZ_JCALCW010000026.1:0-76191 GCF_059812545.1 Mycobacterium sp. NGS50
GAGGGTTTAGGGCACCTTTGCGTCTGCTCGCCCACCTAGCGACCGGTGATGCCGACGGCGAGTAGCACGAGTCCGAGAACCCCGAGCAGCGCAGCGACCTCGACACGGCGGCGTGACCGGATCCAGTCGTGGATCGCAGCCACCGACGTTCGTGTTCGTTGCGGCGCGAGAGCATAGGCGAGCAGGGGAATCTCGACGAGCGCAAAGGCCACGACGGTGTACATCACCAGCGCTCCGACTTGCGTGAGGGCTGCCGCACCGGAAGCCAGAATGACAGCGAGGGCAGCCAGAAAGTCCACCGACGGCAACGCGATACCCAGGCCGGCTGCACCCGCGACCCACAACGACCGGCCGTTCAGCAGTCGTTCGGCCGGAGCCGCCAGCAGTCCGCGACGGGGGCCGAACCATGCGGTGACGTCCTTTGCAGCCACCACCGCAGCGACCAGCAGGGCCAGCGCGCCGATCAGAATCTGAACCGTCGGCAAAGTGAAGTAGGTGGATCCCAGCAATACCCGCCGGAAGACGAACAGGACCGCCAGACCGACGCTCATCCCCATCGCGTAGCCCCCGCACAAGAACGCCAGCAATTGCAGCATCGGTCGCGGGCGGTTCAACATGAGGACGGTCATGCCGATCCGGAATGGTTCGAGGCTCACCGCAAGAGCCATCACCAGGACAGTGGCCAGCATGACCTACCGGTCCTCGCTGGGGACCCGCACGCCGATCAGGGCGAGCAGACCTGCCGCCAGCACCACGCATAATCCACCCATCCCGGCCCGGTCGGCACCGAACAGGTCGACGAAGGTGAAGAACATCCAGGGTGCCAGGAACGACGCGGCGCGCCCGGTGGTGGTGTAGAGGCCGAAGGCCACACCTTCCTTGCCCGGCGCCGACATTCGCAGCATCAGGGCGCGGGCAGACGCCAGGATCGGCCCAACGAACAAACACAGCAGCAGCCCGCAGATCCAGAACGCCACCGGCCCGGCGGCGCACAGCAGCGCCAGGCCGGTCCCGATCATGGCGATGAGCGAATACATGATGACGGATTTGGGGCCCACGCGATCGGCGAGCAGACCGCCCACCACCGCGCCGATCGCGGCCACCACACTGACGCAGACGCCGAAGATCAGGACGTCGGCCTGCGATACGCCGTACACGCTGACACCGAGCACCGCGCCGAAGGCAAAGATGCCCGTCAGCCCATCTCGGAACACCGCGCTGGCCAACAGGTAGTAGACGACGTTGTGATCGCGTCGCCACTCGGCCTTCACTTCGCTCCACAGCGCACGATAGGCGCCCACCAGCCCCACGGTCGCCCGGGGCGCAACCGGTGCCGGGGCCCGCACCAGCATCAACAGTGGGCAGGCGAACACCGCCAGCCACGCCGCCGCCACCAGCATCGCCACCCGGATGTTGTGGCCGTGGGCCGCCGCGAGCCCCAGCAGGCCACGGGTATCGCCGTCGCCGGCGATGAATCCGGTGTACAAGATCATCAGCAGCAGCACACTGCCGAAAAACCCTGAGGCCGAACCGATTCCGGAGATACGCCCGGTGTTCTGCGGTGTGGAGAGTTGGCTCAGCACAGCGTTGTAGGGCACCGTCGCCAGATCACTGCAGGCCGCGGTGCAGGCCAGCAGGACCAGACCCGGCCACAGGTAGCGGTAGTCGGCCTCGATCAGGCTCATCGCCGAGGTCATCGCCACCACCATGCCGGTGAGGATCGCGAGCGCGGCACGACGCCGTTGCGGGGCGTCCACCCAGATCCCGGTCGCCGGGGCCAAGAACGCCACGAACAGCCCGGCAAACGTCAGCGCCCGGCCCAGCCAGCTGGCCGGTGTCGTGGGACCGGGCAGACCGGCCCCGACTTGTTCGGTGAGGTAGACCGAGAAGACGAAGGTCAGGACCACGGCGTTCACGCCGGTGGCGCCACAGTCCCACAGTGCCCAGGCAACGATCCGGGAGCGCGAAGTGGTTCGGGTGTCGACCGTACTCATGGTTCCGTCGGCTCGCGCCGTCACCGCTCCTCGGGTGCCTGCGCGCTCTCCAGCGCAATCGCCCGTGCCAGCCGCGCGTACCGCAATTCCAGGTCCTTGAACCGCATGTAGGTGCTCAGCGTGGTGAACAGGAACGCGATGATCAGCGCGTAGAGCATCAGGTCGGTGCCGCGGTCCACCCCGAGCCAGTGGGCGAGCACGGTGGTGTCGTTGGGGCGCAGCACGGCGTAAATACCGGCGAAGACGAACAGGATATAGCCGACCTTGACCCACGCCCGGGACTTGGCGCTGGTCCGTGAGCGCAACAGCCCGAACAACGCCACGATGGCGAAGATCAGCAGCACCTGGATCCAATGGAAGGAGATGGTCACCGCGCCATCCTCCCCCGCAGCAACTCGTCGAAGATGATGTTGACGCCGTTGAGCAGCGGCTGACCTTTGGACTTCGAATAAGCGGTGTAGAGGACCTCGATCGGCTCCTCGACTACCCGCCAACCGTTCTCGTCGATCAACAGAATGAATTCGCTGGCGTGACTCATTCCGCTCATGGTGATGTTGAGGCCGTCCGCGACGGTCTTGTTGAACACCCGCAACCCGTTGTGGGCGTCGGTCAACCCGAGTCGGCGGCTGCGCGGGCTCAGCCGCGCGGCGCTGCGCAGCACGATGCGTTTGAGCAGCGGCGGCCGGCTCGCGGGGCTGCCCGCGGGGCTGGCGAAGCGGGTGCCGATGACGATGTCGACGTCGCCGGCGGCCAACCGCTCCACCATGGCGAGGACGTCGCCGACCTGGTGCTGACCGTCGGCGTCGAACGTGGCGAAGACCTGGGCGCCGGGCTGGCGGCGGGCATACTCGACACCGGTCTGGATCGCCGCCCCCTGGCCGAGGTTGACCGGGTGGCGCACCAGGTGAGCCCCGGCGCGACGGGCGATCTCGCCGGTCCCGTCGCGGCTGCCGTCGTCGACGCACACGACATGCGGAAAGGCCGCGCGCACGCCGGCGATGACCTCATCGATGACGGCGGCTTCGTTAAAGGCCGGAATGATGATCCAGACGCCGTGGGTGGCAATTTCCTTCGGGTTCATCAGTTCCTACAAACTACACGCTGATCAGCCGCGGGCTCGGATCAGCGCGGCCAGGTGTACGGCGATTCCGACCAGCGGCCCGCACATCAGGGCGATCACGGTTCGGGTCGGCAAGTCCTGGGGGAGCAGCAGCAGCGACGCCGCCGCCACCGTCGCACCGACCCAGCCCAGCGCGTAGGCCCGGTGCAGTGCGGCCGCGACGGCGGCCGCGCCGGTCAGCGTCAGCGTCGCCATCATCACCGCGGCGGCCGTCAACCACGCCAGCAGGCTGCCGGACGCCTGGTAGTCGGCGCCGAATCCCGCCCGCAGCAGCCACGGGCCGACCAGTCCGGCGGCCACCACTCCGAGCGCACCGACCCCGCCGATCAGCGAGGCCGGCCCGATCAGTGCCGCCAGCCGGTGCGTTCGCTGATCGACGAAGTGCGCGATCAGGTTGCCTTGCATCGCGGTCAACGGGACCAGCAGCGGCGCCCGGGTCAAGGTCACCGCCAAGATGATCACCCCGCCTTGGGCGCCCAGGTCGCCGGAGGTCGCCTTCAACAGCACGGGAAAACCCATCACCAGGATCGCGCTGGCGCCTGCGGCGGTGATCGCGTGCGCCGTGCCGCGCAGGAATTCCGCGGTGCTCTCCGGACCCAACAACCGGGCGGCCGAACGGGTCGGCGGTGAGGCGATGAGCATCAGCAGCCAGGCCAGCGCGCCGGCCACCGTGGCCCACAGGAATCCGGCCAGCCCCCAGCCGATCGCGAACGCGGCGGCGGCCACTGTCACCCGGATGACGGCGTCGGTTACCATCAGTGCCCCGTATTGGGTCCACCGGTTGGCGCCGGCCAGCATGCCCAGCAGGGTGGCGTGCAGGCAGAACCCGGCCAGTCCGACGCCGAGCAGTCCCACCGACAGCCAGCGCTGCTGTGCGAAGACCTGGGCGCCCCACAGCGGGGCGCTGCCGATGATCACCACCGCGGAGGCCAGGCCGACCAGCCCCGCCACCCGCAACGGACGGGTGACCCGGCCCGGGGCCGGCTCCCCGAACCGGATGGATCGGATGGTGCGGGTGGTCTCCTGCAGCAGCCCGTTCGCGGCACCGGTGACCAGGCCGAACGCGCCCCAGAACACGGCGAAGACGGAAAAGCCGTCCGGCGCCAGATCGCGTGCCGCCAGGTAGATCACCGCGTAGCCGCACAGCGCGCTGAGCGCGGTCGCCGCACCGACCCGCGCCACACTGGCCCGGGTGACCGGACCCATGGAAGGCCCAGCCGATGCGTCGGTCATCGGGTCTGCTCAAGCGGAGGAACCGGGGTCGAATACAGCCACGCCTGCCACAACGGCCGCAGCGAGACCGTCGCATAGTTGGCGGCCAGCCCGGTGAAATCGGCGGTGTCGGCGTTGCCGTGTCGGTAGCGGGTGCCCCAATCGCGCAGCAGGGCAAAGAAGCTGTCGTCGCCGAGGTCGCCGCGCAGGGTGTGCAGGGTCAGCGCACCCCGCTTGTAGACCCGGTCATCGAACATGTCGGCGGGCCCCGGGTCAGCCAGCAGCAGGTCCTGCGGCGATTCGGCCAGCCGCTGGTGGTAGCGGTGGGCCAGCTCGTCGGCGCTGGGGCCCCCGGCGTGCTCGGACCACAGCCATTCCGCGTAGCAGGCGAAGCCCTCCTGCAGCCAGATGTCGCGCCAGTGCCGCACCGTCACGCTGTTGCCGAACCACTGGTGGGCCAGCTCGTGTGCGACGAGTCGTTCCGAGGTGCCGTCGCCGGCGCAGTGGTTGGCGCCGAAGATCGAGATCCCCTGCGCCTCCAGCGGAATCTCCAGATCGTCGTCGGTCACCACCACGGTGTAGCCGCCGGCCAGCGGGTAGGGCCCGAACAGTTGCACGAACAGCTGCATCATCTCGGGTTGGCGGGCGAAGTCTCGTTCGAAACGTTGCTGCAGCCGCGCCGGCAGCACCGCGCGCATCGGCACCGCCGACCCGGTCAGCGGCTGGCTCGCGTAGCGGCCGATCTGCACGGTGATCAAGTAGGTCGACGTCGGCTCGGCCTGGTCGTAGACCCAGGTGGTCTGCCCGGCCCCGGTGCGTCGAGAGACCAGTTCGCCGTTGGCGACCACGTAATAGTGGTTGTCGGTACTGATCTGGATGCGGTAGCTGGCTTTGGCGCTGGGCCGATCGTCGCAGGGGAACCACGACGGGGCGCCGTTGGGTTGCCCGGCGACCAGCACACCGTCCGACAGCTCCTCGAAACCGACCTCCCCCCACATGCTTTGGACCGGTCGAGGAGACCCTGAATAGCGGATGCTGATCGACAGCGCGGCGCCGGCGGGCAGCGCGGCCGGCAGGGTCAGGCGAAGTTTGCCGCCGGACGCCGAGAAGCGTGTCGGCCGTTGGCCGTTGACGAGCACCTTGGTGGCCGACAATCCCTCCGCAAGATCCAAGGTGAGGACGCGGATCGCCGCCGACGTGACAGCGGTGATCGTGGCGGTCCCGGTCAGCCGGTTCGCCGCGATCTTGTAGTCCAGCTCAAGGTCGTAGCGCGACACCCGGTAACCGTCGTTGCCGTTCTTGGGCAGGTACGGGTCGCGAACCGGGGGCACGCTCTTGGCGGCTTTGACAGGTTTACTCACGCGGCGGACTCCTCCGTCGCGTCCGCCGAGCCGCGGCGCTTCTTACCGGTCCACGGCACAATCGGGTTCCCCTGCCACCGCGAGAACGGCGGCACCGCGTCACCGCGCATCACCAACGAGGCCGGCCCGACGGTCGCGCCGGCACCGATTCGGGCTGCGGGCAGCGCCACACAGTGCGGGCCCAAGGTGGCCCCGGCTTCCAGTACGACGGTGTCCATCTGCATGATCCGGTCGTGGAACAGGTGTGTCTGCACGACGCAGCCGCGGTTCACGGTCGCGCCTTGACCCAGGCTGACCAGATCCGCTTCCGGCAGCCAGTAGGTCTCACACCACACCCCGGGGCCGATGTCGGCGCCCAGCGCGCGTAGCCACAGGTTCATCACCGGGGTGCCGCTGGCCGCGCGGGCGAACCACGGTGCGGCGACGACTTCGACGAAAGAGTCGGATACTTCATTGCGCCACACGAACGACGACCACAGCGGGCGTTCGCCCACCCGGATCCCGCCCACCACAATCCATTTCGCGGCGACGGCGATTGCTCCGGCCGCCGCCCCGGCGGCCAGCAGCGCGACACCGCTGGTGAGGGTGGCCCATCGGTACCCGAATTGCGTTGCCGTCCACTGCATGACGGTCAGCACCGCGACGCCGATGGCAAATGTCACCATTACCGGGATAACCCGGCATGTCTCGACGGCGGCACGCATCAGCTTCAACCGTACCGGGGGGTCGAAGGTGCGGCTGACGTCGACCTGGCTGGCGTGGCGGCGCAACCGCACCGGAGGGCTGCCCAGCCAGGACGAACCGGTCTTGCCCTTGGCCGGGGCCGCCGACAGCACTGCCACCAGTCCGTCGTCGGGCACCCGTCGACCGGGCTGGGTGATCCCGGAGTTGCCCAGGAACGCCCGCTTGCCGACGGTGGCCGGGCCGACGTGGATCCAGCCGCCGCCCAACTCGTAGCAGGCCACCATGGTGTCGTCGGCCAGGAAGGCGCCGTCGGCGACGGTGGTGAATTTCGGGGTCAACAACACGGTGGAGACCTCGGTGCCCCGGCCGACCTTCGCTCCCAGCAGGCGCAGCCAGGACGGGGTGAGCAGGCTGGCGTACAGCGGGAACAAGTAGTTGCGCGCAGCGTCCATCAGCCGCTCGGTGGCCCACAGCTGCCAACCGACCCGGCTGCGCACCGGGTGGTAGCCGGCGCGCAGCCCGATCGACAGGATCCGCACCCCGGCCACGGTCAGGGCGGCGTAGCTGCCCAACGCGACCACCGCCGCCACCGGTGTCCACGCCGCCGCCGGCAGGATCGCCGCGGGCAGGGTGGGCGTGTCGCGAACCGCCCAGCCCAGCACCGCCAGGCCCGCGCCCAGCGCCAGCAGCGGCAAGCCGCCCAGCAGCACCGAGGTCAGCCCGTACACCGCCACCCACGCTGGGCGGCGCGGCGGCCGCGGCTGCGGCCAGGGGTGGTGGGCCTTGCCCGACTTCACCGCCGGGGACCCGGTCCAGTACTGGCCGTTGCGCACCTTGCCGATCACCCCGGAGCCCGGCGCGACGTCGGCGTTCTTACCGATCGACGAGCCGGGCAACAAGGTGGTCCGGGCTCCGATGCTGGCGTCGTTGCCGACGGTGATCGGGCCGACGTGGAAAAGGTCGCCATCGATCCAGTGTCCGCACAGGTCGACCTCCGGCTCGATCGAGCACCGGTGCCCCAACGTCAGCATCCCGGTCACCGGCGGGGCGGAATGCAGGTCTACCGACTTGCCGACGGTGTTGCCCAACGCCCGGGCGTAATAGACCAGCCACGGCGCGCCGGAGAGGTTCTCCGCGCCGCTGGCGGTTGCCAGGCGTTCGGCGAGCCACACCCGCAGGTGCTCGGGGCCGCCGCGCCGGTAGCTTCCCGGTTGCAGGCCCGCCAGCAGCATCCGCGCCCCGAGCACCGCGATCGTCATCCGCCCCAGCGGGGTAACGAACGCGACGAACCCGACGACGACCCACCACCAGTTCAGTGGTGCCAGCCAGGGCAGCGGATGCAGGGCGACGGCGGTGTTGTTGATCAGTGCCAGCCAGGTGACCCATTGCAGCCCGGTCAGGGTGGCCAGCGGCAGCGCCAGCAGCACCTGCGCGGCCTGGGTCGCACGTGGTGTGGGCGGTACCGCCCGCGGCGCCGTGGCAGGCGGATCGGGCGGATCGAGTTCGGTGAGGAATCCGGCCAGTGACCCCAGCCGGGGATGGTCGTAGAGCTGCGCCACGGTGAGTTGCGGATAGCGCTGCCGCAGGGTCGATACCAGCTGGGCGGCCTGCAAGGATCCACCGCCCAGGGCGAAGAAGTCGGCTTGCGGGTCGGCGACGGGTGCGCCGAGCACGTCGCGCCACAGTCCGGCGAGCCAGCCCACGGTGCCGGACAGGTCCTCAGCAGCCGATGCCCCGGCTGCACCGCCGTCCAGGTCCACCGGCCAGGGCAGGGCGTCGCGGTCGACCTTGCCCGACGTGCGGGTGGGCAGCTCATCGACCAGCACCAGCCGTGGCACCAACGCATTCGGCAGCACCTGGCTCAGCGCTGCGCGGGCGGTGACCAGATCGAACGCCGGGTCGGCGGCAGCGACATAGCCGACCAGCAGCGGGCTGCCACTGGCGCTGCGACGCACCGCGGCCGCACCGCCGCTGACGCCGGGCAACCCGAGCAGCGCCGCGTCCACCTCGCCCAACTCGATGCGACGACCGCCGACCTTGACCTGGTCGTCGGCGCGCCCGCAGAACACCAGACCCTCGGATTCGAGCCGGACCAGGTCCCCGCTGCGGTAGGCGCGGCGCCAACCAAGATCGGGTAGCGACGCGTACTTCTCGGCGTCCTTGTCGGCGTCCAGGTAACGGCCCAGCCCGACGCCGCCGATCACCAGTTCGCCGACTTCGCCGTCGCGCACCGGCACCCCCGCGGCATCCACCACGGCCAGATCCCAGCCCGGCAGCGGCAGCCCGATGCGCACCGGGCCATCACCACCCAGTTTGGCCGCGCACGCCACCACCGTGGTCTCGGTGGGGCCGTAGGTGTTCCACACCTCGCGGCCCTCGACCGCCAGTCGGTCGGCGAGCTCCGGAGGGCAGGCTTCGCCGCCAAAGATCAACAGCCGCACCGCTTCCAGCGCCTCGGCGGGCCACAGTGCCGCCAAGGTCGGAACCGTCGACACCACCGTCACGTCACGCGCCACCAGCCACGGTCCCAGGTCCATGCCGCTGCGCACCAGCGAGCGCGGCGCCGGAACCAGGCAGGCGCCGTGCCGCCACGCCAGCCACATCTCCTCGCACGATGCATCGAAGGCCACCGACAGCCCGGCCAGCACCCGGTCGCCGGGACCGATCGGGTGGTCCTGCACAAACAGCTCGGCCTCGGCGTCGACGAACGCGGCGGCGTTGCGGTGCGTGACCGCAACACCTTTGGGGGTTCCGGTGGATCCCGAGGTGAAGATGATCCACGCGTCGTCCCGGGTGAACGGTGCCGCAGCGCGCCACCCCCGCGATGACCCCGGCCCGCGCACCAGGCCGCGCTCGGTGATGACCGCAGCCACCTGTGCCTCGGTGAACACCAACTCGGCTCGCTCAACGGGGTCGTCGGCGTCGACCGGCACATAGGCTGCACCGGCCGCCAACACCGCCAGGATGGCGGTGTACAGCGCGTAGCTTCCCGACGGCATCCGGATCCCGATCCGATCGCCGCGGCCGATGCCGCGGGCCGCCAGCCAGCTGACCGTCTCCTCGATATCGGCGGTGAGCTCGGCATAGGTCAACATCACCAAGCCGTCGTCGATCGCGGCCGCGTCCGGGTAACGAGCCGCTGTCGCGTGCAGGATGTCGATCAGCGTCCGGGCCTGCGGCGCTGAGGCCGCGCGCAGATATTGCGCGGGGACCTTCGGTGTCGGCACGCCTGTAGAACCTACCCAGCGGCGATCGCCAGCGCGGCGTAGCCGGGTGCAGCGGGTCGTCGCCGTCGGCTCAGCGGCGATCGCCAGCGCGGCGTAGCCGGGTGCAGCGGGTCGTCGCCGTCGGCTAGCCCGTGGCACGGCGCACCGCATCTGGCATACTGCACGGTGGAGGGGAGTATTCCTTCGCCGCGGCGTCGTCATCACGTCGACCGTCATCGGACGACCGGCACCGCGGGCCGCTATCGGCGGAAGAGACCTCCGGCGTTGTCAGGACGACCGGAGGTGTCTGATGAATGTTGTCGGCGCAACAGTGCGCACAGTAAGTCAAACGGTGGGCCGCGCGGCCGACGCCGTCACCAGCGCCGCGGGTGCGGTCGGTGGCGCTGCCGTCAGCGGTGTGATCGGCGGTGTCTCCGGAACGCTGGACGGGATGCGGCGGGGACTGGGCAGCGGAAGCCGTTCCACGCCGGCGGCCGCCCTGACGTTGGGTGCGGTTGGTATCAGCGGGCTCGTGGAGTGGCCGCTGCTGCTGGCGGTGGGTGGTGGCGCGTTGGTGCTGCGGCAGCTGAACCGTCCCGGAAAAGCCGGCGACACAGCGGCGAAGCCGGCACGTGCCGAGGTGCCCGCCGCCCCGGTGGCGGGCACGGCGAAGAAGTCGACCGCGGTGAAGAAATCCCCGACCAAGGCGCGGCGATCCGCGCCGCGTACGGCCACGGCGCGACGGTAACGTGGCAGCGCACTGCCACACACCACCCGCCCAAGGTTGAGTAAGGCGAATTGTTTTGCAAAAGTTCTTGCCGCTGCGCGCGGCCGAAATCGGATTCCGGGCAACCTCCGCGCTGCTTGACACCGCGATGCACACCGCGACCGCGGCGGTCGGGGCCATCGGTTCGGTAGCGGAGGCCAGCCTCGACATCGCTGCCATTCCGCTGCGCGAGGGCGCCAAGGTGCTCTCGGGTGAAACCTCCGTTGCCAGGCTGACCAGACACTCGTGGAGCGGCGACGGGCGCGCCTGGATCGAGGTACGCAACCTGGCCGGACCCGACGGTGCCGAACTGGGATCGGTGGTGCGCGCCGCGCTGCAAGAGCAGCCCGGTGTCACCTCGGTACACCTGAACCGCCCACTGTCGCGGGTCGTCGTTGAGATCGACGGCGACCAAACCTCTATCGACGCATTGTGTTCGGTAGTCGACGACGCCGAAAAGCAGTGCGGCCCAGTGCGTCCAGAGGCTTCATCGGGCAGCCTGCCCGGCGATGGCCTGCTGCTGGCGGTTCGCGGGGCGTTGCTTGGCGCGAACGCCGCCGGACTGGCCATCGCGGCCGTCGGTAAGACGATGCGGATCCCGGCAGCGCCGGTCGCGGTCGGCGCGGTGTCGGCGGTCGCCAACTACCAGCCGTGGGTGCGCAACCTGCTCGAGGACCGGATCGGCACCGTCGCGACCGACAGCGTGCTGTCACTGGTCTCGATCGGCGCGCACGTCGCCACCCTGTCGATGACGACGCTCACGGTGGACCTGGCGATGCAGGGCATCAAGGCCACCGAGAGCCGGGCGGCGGCGCAGGCCTGGAGCCGCTACGAACCGGCACTGGCCGCCTACGCCGAACAGCCCGACGTCCCCGAGGATGTGCGGCGCCCGACCACCGCACCGGACGGACCGGCCGAGCGGCACGGCAACCGCATCGCCTGGGTGCAGTTGATCGGCGCCGGATTGGTCGGCGCCATCACCCGCGACGTCAACATGGCGTCGACCGCGGCGGTGACCGCCGCACCGAAGGCGCTGCGCACCACCCGCGAATCGTTCGCGGCAACGCTCGGCCGCGGTCTGGCCGACCAGCACGGGGTGCTGCCGCTGCGACCGGATGCGCTGCGCCGCCTGGACAAGGTGGATGCCATCGTGGTCGACCCGCGGGTGTTGTGCAGCCAGACGCTGCGCGTGGTGACCGTCCGAGGCGCCAGTGCCACGCAGCTCACGGCGGCTTGGGAGAAGGCGCAGAAGTTGCTCGACAAGCCGGGCCTGAACCCGGGCTGGCACCGGGTGCCGCGGGTGCCCGGCGGCGGCCAGGGCACCCAGAAACAGGCGGTGGAGGTCCTGATCGCCCCGGCACTGCACCCGCTGGCGGCAGCAGTGCTGGCCGAGGCGCGGGTCGCGGATGTGGAGATGGTCTCCGTCGACGTCGACACCCTCGGCGAGCTGCGCACCGCGTTCGACGAGCTTCAACCGTGTCCGGCCGGCCAGGAGGCCATCGACGAAGCCCTGAGTGTCGCGCTGACCGAGTTGCAGCGGGCCGGGCGCACAGTCGCGGTGCTGTCTTCGACCGCGGCGCAGGCACTGGCCGGCGCCGATCTGGCGCTGGGCGTCATGCCGGCCACCGATACCGCACCGCCGTGGCATGCCGACCTGCTGCTGGACGACCTGGCCGGCGTCTGGCACGTGCTGCGTGCGCTGCCGGCGGCGCGGCAGGCCAGCCAAAGCGGCATCACCCTGTCGGCCGGTGCTTCGGCGCTGGGTGCGGTGTTGATGGTGCCCGGCATCCGGATCCGCCAAGGGCGCGGGCCCGGGCCGGTGACCATCGGCGGTGCCGCCGGGTTGTTCTCCGGGTATCTGCTGGCGCGCCGGGTCATCCGGACGCCCGCACCGCGGCCGGCGCCGTCCTACGAGTGGCACGCGATGTCGATCGACCAGGTGCGTGGCATCCTGCCCGAACCGGATGCCGACGCCCATGCGTCGACGTTCGGCGACGAGACCCGGCCCCCGCACCCGGCTTGGCAGTTCGCCAAGGCGGTCCGCGCCGAGCTGTCCGACCCGCTGACCCCGATCATGGCGGTGGGATCGGCGGCCACCGCGATCCTGGGTTCCCCGGTCGACGCGGTGATGGTTGGTTTCGTCTTGGTCGGCAACGCCATGCTGGCGGCCGGGCAGCAGATGCGGGCCGAGAGCCAGCTCAACGTGCTGTTGGCGCAGCAGACCCCGCTGGCCCGCCGGGTCACCGCCGGTCCCGACGGCACCTCGACGTACGCCGAGGTCAAGGCCGAGCTGCTGGTGCCCGGTGACGTCATCGAAGTGCGCAGCAACGAGGTGGTACCGGCCGACGCCCGGGTGATCGAGGCGATCGACCTGGAGGTCGACGAGTCCTCGCTGACCGGTGAATCGCTGTCGGTGGACAAGCAGACCGCGCCTACACCGGGCGCCGAGCTGGCCGAACGCAGCTGCATGCTCTATGCGGGCAGCACCGTCGTCGCCGGTACGGCGGTCGGGCTGGTCACCGCCGTCGGTGCCGACACCCAGACCCGCCGGGCCGCCGAACTTGCCGCCGGGGATCTGCCGGTGGTGGGCCTGCAGCACCAGCTCAGCCGGGTCATGTACAAGGCGTTCCCGGTCAGTGCCGGCGGTGGTGTGCTGGTCGGTGCACTTGGGCTGTTGCGCGGCGGTCAGCTGCGCCAAGCCCTCGGTGACGCCATCGCGATCGCGGTGGCCGCGGTGCCCGAGGGGATGCCGCTGATGGCGACGCTGGCGCAGTACGCCTCGGCACGCCGGCTGACCGACACCGGTGCGCTGGTGCGGGTGCCGCGGGCGGTCGAGGCGCTCGGCCGGCTCGACGTGGTCTGCTTCGACAAGACCGGAACCCTCAGCGAGAACCGGCTGCGGGTCACCCTGGTGCACCCGGTGTCGGGGCACTCCGAGGCCGACGTGCTGCGTGTCGCCGCCTACGCCGCGCCGCCGGCGCACGGCGATGCGCACGCCCACGCCACCGACCAGGCCATCATCGAGGGCGCAGCCGACAACGCCGACGCTGCCAAGGCGGCCGCCAAGGCCGCCGCCCCGGACGCGTTCCTGCCGTTCCGTTCCGGGCGGGCGTTCTCGGCGGCGTTGTCGGGCACCGAGCTGAGCATCAAGGGTGCGCCCGAAGTCATGCTGGCAGCCTGCAAAGACAGCGCCGTGGCCGCTGAACTACAGGTCACGGTGGACGAACTGGCGGCCCGGGGGCTGCGGGTGATCGCGGTGGCCCAGCGCACGCTGACCGCTGCGCAGGCCAAGTCAGCCATGGGTGACACGGACAAGATGGTCGAGCTGGCCGCAGCCGGGCTGACGCTGACCGGCCTGGTCGGCATCGCCGACACGCCGCGGCCGGGCGCCGCCAAGCTGCTTGCCGACCTGACCGAACGGGGTTTGGGCATCCGGCTGATCTCCGGCGACCACCCGGTCACCGTCACCGCGATCGCGGCAGACCTGGGGCTGCAGGTCCAGCCCGAGCAGGTCATCACCGGATCGGAGTGGGACGAACTGTCCCGCAAGGATCAGGAGCGGGTGGCATGTGAGCGGGTGATCTTCGCCCGGATGTCACCGGAGAACAAGGTGCAGATCGTCCAGACCCTCGAGCGCGCCGGCAAGGTGTCGGCGATGGTCGGCGACGGCGCCAACGACGCCGCCGCGATCCGGGTTGCCACCGTCGGTGTCGGAGTGGTGGCCCGCGGCAGCGACTCGGCGCACACGGTGGCCGACGTGGTGCTGACCGACGGCCGCATCGGTGCGCTGACCGATGCCATCGACGAGGGCCGGCGACTGTGGCGGGGTGTGCAGACGGCGGTGTCCGGGCTGCTCGGCGGCAACGCCGGCGAGGTGATCTTCTCGGTCATCGGTACCGCGTTCACCGGGATGTCGCCGCTGAACACCCGCCAGCTGCTGCTGATGAACACGCTGACCGACGCGCTTCCGGCCACCGCGGTCGCGGTCAGCACCCCGGCCGGCCCGGTCGACCGGGTCGGAGGGCACGGCCTCGACGAGCGCGGACTGTGGCGTGCGGTGGCATTCCGCGGGGCGGTCACCGCAGCCGCGGCCACCGCCGCGTGGGGAATGGCGTCGGTGACCGGCACCCCGCAGCGTGCCGCCACGGTGGCGCTGATCTCGTTGGTTACCACCGAGCTCGGTCAGACCCTGGTCGACTCGCACGCCCCGCTGGTGGTGGTGACCGCAGCCGGCTCGTTTGCGGTGTTCGGGCTGCTGGTCAGCACCCCCGGGGTCAGCCAGCTGCTCGGCTGTACACCGGTGGGGCCGGTCGGCTGGGCGCAGGCGCTGTCGTCGGCTGCTGCCGCGACGGCTGCGGTTGCCGTCGCACATGGCGTGTCGGCTGCCCGGCGCTCGGCACCGGGGGACGGCTCCTCGGCGCCTGAGAAACGACCTCCAGTACCCCCGCGCGCCAAAGCAGCGCGTACAGCTGCTCCACCGGCACGGTCAGAAGGCGGGCGGTCGCTGAAACTAGTAGGTCATCCAGAGCACCTGTCGCCTGCATGAGCCCCACAGTGGTGGTAACGGTCGGCCCGTCGGTGACCGTCCCGTTACCAGGCCGCGAATGCTGGTGAAAAAGCTGGGGATCGGGCGGGCTGTGGAATCTCGGAATGCCGTTCGGCCGGTGACCTGAGACACTGTTCCGGCGAGGGGACTTCTTTTTCGCTGCAAGCCAGCTCAGCGGCCGCAGTACCCCCTTGCCTGACGACCGGAGGCCGTGCCGTTGCACATATCGCTGCTGGAGTGGATCGTCACCCTGGCGGTGACCATCTCCGTGCTGTTGTTCGACGTGCTGGTGATCGCACGCCGGCCCCACGAACCGTCGATGCGGGAATGCGCGGTCGCGCTGTCGTGCTACATCCTGCTCGCCGTCCTGTTCGGCGGCTGGATCTGGTTCGGTCACGACGCCCGGTTCGGGATGCAATTCTTCGCCGGGTGGCTCACCGAGTACAGCCTGTCGGTGGACAACCTGTTCGTGTTCGTCCTCATCATGGCCAGCTTCAATGTGCCCAGGCGCTACCAGCAGGAAGTGCTGTTTTTCGGCATCATCTTGGCGCTGGTATTCCGTGGCCTGTTCATCACCGCCGGCGCCGTGGCAATCCAGAAGGTGTCGTGGACGTTCTATCTGTTCGGCGCGTTCATCATCTGGACCGCGTTCCGGCTGCTGTTGGGCGGCGCCGAGGACAGCGACGGCGATAACGCGGTGGTGCGGTTCGCCCGCAAGTATCTGAACACCACCGACAGCTGGGATGGCTTGCGGCTGTATCTGCGCGACGGCGCCAAACGGGTGGCGACACCGATGTTCTTCGTCGTGCTGGCCCTGGGAACCACCGACCTGGTGTTCGCACTGGATTCCATCCCGGCGATCTACGGGCTGACCAGGGAGCCGTATCTGGTGTTCAGCGCGAACGTGTTGGCCCTGATGGGGCTTCGCCAGCTGTATTTCCTGCTGGGCGGGATGATGAAGCGGCTGCAGTACCTATCCCGCGGCCTGTCGCTGATCCTGCTGTTCATCGGGGTCAAGATGATTCTGCAAGCGCTGCGCCGCAACGAGTTGCCGTTCGTCAACGGCGGCCAGCCGCTGGACGTGCCAAGAATTTCCACCGCGGCCAGTCTCGCTGTCATCGTGGTGACGCTGGTCGGCACCGCCGTCGTCAGCCTCTACAAAACCCGCACCGTCGACGACTGAGCATCCGGGTCGGCTCACGCTGTGGCTGTTGCGGGCCGCGAGAGCCAAATTCACGACGCGACACGCGGATGGCGTGTCGTCACATTGCCGCTCGCGCCGAACCCGACGCGGTCAGCCGATGTCGCCGACCAGGTAACGCTGCAGGGTGGGGCCCATCGCGTCGACCAGCGCGCTGACCTCCATCGAGTGGATCGGCTCGGCGCGCACCCCGTAGCGCATGATGCCCAGGCCGACCAGCTGCGAGGAACACAGCGACGCCCGCAACAGGATCTGGTCGGCGCCCAGCGCCCGCAGCACCGGGTCGAACACCGGGCCGATGAACTGGCCTTGCACCAGCTCGACGGCTTTGGCCAGGCCGGTGGAGGCGATCGCGCTGGCGGCGAACGGGCCACCGCCGGCCAGATCCCAGGCGGTGATCAGCGTGTACAGCGTGCGACGGCCGGCCTGATTCACGCTGCCGGTGATGATTCTGTCGATGAACTCCGGGGTGCTGAACGGCAATCGCAGCATCTTCGCGACCGGGTCGAGAATGCCGCGCGACGGTTCTTCGCGACGGGCCATGCGGTCAGCATCTCACCTACGGCAGCCGGCGCAGCGCAATTGGATTCGGCCGGTCGCGGGTGTCGACAGGCTATGCCTCGATCTGTCCGGCAATGCGCCGTTCGATGCCGGCGCGGGCCGCGGCCGGCAGCACGATCAAGCCGTCGAGCTCCCTGCTCGCCCGCGCGTAAGCGTTCTGGCGTTCCTGCGGAGTGGCGGCATCGTCGGCTGCCAGGTGCAGCAGATTCTGCGCGCGCGCCAGTCGTTGTTGCTCGTCTTCGGAGAAATCGCTGCGCCGGCGGCGAACCGCCTCGGTCTCGGCGATCTCGAACGCACTCACGTATCCGTGAACCGCGTCGCGATACTCCAACTGCGCGTCCCGGTCTCCGAGAATCTCATCGACACTGGCGGGTCGCAGCAGGTCGGCGCGCTGTTTGGCCTGGTGGAACGCGACGGTCAGCGGATTCCGCAGGTCGGTCATCAGTGGGAAGTCCAGCAGCTTGGCGATGTCCATCTCGTAGTCCAGCCAACGGGCATCGGTGCGGCTGTGGGTCTCGGCGACCTTCGTCATCTCGCGGCGAAAGCGGTCCCGGCCGTCCCTGCCGCTGTCCCTGGCGCGGCCGGCCGCCTCGGCCATCGCTACCTTGGTCTGCTGTTTGATCCGGTAGCGCTCCAACCGCCGTTCGGCCCGGCGTTCGTTGGCCGCCGCGACCGCCCGCAGTGCACCGCCTACCGCCCCGCCCAGCGGGAAGATCAGCCACCAGAAGTTCGCGGCGAAATGCAGCACAGTCTCCAGGATGCCACTGGCGCGGATCGCCGACGCCCATCGAGATGGCATCCAGCATCGTCGCCTCGAAACACCGACGCTGGATGCGATCTCGACGGCGGCTCAGCCGCCGGACTCAGTGACCGGAGGTCTTGAAACGCTCGACGGAGCGCTGCACCTCAGCCTCAGCCTCGGCGCGACCCACCCAATCGGCGGCCTTGACGAACTTGCCCGGCTCCAGGTCCTTGTAGTGCACGAAGAAGTGTTTGATCGCGTCCAGCTCGTAGGACGGGACGTCGCCGATGTCGGCGATGTGATCCCACCGGTAGTCACCAGCCGGTACGCACAGCACCTTGTCGTCGCCACCCGCCTCGTCGGTCATCCGGAACATCCCCACCGGACGGGCCTCGACGATCACGCCGGGAAAAACCGACTGTGGCAGCAGCACCATCGCGTCCAGCGGGTCGCCGTCCTCACCCAGCGTGTCCTCGATGAAGCCGTAGTCGGCGGGGTAGCCCATCGGCGTGTACAGGTAACGGTCCAGCCGGACCCGGCCGCTCTCGTGGTCGACCTCGTACTTGTTGCGCTGGCCCTTCGGGATTTCGATGGTCACGTCGAATTGCACCGTGTCGGCTCCTTGAGCTGGGTGGGTCGGTAGGTATCTGGGTGAGTTTAAGGCTGTCGGCTGCGCGCCGTTGGCCCACCTTAGTGGAGCGATACGCTGCAGGAGAACACGTGCCGGCCGGGAGGAACGGGGCCGCGGAAGTCAGGAGTGCCATGCGTCCGACTCGGTGGGCCCGATCCACGCACCTGGTGATCGGGGCAATCGTGCTGGCGCTGGTCGCGGCGACGGTCGTGGTGGCGGCCCTGATGACCGCTGCCCGGCACCACAGCGACGCCCAGATCGCTCCGGTCCCGGCCCCGGTAACGCCTGATCCGGGGCTGGTGCCGGTAGCCGACACGGCTCCGACACCGACCGCGGCAGGAGTGACGGCCGCCATCGCCGCCGCGGTAGCCGACCCGAACCTGGGCAGGCTGGTCGGACGGATCACCGACGCTGCCAGCGCGCAGCAGCTGTGGGCGCAGACGCCCGACCTGCCGCTGCAGCCGGCATCGACCAACAAGGTGCTGACCTCGGCGGCGGCGCTGCTGACACTGGACCTCGACGCGCGGGTCACCACCCGGGTGGTGGCGGCCGAAGACGCGGGAACCGTGGTGCTGGTCGGCGGTGGCGATCCCACTCTGTCTGCGGCCGGACCCGACGAGGACACCTGGTATCGCGGAGCAGCCCGCGTCAGCGACTTGGCCGATCAGGTACGCCACCGAGGTGTCAATGTCACCGCGGTACGCGTCGACACCTCGTTGTTCACCGGTCCGAAGATGGCGCCGGGTTGGGACGCGCTGGATATCGATGGCGGCGACATCGCCCCGGTCGAATCGGTGATGGTCGATGCCGGCCGGATCCAGCCCACCACAGTGGAATCCCGACGGTCGACGACCCCGGCGTTGGACGCCGGGCTCGCGTTGGCCAGAGCACTCGGCGTCGACGTCGGGCGGGTCAGCATCGGCGCCGCCCCGGCCGATGCCCGTGAACTTGCCTCGGTGCGGTCAGCGCCGTTGATGCTGCGGCTCAACGAGATGATGAATGCTTCCGACAACGTGATGGCCGAATGCATCGGACGCGAGGTTGCCGCGGCCACCAGCCGCCCCCGCTCGTTTGCCGGCGCGGTTGATGCGGTGCTCGCCCAGTTGCGGACCGCCCACGTCGACACCGGCGGCGCCACCCTGATGGATTCCAGCGGGCTGTCGGTCGATGACCGGCTGACCGCAAAGACCCTCGACGGCGTGATGCAGGCCGCGGCCGGGCCCGGTCAGCCGTCGCTGCGGGCATTGCTGGATCTGCTGCCGGTGGCCGGTGGCAGCGGAACCCTGTCCGAGCGGTTCGTCGACCCGGCCATCGACCAAGGGGCGGCCGGCTGGTTGCGGGCCAAGACCGGTTCGTTGACCCGCACCAACGCGTTGGCCGGGGTGGTCACCGACCGCGACGGGCGGGTGCTGACCTTCGCGTTCATTTCCAACGACGCCGGACCGACCGGTCGCACCGCGATCGACGCCCTGGCCGCCCTGTTGCGCTCCTGCGGGTGCCGCTCGTGAGGAGCGGCGCTCGTGAGTGACACCAGCGAGGTCACCGTCGGTCGCTCCGTCGACTGGCGATTCGCCGCCACCGTCGGCGGCTGGCTGGCCCGATCGGGACCGCCGACCACCGATTACACCCGTCGCCAGGTGATCGACGAGCTCGCCGACGCCGCCAGGGCGGCCGAACCGCTGGTGCGCGAGGTGACCGCGCTGGGCTCCGATGAGGCGGTGCCCGAGGCCCGCATCGTCGACCGGGGGCAGTGGATCGCCGCGGCGGCCGAGTCGATGCGGGTCATGACCGGCGGGACCGAAGAACCACCGGGAGGCTTCACTTCCCGTGTCACCGGGACGCAGACCGGCGCGGTGCTGGCGTTCGTCTCCTCGGGCATCCTCGGCCAGTACGACCCGTTTGCCGCGGACGGTCACGGCACCCTGCTGCTGGTGTACCCCAACGTTATTGCGATTGAACGACAACTGCGCGTGCGGCCTTCGGATTTCCGGCTGTGGGTGTGCCTGCACGAGGTCACGCACCGGGTGCAGTTCAGCGTCAATCCTTGGCTGTCGCAGTACATGTCGGCCGCACTGGGGGTGCTGACCACCGAAAGCGGCGACGACGTGCTGCAGATGGTGGGCAGGCTCGCCGACTATGTCAGGGGCCGCCGTGACGGCGGCCCGGAGAACACCGGCATCCTGGGGCTGTTTCGCGCGGTGCAGGGCGAGCCCCAACGCCGGGCCCTGGACCAATTACTGGTCCTCGGAACGCTGTTGGAGGGTCACGCCGATCACGTGATGGATGCCGTCGGTCCGGCCGCGGTGCCCTCGGTGGCGACCATCCGCAGCCGGTTCGAGGAAAGGCGCCAGCGCAGCCAACCGCCGCTGCAGCGGCTGCTGCGTGCGATGCTCGGCCTCGACGCCAAGCTCAGCCAGTACACCCGTGGCAAGGCATTCGTGGACCGGGTGGTCGGCGATGTGGGGATGGACCGGTTCAACACGATCTGGTCGGGTCCGGAGACGCTGCCGCTGCCCGCTGAGATCGAAGAACCGCGCCGGTGGATCGATCGCGTGCTGTAGCGCAACTGCACGCCGCGGTCACGGCGTTCACCCAGGCGTGGATGCCGACCGCGGGGCCGTGGTGCGTGGCGTTGTCCGGGGGGCCGGACTCGTTGGCGCTCACCGCGGTTGCCGCGACCAGCCGGCCCACCACGGCGCTGATCGTCGACCATGGCCTGCAGCCCGACTCCGCTGCGGTGGCGACGCGGGCCGCCGCACAGGCCGCGGAGCTGGGCTGCGTCGAGGTGCGGGTGCTGCCCGTGCGGGTCGGGACCTCTGGGGGGCCCGAGGCGGCGGCGCGCAGTGCCCGTTACGCGGCGCTGGACGCGGCCCGCGCCGGCACCCCGGTGCTGCTGGGGCACACGCTCGACGATCAGGCCGAGACCGTGCTGCTGGGCCTGGGCCGGGGATCGGGTGCCCGCTCGATCGCCGGGATGCGGCCACACGATCCGCCGTGGTGCCGCCCGCTGCTGGGGGTGCGGCGCGACATCAGCCATGCCGCCTGCGCAGAGCTGGGGCTTGAGGTGTGGCGCGACCCGCACAACGCCGATCCCCGCTTCACCCGCAGCAGGCTGCGCACCGAGGTGCTGCCGCTGCTGGAGGACGTGCTGGGCGGCGGCGTCGCCGAGGCGCTGGCCCGCACCGCGACCGCCTTGCGTGATGACACCGACCTGATCGACACCCTGTCCGCCGAGGCCCTGCCGACCGCGTTGACCGGTGACGGCCTGGACACCCAGGTGCTGGCCGGGCTGCCGGGGCCGATACGGCGCGGAGTGATCCGCAGCTGGTTGCTGGCCGGGAGCGCGGTCGGCCTGACCGACAAGCAGATCCGTGCGGTGGACACGTTGGTCACCGGTTGGCGGGGGCAAGGCGGGGTCGCGGTCGGTTCCAACCGGCCTGGTCTGCGGCTGTTCGCCGGTCGGCAGGCGGGTGTGCTGACGCTGCGCTACGAGCCGGTCAGAAGGCCGTGACGTCGGGTTTTGCGGTGCCCGTTGGTTGTCTGCGCCGTGGCATGGCACGCTGTCAGCGTGACGGCCGAGCTCTATCCCGGTGACATCAAATCGGTGCTGCTGACCGAGCAGCAGGTCCAGGACCGCATCGCCGAACTGGGAGCGCAGATCGGCGACGACTATCGCGCCGACCGAGACAGTGGCGCGCAGGACCTGCTACTGATCACCGTCCTCAAAGGCGCAGTCATGTTCGTCACCGATCTTGCGCGGGCGATTCCGCTGCCTACCCAGTTCGAGTTCATGGCGGTCAGCTCGTACGGGTCCTCGACGTCGTCGTCGGGAGTGGTGCGCATCCTCAAAGACCTCGACCGCGATATCAGCGGCCGCGACGTCTTGATCGTCGAGGACGTCGTGGACTCCGGGTTGACGCTGTCCTGGCTGCTGCGGAACCTGGCCACCCGCCAACCCCGATCGATGCGGGTGTGCACGCTGCTGCGCAAGCCCGATGCCGCGCGCGTCGGCGTCGATATCGCCTACGTGGGTTTCGATATCCCGAACGAGTTCGTGGTGGGCTATGGGCTGGATTACTTGGAGCGCTACCGCGACCTGCCCTATATCGGCACCCTGGACCCGCGCATCTATCAGGACTGCTGACCGTCGGGGACTGATGGCGGCGACCCGCTGCGCCTTAGCCCAGCTCCCAGACCGCCGAGACCGAGAAACTCACCGTCTGCTGACCGGGCTCCAGTGGCACGTCGGTGGCCATGGCACGCGGCATCGGCGACGGCGAGCGGGGCACCGCGCCGCCGGATGATTCGGAAATCGAGATCACCCTGCCCAGCTTCAGCCCGGACAGCTGCGCGTACTGCGCGGCGCGGCCCTTGGCATCTTCGAAAGCCCGGCTTCGAGCCGACTTCACCAGCTCCGAATCGTCTTCGATGGTGTAGCCCACCGAGTTGATCCGGGTCGCGTCACCACCGGCGTGCACGATGATCGCCAGCACCCGCGACGCGGTGTCCAGCTGGCGGATGGTGACTCGAATCGCGTTGCTGGCGCGATAGCCGGTGATGGGCGACGACGTGTTGTCGGAGTTGGCGTACTGCGGCTGCAGGCCGACCTGGGTGGTGGCGATGTCCTTGCGGTCCACCGCGGCATCCACCAGCGCGTTGATGACCGCCTGCTGGCGTTCGTTGCTCTGATTCATGGCGGTCGTGACATCGGATGCGACGAACTCGATTCCGACCTCGGCGATCAGTGTGTCCGGCGCGCCTTTGACCTCGCCGACGCCGACCACGGCCACTTGGCGCGGGTTGTCCCCGACCTCGTGGTCGGAGTCGCACGCCGACAGGGTGGCCACCGTCAGGCCGGTTGCGGCCACGGCCAGAAACACACGGGTGGGCAGGGTGGTGCGTGCGATCGACATGCCTGGCACCCTAACCGCTTGGCGGGCGCAACGGTGCGGCACACTGGCGTCAAGGAGGCGACCATGACAACCAACCCCTCCCGGGTGCTCGCGCGGGCTATCGAGCCGTTCGCCGGACAGGTCTATTTCGCCCCGGAATGCCACCGCGGCTACCAAACCCTCGGGTTCGGTCCCAGCCCCCGCACCCTGGCGGGCGTCGAATGGCCCGACGGGGCGGCCTACTTCTGCAGCCGTGGCGCACTGCTGGGGCAGGTGCCCGGAGAAGTGGTCGCATCGGCCTTCGGGGTGTTCAATCCGGCTGTCGTGGTGCCGGCGGTCAGTTACGGCTGGACACTGACCGACGCCGCCACGATCTGCCAGGCGCGTACCGACGGAGCAGCGGCCCAACTGCGCCGCGTTCTGGGTGCCCGTCCCGACGGCCTGGACCGCGTCGGGCAACTGTTGCGGCGGGCCACCGAGCCATTGTCGCTGGCCGGCAAGCCGCTGTTCGCCGGCCTGGTTGCCCGGGGCCTGACCGGTGATGCGTTGACCGACGCCTGGGTGCTGGCCGATCAATTGCGCGAATACCGCGGCGACGTTCACGTAAATGCATGGAGCAGTGCCGGTTTCGACGGTGCCGAGATCGGATTGATCACCGAGTTGTACCGGGGGCTGCCGCCGCGCAGCTACATCCGGACGCGGGCCTGGAGCGACGCCGATCTGGACGCCGCACACGAACGGCTGCGGTCGCGCGGGCTGCTGGGCGAGGGCACCCTCACCGAGGCCGGCGCCACGGTCCGCGAGGACATCGAGGTGGCCACCGACAACGCCTGCGCACCGATCATCGCGGCACTCGGCGAGGACCTCGACGAGCTGATCGGGACGGTCGGTGCCTGGTCACGGCAGCTGCTGGCGGCGCACAGCTATCAGCCGGTGGGGCCGCACGACGTCGGCACGGCGTCAAACGGCTGACACCGCAGCGGGCTGCGCCTCAGCTCTGCTCTTGGGCGTGTTCGCTGACCGCCTTCATGATCGCCTCACCGGCGCGCCCGAACAGCTTGTCGCGCACCCCCTTGGCCCAGTCGTGTGATGCCGCGGCCGCCGTCAACTGCCCGGTGAAATGCGGGATCACCGTGCGGGCGAACAATTCATAGCAGTGGTAGGTGGCCGCCGGAGACGCCCAGTCGTGGCCGAGCAGCAGCAGCGTCCCGAACCCCCCGGAGCGCTCCAGCAGACCGGTGATGTAGCTGATCGCATCATCCGGTGTGCCGATGCAGCAACTGCCGCTGGCCGCGTAGGCCTCGACAAAGTCCCGTGGCGAGGATGTCGCGGCATCGACCTCACTGGCCAGTGGAACGAAACCGGCCGCCCCGAAGTAGTCGGCGAACTCCGGCAGCCCGTAGATGCAGTCCTCGATGGCCTGTTCGCGGGTGTCGGCGATGTGCATGATGGCCAGCACCCGCCAGTCGGCGCGGTCCGGCTCGTCGTGGCCGGCTTTGGCGGCCTGCTCACGGACCACCTCCCAGGCGGTCTCCAGTGCGGCAAATCCGCCGGGTACCGACATCGACAGCGACAGCAGCGAGGTACCCAGCGCGCCGGCCAGCCGGGGTCCGGACGGCGAAATCATCGCGGCGGTGGAGATTTCGGGATACGGGTGGGTGTAGGGCCGGATGTGCAGGGCGGCGTCGCACAGCGTGAACCAGTCTGAATGCCGATCGATGCGTTCCCCGGGCGCGGCCCGGAACAGCGCCAAAATCGCTTCGAGGGATTCCTGCATCATCCGGCGCTGCTCGACCGGGTCGATGCCCATCATGTAGGCGTCCGTCGGCAACGCCCCGGGGCCGGCACCGAACATCACCCTGCCGCGGGTCAGGTGATCCAGCAGTACCCAACGGTCGGCCACCATCAGCGGGTGGTGATAGGGCAGCGACACCACGCCGGTGCCCAGCCGGATGTGTTTGGTGCGCTCGGCGGCAGCGGCGATGAACACCTCAGGACACGAGATCAGTTCGTAGCCACCGGAGTGGTGTTCGCCGAACCACGCCTCGTCGAACCCCAGTCGGTCCAGCGCCACCACCCGATCCAGGTCGTATTCGAGTGCCAGCGTGGGGGATTGGCCGACCGGATGAAACGGGGTGATGAAGGCGCCGAAGCGCAGTGGAGCATTCGGTGTGCTCATGGCCACTGCACTCCGCTCAGGAAGTCCAGCAGGGCGGCATTGACCTCCTCGGGCCGCTCCTGCTGCAGCCAATGCCCGGCACCCTCGATCAACACCTCGCGGTAGGGGCCGGTGCAGACCTCGGTGGCGCGGTCGCGGCGGGTGAACGTCAGGACCGGGTCGGCAGAGCCGCCCACGAACAACGCGGGAACTTCGGTGGTGGCGCCGGCCAGGTGCGCGGTGGTTTCCCAGTTGCGGCGATAATTGCGGTACCAGTTCAGCCCGCCGGTGAAACCGGTCCGGGTGAAGGTGGCGATGTAGTGGTCGAGCTCCTCGGCGCTGATCCAGTCCGGTCGCCCGTCCGGCTCGGGCAGCCGATCGATGAAGCCGTCCGGGCCCGCGGCCACCATCCGCAGCGCCGCGGCATCATCGGTGGTGCTTGGGCCGCCGATCAGGCGGCGCATGGTGCGGCCCGGATCCCCGTCCAGCTCAGCGTCGGCGACGCCGGGTTGCTGGAAGTACAGGATGTAGAAGAAATTCTCACCGAAGACCTCCCGCCATACCTCGGTGGGGGCCCGACGTGGCCTCGGCGTCGGCGGCAC
This sequence comes from Mycobacterium sp. NGS50, assembly GCF_059812545.1. Classification (NCBI taxonomy): domain Bacteria; kingdom Bacillati; phylum Actinomycetota; class Actinomycetes; order Mycobacteriales; family Mycobacteriaceae; genus Mycobacterium; species Mycobacterium sp. NGS50. Next base: position 25,677 of record NZ_JCALCW010000026.1, read on the forward strand.
GCTCAGCCCGGCGACCGCGGCAACCCGATCGCGGTGCAGCAGTGCGGCGTTCCACACCACCGGCGCACCCCAGTCGTGCCCCACCCAGACGGCGCGCTGCGCACCGACATCGTCGAGCAGGCCGACGATGTCGCCGGTCAGCGCGTGGATGTCGTAGGCTTCGACGGCCTCCGGCCGCGACGAGCCGCCGTAGCCGCGCTGATCAGGGGCCAGCACGTGGTAGCCGGCATCGGCCAGCACCGGGATCTGATGCCGCCAGGAAAACGCCAGTTCGGGGAAGCCGTGCGCGAGGACGACGACCGGCGCTCCGCGATCACCCGCCTCTGTCACCCGCAGCCGCACGCCGTTGGTGTCCACGAACCGTTCGGTAGATGTGCGCACCGTCTCACCAAAGCACAGCACCATGCGGTCGGGAAGGGGCCGCACCGCGCGGGTGCCGGGAACCGCCGGTCGTTGGAGTGACGTTAGTTAGCGGTAGCCTGAACTACGTCCAGCTGCGCATATGGGAAGGACTTGGCCGGTTAAGGCCGATGCTTGATGAACCGCAAAAATGTGATCCGCATCGTCACGGCGCTCGCCGTGGTGTTGCTGTTGGGCTGGTTGTTCTTCTATCTGAGCGACGACACCCGTGGTTATAAGCCCGTCGACACCTCGGTGGCGATGGCGCAGATCGACAGCGACAACGTCGCCCAGGCCCAGATCGACGACCGTGAGCAACAGCTGCGGTTGACGCTGAAGAAGGCCAACGACGACACCCACGGATCCGACAAGGTCCTCACCAAATATCCGACCGGGTACGCCGTCCCCCTCTACGACGCGCTGAACAGCAAACATGCTCAGATCAACACCGTCGTCAACCAGGGCAGCGTTCTGGGTTCGCTGCTGGTTTATCTGTTGCCGCCGCTGCTGCTGGTCGGGCTGTTCGTGATGTTCTCCCGGATGCAGGGCGGCGCGCGGATGGGGTTCGGATTCGGCAAATCTCGCGCCAAGCAGCTGGGTAAGGACATGCCCAAGACCACGTTCGCCGACGTTGCGGGCGTCGATGAGGCGGTCGAGGAGCTCTACGAGATCAAGGACTTCCTGCAGAACCCGGCGCGGTATCAGGCGCTGGGCGCCAAGATCCCCAAGGGCGTCCTGCTGTTCGGACCGCCCGGAACGGGGAAAACCCTGCTGGCGCGTGCTGTCGCCGGGGAAGCCGGGGTCCCGTTCTTCACCATCTCCGGATCGGACTTCGTCGAGATGTTCGTCGGAGTGGGCGCCTCGCGGGTCCGGGACCTGTTCGAGCAGGCCAAACAGAACAGCCCCTGCATCATCTTCGTCGACGAGATCGACGCCGTGGGCCGTCAGCGCGGCGCCGGACTCGGCGGCGGCCACGACGAGCGTGAGCAGACCTTGAACCAGCTGCTGGTCGAGATGGACGGCTTCGGCGAGCGGGCCGGCGTCATCTTGATCGCGGCCACCAACCGACCCGACATCCTGGACCCGGCGCTGCTGCGCCCGGGCCGGTTCGACCGGCAGATCCCGGTGTCCAACCCGGATCTGGCCGGGCGCAAGGCGGTGCTGCGGGTGCACGCCAAGGGTAAGCCGATGGCACCCGACGCCGACCTCGACGGGTTGGCCAAGCGCACCGTCGGCATGTCCGGCGCCGACCTGGCCAACGTCATCAACGAGGCCGCACTGCTGACGGCGCGGGAGAACGGCACCGTGATCACCGGGCCGGCGCTGGAGGAGGCAGTGGACCGGGTGGTCGGCGGCCCGCGCCGCAAGGGCCGCATCATCAGCGAACTGGAAAAGAAGATCACCGCCTACCACGAAGGCGGCCACACCCTGGCGGCGTGGGCGATGCCCGACATCGAGCCGATCTACAAGGTCACCATCCTGGCCCGCGGCCGCACCGGCGGGCACGCGGTGTCGGTGCCCGAGGACGACAAGGGGCTGATGACGCGATCCGAGATGATCGCGCGGCTGGTCTTCGCCATGGGCGGACGCGCCGCCGAGGAACTGGTGTTCCGGGAACCGACCACCGGTGCGGTCTCCGACATCGAGAAGGCCACCAAGATCGCCCGGGCGATGGTGACCGAATACGGGATGAGCGCCAAGCTGGGCGCCGTCAAGTATGGAACCGAACACGGCGACCCGTTCCTGGGCCGCACGATGGGCACCCAACCCGACTACTCCCACGAGGTCGCCCGCGGTATCGACGACGAGGTCCGCAAACTCATCGAAGCCGCCCACACCGAAGCCTGGGAGATCCTCACCGAGTACCGCGACGTGCTCGACACGTTGGCCGGCGAGCTGCTGGAGAAGGAAACCCTGCACCGCAGCGAACTGGAGGCGATCTTCGCCAACGTGACCAAGCGGCCGCGTCTGACGATGTTCGACGATTTCGGTGGCCGTATCCCGTCGGACAAGCCGCCGATCAAAACTCCCGGCGAACTGGCCATCGAGCGCGGCGAGCCGTGGCCGCTGCCGGTACCCGAGCCGGCGTTCAAGGCCGCCATCGCCCAGGCGAGCAGGGAGGCCGCCGCGCGGCAGCCCAACGGTACGAATGGGTCATACGGTGCCGGCGGCTACAGCGCGCCCCGCTACGGCCACGGTGCCACACCGCAGGGAACTCAACCCGACTACGGGGCTCCGGCCGGCTGGCATGCGCCGGGCTGGCCGCCCCAGCAGCCGGGCTACTGGCATCCGCAATGGCCGCAACCGGGGCAGCATTACCCGCCGGCGCCGTACCCCCCGTATCAGCCCGCGCCGCAGGCGCCGCCCCAGCCTGACGAGTCCCCCGACGAGCCGGCTCCCGACGGCAGTCGGCAGCAACCGCCGGCGCACGGTTGAGAAGACGGAGAACTGTGATGGCTCAGCCGAATTCCCATGCCCTGGCGCCTGGCGGTCTGCAATTTGACCAGGAGCGCGCTGAGGCCGCGATCCGCGAACTGCTGTTCGCGGTCGGCGAAGACCCGGATCGGCACGGTCTGGTGGACACCCCGGCCCGGGTCGCGCGCGCCTACCGCGAGGTGTTCGCCGGCCTCTACACCGACCCGGACACCGTGTTGGACACCACGTTCGACGAGCAGCACGACGAATTGGTTCTGGTCAAACAGATTCCGTTGTACTCCACGTGCGAACACCACCTGGTGTCGTTTCACGGAGTCGCGCACGTCGGGTACATCCCGGGGCGCGACGGGCGGGTCACCGGACTGTCGAAAATTGCGCGCCTGGTCGACCTCTACGCCAAGCGTCCTCAGATTCAGGAACGGCTGACCGCCCAGATCGCCGACGCGTTGGTGCGCAAGCTCGACCCGCGCGGCGTGATCGTCGTCATCGAAGCCGAGCATCTGTGCATGTCGATGCGCGGGGTCCGCAAGCCCGGCGCGGTAACCACCACCTCCGCGGTGCGTGGCCAATTCAAGACCGACAGCGCTTCTCGCGCCGAAGCCCTGGATTTGATCCTGCGCAAGTGAAGCCGACGCGCGTGCAGGTTATGGGGGTGGTCAACGTCACCGACGACTCGTTCTCCGATGGCGGGCGCTACCTGGATGTTGACCGGGCGGTGCGGCATGGACTGGAACTGGCCGCCCAGGGTGCGGCGATCATCGACGTTGGGGGCGAGTCGACCCGGCCCGGCGCGGTACGGGTAGATCCGGCGACGGAGACAGCGCGCATTGCGCCCGTTGTCAAAAAGCTTTCCTCCCAAGGGATTACCGTGAGCATCGACACCATGAACGCGGCGGTCGCCCGGGCGGCGGTGGAAAACGGTGCCCGGATCGTCAACGACGTGTCGGGTGGTCGCGCGGACCCCGCGATGGCCGCACTGGTCGCCGAGTCGGAAGCGACATGGGTGCTGATGCACTGGCGCCCGGTGTCCGCCAAGCATCCGCACCAGGTGCCGCCCTACGGCGATGTGGTCGCCGAGGTGCGAACCGAACTGCTCGACAGCATCGACAGCGCGGTCGCCGCCGGCGTTGACCCGGCGAAACTGGTGATCGATCCCGGACTCGGGTTCGCCAAGACCGCACAACACAACTGGGCGCTGCTGCACGCGTTGCCGGAGCTGGTCGCCACCGGTGTGCCGGTGCTGGTCGGCGCGTCACGTAAGCGATTCCTCGGGGCGTTGCTGGCGGAATCAGACGGCAGCGCACGGCCGCCGGACGGACGCGAAACGGCGTCCGCGGTGATCTCAGCGCTGGCTGCGGTGCATGGCGCCTGGGGTGTGCGCGTACACGACGTTCGATCCTCAGTGGACGCGCTGAAGGTCGCGGAAGCGTGGACGTCCGGAGGGTGTAACAATGTCTGACCGAATCGAGTTGCGCGGCTTGGCTGTTCGGGGAAATCATGGTGTTTTCGAGCACGAGCGCCGCGACGGACAGGAATTCTTCGTCGACATCACCGTGTGGATCGACCTCGCCGACGCGGCTGCCAGCGACGAACTGTCCGACACCTACGACTACGGCGTGCTGGCGGAACGGGCCGCGGCCATCGTCGCGGGGCCGGCCCGCAACCTGATTGAAACTGTTGCCGGCGAGATCGCCGACGACGTAATGAACGACCAACGGGTGCACGCCGTGGAGGTCACTGTGCACAAACCGAACGCGCCGATCGCGCTGACGTTCCGCGACGTCGGGGTGGTGGCGCGGCGGTCGCGCCGCGGGCGGGGCACGGTGGTGCCGGCCGGAGTCAGCGCATGAGCGATGGGGAGGAGCGGCGCCCGTGAGTCGCGCCGGCGACGATGCAGAACGATGTGATGGGGAGGAGCGGCGCCCGTGAGTCGCGCCGGCGACGATGCAGAACGATGTGATGGGGAGGAGCGGCGCCCGTGAGTACAGCGGTGTTGTCGATCGGGTCGAACCTGGGCGACCGGCTGGCCCGGCTGCAAGGGGTGGTCGACGGACTGGGTGCCGCGGTGCGGGCCGTTTCCGGCGTCTATGAAACCGACCCATGGGGCGGGGTGGATCAGGGCCGGTTCCTGAACGCGGTGCTGATCGTCGACGACCCGGCCCGTGATGGGCAGGGCTGGTTGCGATGCGCGCACGAGTTGGAGAACGCGGCCGACCGGGTTCGGGGTCAGCGGTGGGGTCCGCGGTCCCTCGACGTCGACATCGTCACCTGCTACGAAGGCAATGGCGCCGAGATGTTTTCCCGCGATGAGGGCCTCACCCTGCCGCACCCGCTTGCCCACCTGCGCGCATTCGTGATGCTGCCGTGGTTGGCGATCGACCCGGAGGCGGCACTGACCGTCGCCGGCCAGCCGCGCACCGTCGCCGCGCTGCTGGCTGAACTGGACGCCGCGGACCGGGCGGGAGTGCGGCTGACCGATCTGCGGTTGCACACCGGCTGATGGGACCGACCCGCAAACGTGATCTCACCGCGGCGGCAGTTGCCACGGCGGTGGTGGGCTACGTGTTGGTCACGCTGTCCTACCGATGGTTTCCCCCGATCACGGTGTGGACCGGCGTGTCGCTGCTGGCGTTCGCGGTCGCTGAGGCGGGCTGGGGCCGACATGTCCGCGCCAAAATCGACGACGGCGAGATCGGCGAGGGAGCCGGCCGGCTACACCCGCTGGCGGTGGCGCGCAGCCTGATGGTCGCCAAGGCCTCGGCATGGGTGGGGGCGTTGGTCGCGGGTTGGTGGGTCGGGGTGCTCGTCTACCTGGTGCCGCAGCGATCGACGTTGCGGGTTGCCGGCACGGACACCCCCGGAGCGTTGGTGGCCGCCGTGAGTGCGGCGGCCTTGGTGGCTGCGGCGCTGTGGCTCCAGCATTGCTGCAAATCGCCACCCGATCAGTCCGACCCCGCCGCCGATAGCGGGCAGTAGGCCACCCGTTGCAGCCCGAGGGAGAATCGCCGTGCGCAGCGACACGCTGACTGACCTCGTACGGGTACAGTCGGGCCCATGCGCGCCGGCGACGATGCAGATCGGGGGAGCTGAGGTGGGGGCAAGCCCCCAGAGAGACGGACGCCTACCCGTTTACGGGGGAGAGCGACGCAAATGACAACGGTTCTGTCCCGCGGCGCCCGGGTTCGGCGCGGCGGTCGCAGGCCGGGCTGGCCGCTTCTGACGGCGTTGCTGGTGCTCGCCATCGGGGCGAGTTCCGCACTCGTTTTCACCAATCGGGTGGAGCTGCTGAAGCTCGCCGTCATCCTGGCGTTGTGGGCTGCCGTGGCCGCCGCGTTCGTGTCGGTGATCTATCGCCGGCAAAGCGATGCGGATCAAGCGCGGGCGCGTGATCTGAAGCTGGTCTACGACCTGCAGCTGGACCGGGAGATCTCGGCTCGCCGCGAGTACGAGCTGACGGTGGAGTCGCAGCTGCGGCGCGAGTTGTCCTCCGAACTGCAATCGCAGGCCGCCGACGAGGTGGCGGCGCTACGCGCCGAGTTGGCCGCGCTGCGCACGAACCTGGAGATCCTGTTCGACACCGACTTCGAGCACCGCCCGGCGCTGGAGACCGAACGCGGTCCGGTGCGCGCCTACAGCGACTGGGGTCGCGAGACCGACGGCCCGGGGGCTAACCGGGTATCGAGCAGCCGGGTGGAAACGGTCGCCGAGGAGTCCGGCGGTCGCACCGATATGAACCCGATCATCGATGTACCGGAGGTACCGGCCGGGTTCGGTGCCGAAGGCAGCACCGACGTCGGCTACCGGCCTGCCGAGCCGTATCGCGGCGGTGATCGCTATGCGCGCGCAGACAGCGGCGCGCACTGGCAGCAAACGGATCCGGGCTGGGGTCGCGACGAGCGCAGCTGGCAGCAGCAGCCGCCGCCGCGACGCGAACCCGCACCTCCCCCGCCGCCCCCACCGCCTCCGCCTCAGGCGCCTGAACCGGTACGCCCGGAAACGTGGCATCCCGCGCCGCAACCTCCCGTTGCGCCGGGACCAGTCGTGCCTGAACAGCCCGGCGGTTGGCAGCCGGTCGGCGCCGAGGGACAGTGGCTGCCACCGGGGACCCCGGGCAGCAACTGGGTGTCCACTCCCGCGGAGAGCGCCGACAACGCGTTCAACGATGCGGGGGCGTTCCCGAACACCACGCCGCCACCGGTGCCGCCGGCGACCGAGCGGCGGGGACGCCACGCCGGTCCGTCCGAATCGGTCGATCACCAGGAATTCCCGTCCGGTCCGATCGGCGGTGCCGAGGCTGCCGCGCAGTATCGCGATGAGGGGCGCCGGGCACGGGCGCGGCACGCCACCGAGCCTGAAGACCACGGGGTGGGCACTGGCCCGCAGGCAGCGCCGCCGCGGCACCGCGGTCCGGATTCGGCCCTCGACACCGACGGCCCGGCCACCGGTGGGCAATCGGTGGCTGACCTGCTAGCACGACTGCAGGCCGGACAGAGTACCGGGGGCCGGCGGCGCCGACGCGAGGATTGACCAGCGGCGTAGCCGCTCCAAAGTAGACCTGCGGCGTAGCCGCTCCAAAGTGAATTGCCGCACATCCGATGAACTAGTACTGGGGGCCACCGTTTCGCCGGGCTAGACTCCGGGAGACCGTCCGGTACCCGCAGCGCGGGACTGGAACGAACCAAGAGAACTTGCGAGGGTCTTCTCTGCGATGGAGCAGGTCGACGGATTGCGCCCAGCTCGGCTCAAAATCGGTGTCGTCTCGGCTGGCCGGGTCGGTACCGCATTAGGTGTTGCGCTGGAACGTGCCGACCACGTGGTGGTGGCGTGCAGCGCCATCTCGCATGCGTCGCGGCGGCGTGCCGAGCAGCGACTGCCCGACACCCCGATCATGCCGGTAGACGATGTCGCCGGTGGCGCTGAACTGCTGCTTTTGGCCGTCCCCGACGCCGAACTGGCGGGGTTGGTGTCCGGTCTGGCCGCCACCTCCGCGGTCCGGCCCGGCACGATCGTCGCCCATACTTCCGGCGCCAATGGAGTGGATGTGCTGGCGCCGCTGGCCGCGCAGGGCTGCGTGCCGTTGGCAATCCACCCGGCGATGACGTTCACCGGGGCCGACGAGGACATCGCCCGGCTCGCCGACGCCTGTTTCGGTATCACCGCCGCCGACGAAATCGGATACGCGATTGCGCAGGCGCTGGTGCTGGAGATCGGCGGTGAGCCGTTCCGCGTCCGCGAGGACGCCCGGCCGCTGTACCACGCGGCACTCGCTCACGCCAGCAATCACCTGGTGACGGTGCTGGCCGATGCGGTGCAGGCGCTGCGGGCCGCCTTGGCCGGCCAAGAACTGCTCGGACAAGAACTCGTACGCGACGAGCCCGGCGGCATCGCCGAACGCGTGATCGGACCGCTGGCCAGGGCGTCGCTGGAGAACACGCTGCTGCGTGGGCAGGCCGCTCTCACCGGCCCGGTCGCCCGCGGGGACGCCGCCGCGCTCAGTGGGCATCTGCGCGCGCTGGCCGAGATCGATCCCGGCCTGGAACAGGCCTACCGGGCGAACTCGCTGCGCACCGCGCAGCGCGCCCACGCCCCCGGCGCCGTCTTCGAGGTGCTGGCGCAATGACCCCGACATTCACGGCGGGTGAGCTCAACGTCTACCCGAAGCCGGGTGACGTCGCCGACGTCAGCCGCGCGCTGCGGCGCACCGGCCGCCGGGTGATGCTGGTGCCCACCATGGGCGCGCTGCACGACGGGCACCTGGCGCTGGTCCGCGCTGCCAAACGGGTTCCTGGCGCGGTGGTGGTGGTATCGATCTTCGTCAACCCGCTGCAGTTCGGCGCCGCCGAAGACCTCGACGCCTATCCCCGCATCCTCGATGAGGATCTGGAACTGCTGCGCGGTGAAGGGGTCGAGATCGTGTTCACCCCTTCCGTCGCCGACATCTATCCCGACGGGACCCGCACCGTCGTGGAGCCCGGCCCGCTCGGTGCCGAACTCGAAGGCGCTTCGCGGCCAACCCATTTCGCCGGCGTGCTCACCGTGGTGTGCAAGTTGCTGCAGATCGTGCACCCGGATCGCGCGTTCTTCGGCGAAAAGGACTACCAGCAATTGGTGTTGATCCGGCAGATGGTCGCCGATCTCAACATCGACGTACAAGTGGTCGGAGTGCCGATCGTGCGCGAAGCCGACGGGCTGGCGATGTCCTCCCGTAACCGGTACCTGGACCAGGTGCAGCGCGACCTGGCCGCCACCCTGTCAGCGGCCTTGCTGGCCGGTGCGGTCGCCGCGTCCGACGGGGTGGAGGCCGGGCTGGTGGCAGCCCGCGCCGCGCTCGCCTCGGTACCCGGGATCGACGTCGACTACCTGCAGATCCGGGACCTCGCACTGGGCCCCGCCCCCTCCTACGGACCCGCTCGCATGCTCGTCGCCGCCAAGCTCGGCACCACCAGACTGCTGGACAACATCGCCATTGAGATCGGAGCCAATTGATGTTTCGGACAATGCTGAAGTCGAAGATCCACCGCGCCACGGTGACTCAAGCCGACCTGCACTACGTCGGTTCGGTGACCATCGACGCCGACCTGATGGACGCCGCCGACCTGCTGGAGGGCGAGCAGGTCACCATCGTCGACATCGACAATGGCGCCCGGCTGGTCACCTACGCGATCACCGGTGAGCGGGGCAGCGGCATCATCGGGATCAACGGTGCCGCAGCACATCTGGTGCACCCCGGTGACCTGGTCATTCTGATCGCGTACGCCTCGATGGAGGACGCCGAGGCACGTAGCTACCAGCCCCGCATCGTTTTCGTCGACGCCGCCAACAAGCCGATCGATCTGGGCAGCGACCCGGCGTTCGTGCCGGATGACGCCGCCGACCTGCTGTCCCCCCGAATGAGCGCGCGATAACCGTGCTGCTGGCAATCGACGTCCGCAACACCCACACCGTCGTCGGGCTGTTGTCCGGCTCGGGCGATCACGCGACGGTGGTGCAGCAGTGGCGGATTCGTACCGAGGCCGAGATCACCGCCGACGAATTGGCGCTGACGATCGACGGCCTGATCGGCGACGACAGCGAGCGGCTCACCGGTGCGGCCGCGCTTTCCACCGTTCCGTCGGTGCAACATGAAGTGCGGCTGATGCTCGAGCAGTACTGGCCATCGGTGCCGCAGGTGCTGATCGAACCCGGGGTGCGCACCGGCATCCCGCTACTGGTCGACAACCCCAAGGAAGTCGGCGCCGACCGGATCGTGAATTGTCTGGCGGCGTTCCACAAGTTCTCGACGGCGGCCATCGTCGTCGACTTCGGATCCTCGATCTGCGTGGACGTGGTCTCGGCGAAGGGTGAATTCCTGGGCGGCGCGATCGCGCCCGGGTTGCAGGTGTCCTCCGATGCGGCCGCTGCCCGCTCAGCGGCACTGCGCCGGGTGGAGCTCACCCGACCCCGCTCGGTCGTGGGCAAGAACACCGTCGAATGCATGCAGGCCGGCGCCGTGTTCGGCTTCGCCGGACTGGTCGACGGTCTGGTCCGCCGGATCCGCGAAATGGAAGGTTTCGGCGGGGACGACGTCGCGGTGGTTGCCACCGGGCACACCGCCCCGTTGCTGCTACCCGACCTGCAAACCGTCGCGCACTATGACGCCAACCTCACCCTGCAGGGACTGCGGTTGGTCTTCGAACGTAACCGGGACAGCCAGCGCGGAAAGCTCAAGACGGCGCGGTAGGGCGGTCTTGGCGTTGACTATGCGTTGAGGGCGGCATCCGGCGCCGATTTCCCACCCTGGACGCAGACTCAACGTGAGGCGATGGTGTCAGCGGGGTGCGTACATGATCACCGCGACACCGAGTAGGCACACGGCCGCACCCAGGTAATCCCACCGGTCCGGCTGAAACTTGTCGACGACGACGCCCCACGCCAGCGACCCGGCTACGAAAACGCCCCCGTAGGCGGCCAGGATCCGACCGAAGTGGGCCTCGGGCTGGAAAGTGGCGACGAACCCATAGGCACCCAGCGCGATGATCCCCGCCGCGATCCACCCCACACCGCGGTGTTCGCGCCAGCCCTGCCAGATCAGCCATGCTCCGCCGATCTCGGCCAGCGCGGCGACGACGAACAGCAGAGTGGATCGGAGGACGGTCATGGCCCCGACGCTACGGCGTGCCGCCGCGGTGTAGGCCGGCCTGCCCGTTGAATTAAGCTGGCACGTCGTGAGCTCTGACGAATCCGCCGTTCCCGAGCAGTACCGGATCCGCCGGGCCAAGCGTGAGCGCCTGCTGGCGGAGGGGCAAGACCCCTACCCGGTCGCCGTTGACCGCACCCACTCGCTGGCCGAGGTGCGCGCCGCATACCCCGACCTGGCCGCCGACACCACGACCGGTGACCTGGTCGGCGTCGCCGGCCGGGTGGTGTTCGCCCGCAACTCCGGCAAGCTGTGCTTCGCCACCCTGCAGGACGGCGACGGCACCCAGCTGCAGGTGATGATCAGCCTGGCCAGCGTCGGTGAGCAGGTGCTGGAGGCGTGGAAGACCGATGTCGATCTCGGCGACATCGTCTATGTGCACGGCGAGGTGATCAGCTCGCGGCGCGGCGAGTTGTCGGTGCTGGCCGACCGCTGGCAGATGGCGTCCAAGTCGCTGCGGCCGCTGCCGGTCGCACACAAGGAGATGAACGAAGAATCCCGGGTCCGGCAGCGCTACGTCGACCTGATCGTGCGCCCGGAAGCGCGTGCCGTGGCCCGGCAGCGGATCGCGGTGGTCCGCGCGGTCCGAAGCGCGCTGGAGCGCCGAGGATTCCTCGAGGTCGAGACACCCATGTTGCAGACATTGGCTGGTGGGGCGGCGGCGCGCCCGTTCGTCACGCATTCCAATGCCCTGGACGTTGATCTGTACCTGCGAATCGCGCCGGAGCTGTTCTTGAAGCGCTGTGTCGTCGGCGGACTCGACCGGGTCTTCGAACTGAATCGGGTGTTCCGCAACGAAGGGGCCGATTCCACCCATTCTCCGGAATTCGCCATGTTGGAGACCTACCAGGCGTACGGCACCTATGACGATTCCGCGATTGTTACGCGAGAGTTAATTCAAGAAGTTGCTGACGAGGCGATCGGTACCAGGCAACTGCCGTTGCCCGACGGCACCGTCTACGACATCGACGGAGAATGGGCGTCGATCGAAATGTATCCGTCGTTGTCGGCGGCGCTGGGTGAGGAGATCACTCCGGACACGACGCCCGCTCAATTGCGGCGTATCGCGGAGCGACTGGGTGTGGAGATCCCGACCGATCGCGGCTACGGGCACGGCAAAATGGTCGAAGAATTGTGGGAACACACGGTCGGCGACACGCTTTCGGCGCCCACCTTCGTCCGGGATTTCCCGGTGGAGACAACGCCACTGACACGGCAGCATCGGAGTATCGCCGGCGTCACCGAGAAGTGGGACCTCTACGTGCGGGGCTTCGAGTTGGCCACCGGCTATTCAGAACTCATCGATCCCGTGGTGCAACGGGAGAGGTTCGCTGCGCAGGCCAAAGCGGCGGCCGCCGGCGACGACGAGGCGATGGCACTCGACGAGGACTTTCTGGCGGCGATGGAGCACGCCATGCCGCCGTGCACCGGAACGGGAATGGGCATCGACCGGTTGCTGATGGCGTTGACGGGGCTATCAATTAGAGAGACGGTTTTGTTCCCGATTGTTCGCCGGCACGGCAACTGAACCGAGTCGCCCGCGGTTGTGTTGAATACCTCGAACTTTTATGGCACATTGGTTCGTCGGGGACTCAATACAAACTTGTGCACAGTCAGTTCACAGGACGAAACGTTAGGGTGAGCCAATGGCGAGGAAAGTGACCGTCACCTTGATCGATGATTTCGACGGTCAAGGCGCCGCCGATGAGACGGTCGAATTCGGGCTCGACGGGGTTACCTATGAGATCGACCTTTCGAGCAAGAACGCCACGAAACTTCGTAACGACCTGAAGAAGTGGGTGGAGGCCGGGCGCCGGACCAGCGGACGTCGTCGGGGCCGTGCGGCCACCGGCCGCCGCGGCACCATCGACCGCGAGCAAAGCGCCGCGATCCGGGACTGGGCCCGCCGTAACGGGCACAATGTGTCGACCCGCGGGCGGATTCCGGCCGAGATCATCGACGCCTTCCACGCGGCGACCTAACCCCGGGTTTTCGCCTCGAGCGAACCGGATCGCCTCCCGGAAACGTATTCGGGGGTTGCGACGTTGCTCTCTTGCGTCCAGGGCCACGCCTTTCGTGGGTCCGCACCCGGGTTGTCAACGCGGTGCGCACTGCAAGGCAGGTCACAGCGCGCCATGCCGCCCATTAGAGTGGATGGCAGGTACACAGGGCCGAGCCGAGGCCGACCAAGTGCCGATGTGAGGGAGAGCAGGTAACCGCCGATGTTCGAGAGATTTACCGACCGGGCGCGTCGGGTCGTTGTCCTGGCCCAAGAAGAGGCCAGGATGCTCAACCACAACTACATCGGGACCGAGCACATTCTGTTGGGCCTGATCCACGAGGGCGAAGGCGTCGCCGCCAAGTCGCTGGAGTCGCTGGGAATCTCCCTGGAGGGTGTCCGCAGCCAGGTCGAGGAGATCATCGGCCAGGGCCAGCAGGCGCCGTCGGGGCACATCCCGTTCACCCCGCGCGCCAAGAAGGTGCTCGAGCTGAGCCTGCGCGAGGCGCTGCAGCTCGGTCACAACTACATCGGGACCGAGCACATTCTGCTCGGCCTGATCCGTGAGGGTGAAGGCGTCGCCGCGCAGGTCCTGGTGAAGCTGGGCGCTGAACTGACCCGGGTGCGCCAGCAGGTGATCCAGCTGCTGAGCGGCTACCAGGGCAAGGAGACCGCCGAGGCGGGTACCGGGGGCCGCGGCGGCGAGTCGGGCAACCCGTCCACCTCGTTGGTGCTCGACCAGTTCGGTCGCAACCTGACCGCGGCGGCCATGGAGGGCAAGCTCGACCCGGTCATCGGCCGGGAGAAGGAAATCGAGCGGGTCATGCAGGTGCTTTCCCGGCGCACCAAGAACAACCCGGTGCTGATCGGTGAGCCCGGCGTCGGCAAGACCGCCGTCGTCGAGGGGCTGGCGCAGGCCATCGTGGCCGGCGAGGTTCCCGAGACGCTCAAGGACAAGCAGCTCTACACCTTGGACCTGGGTTCGCTGGTGGCCGGCAGCCGCTATCGCGGTGACTTCGAGGAACGGTTGAAGAAGGTCCTCAAGGAGATCAACACCCGCGGCGACATCATCCTGTTCATCGACGAGTTGCACACGCTGGTCGGTGCCGGGGCGGCCGAGGGCGCGATCGACGCCGCGTCCATCCTCAAACCCAAGCTGGCCCGCGGTGAGCTGCAGACGATCGGTGCCACCACCCTCGACGAGTACCGCAAGTACATCGAGAAGGACGCCGCCCTGGAGCGCCGGTTCCAGCCGGTGCAGGTCGGTGAGCCCACCGTCGAGCACACCATCGAGATCCTCAAGGGTCTGCGGGACCGCTACGAGGCGCACCACCGGGTGTCGATCTCCGACTCGGCGCTGGTTGCGGCGGCCACCCTGGCCGACCGTTACATCAACGACCGCTTCCTGCCGGACAAGGCCATCGACCTGATCGACGAGGCCGGCGCCCGGATGCGGATCCGCCGGATGACCGCGCCGCCGGACCTGCGCGAGTTCGACGAGAAGATCGCCGACGCGCGCCGGGAGAAGGAGTCCGCGATCGACGCGCAGGACTTCGAGAAGGCCGCGAGCCTCCGCGACCGGGAGAAGCAACTGGTCGCCCAACGCGCCGAGCGCGAAAAGCAGTGGCGTTCCGGTGATCTCGACGTGGTCGCCGAAGTCGACGACGAGCAGATCGCCGAGGTGCTTGGGAACTGGACCGGCATCCCGGTGTTCAAGCTGACCGAGGCCGAGACCACCCGCCTGCTGCGGATGGAAGACGAGCTGCACAAGCGGATCATCGGCCAGACCGATGCCGTCAAGGCCGTTTCCAAGGCGATCCGGCGTACCCGCGCCGGGCTGAAGGACCCCAAGCGGCCGTCCGGCTCGTTCATCTTCGCCGGCCCGTCCGGTGTCGGTAAGACCGAGCTGTCCAAGGCGCTGGCCGAGTTCCTGTTCGGCGACGACGACGCGCTCATCCAGATCGACATGGGCGAGTTCCACGACCGGTTCACCGCGTCGCGGCTGTTCGGTGCCCCTCCGGGCTACGTCGGCTACGAGGAGGGCGGCCAGCTGACCGAGAAGGTGCGGCGCAAGCCGTTCTCGGTGGTGCTGTTCGACGAGATCGAGAAGGCGCACCAGGAGATCTACAACAGCCTGTTGCAGGTTCTCGAGGACGGCCGGCTCACCGACGGTCAGGGCCGCACGGTGGACTTCAAGAACACCGTGTTGATCTTCACCTCCAACCTGGGCACCTCCGACATCTCCAAGGCGGTCGGGCTCGGCTTCACCCAGGGCGGCGGCGAGAACAACTACGAGCGGATGAAGCAGAAGGTCAACGACGAGCTCAAGAAGCACTTCCGCCCGGAGTTCCTGAACCGGATCGACGACATCATCGTGTTCCACCAGCTGACTCGCGAAGAGATCATCCAGATGGTGGACCTGATGATCGCCCGGGTGGCCAGGCAGCTCAAGAGCAAGGACATGGAGCTGGAGCTCACCGACCAGGCCAAGGCCTTACTGGCCAAGCGTGGGTTCGACCCGGTGCTGGGTGCGCGGCCACTGCGCCGCACCATCCAGCGCGAGATCGAGGACCAACTGTCCGAGAAGATTCTCTTCGAGGAGGTCGGCCCCGGTCAGATCGTCACGGTCGGTGTCGACAACTGGGACGGCGAATCCGCCGGCGAGGAAGCGGTGTTCACGTTCACCGGAATCCGCAAGCCCGAACCCGTCGACTCGGATCTGGCGAAGGCCGGTGCCCACAGCGCGGGCGGAGCCCACGCCGCCGAGTAACTGCCGAGCAGACGTAAAAGTGCCCTAAACCCGCTGGTTTAGGGCACTTTTACGTCTGCTCGCCCGCGTCAGTGCTCTCGGGGTAGCAGCCCGAATACCTGCTGGGCGATCTGGATCATCCAACCCACGGCCCGTGGGCCGTGGTCGCGGGTCCAGTTCAGCTGGAAACTGAGCACCCACGGCTGGCCGGCCTTGTCGATCGCGTACCAGCTGAACGTCAGATCCCCCGGCAGCCCACCGGCTTTGGCGCCGATGTATGGCCACTGGCTGCGGTTGAGTTCGATGCCGGCGACGGCGGACACGATGTCCTTGACCGGTGCCGCAGCACCGACTGCCCCGGTTTGCAGCGCGGCGTGAACCCGGCAGATGTCCGCCGCGCTGCCGTACCACTCCGCGCCGTACTCCGAGGCGGGGACGTGGGCGCGTAACGGATCGGGTTCGTAGGGCCGGGAATCGGTTTGTCGCAGCAACTCGGCGCGCGCCTGCGGGGAGCCGTGCTGCCACTGCTCCCGCAGGTCGGGTTTGCCCCATCCGACTGAAAACAGTTCGTGCATGGTGGGAAACGGGGTCATTCTGGCCGGGTCGTGGTTGCCGGCGGCGACCAAGGCCTGCTCGACGGCCTTGTTGCCGACCTTGCCGATCAACAGATCGGTGGCCATGTTGTCACTGGTGGCGATCATCTTCTCGGCGGCGATACGGACCGAAACCTTGGCGCCGGGTGGCAGTTGTTCCAATCCGGACGAGCCGACCGCCTTGGCGCGCTCGGTGATCGTCAACTGGTCGTCCCAGGACAGTGTCCCCGCTTTGACCGCGGTGGCCACCGCGTAGAGCACATACAGCTTGAAAATCGAGGCCAACGGCAGAGATTCGGCGGTGTTGACCCCTGCCACCGGCTCGCAGTTGCCGGCGTTGACCTTGGCGGCCTGATAGGAGTACCGCGCGCCGGTCCGGTCCAGGGTGGCGTCCAGTTCGTGCCAGGAATTGATCGGCGTCTTGCGGGTGGTGACGTCGAACCGGTCCACCAGCCCCGCCCGGTCGGCGTGCAATTCGACGTCGTGGCGGGCCCCGTAGGACGCGACCAGGTGCAGGATGGCCGTCTGGCCGCGGATGTCGACGCCGTCGAACGTGAACGGCCGATCCCACCACAGCCCTTCCATCGTGGTGACGACCGGATCGACCTTGTCCGGGGCGGCCAGGGTGCGCACGCCGACCGGGCCGATCGGCCAGTCCGAGTTGAGCATGTCCCACGTCTGCTTCGCCCGCAGACCCGCCGGGGTTGCGGTATCGATCGACACCGCCGAGTCGCCGGCGTGGGCGGGCGCGGCGGGGGAGGGGGTGCAGCCTGCGACCAGCGTCACGGTCAACGCGGCGACGCTTGCCAGCGCCGTCGCACGTCGCCGCGCCTGGCCCCGGCTACGCCTGGTCGCCGGCTGCGGCAACGTCCAACACAACCTCGAATTCCAGCAGGGATGCACCGGTCGCGACCGGATTCTGCTGACCGGCGTGAGCGTGAGCCGCCCGACCGGTCCGCCACGCCTCGAATGCCTCGTCGGATTCCCACTGCGTCACCACGAAGTACCGGTCTTCACCCTTGACCGGGCGCAACAGCTGAAAACCCAGGAAACCCGGCGAATTCTCCACCGTGTGGGCCCGGTTGGCGAACCGTTTCTCCAGTTCAGGGCCCGCATCCGCGGGTACCTCGATTGCGTTGATCTTCACCACTGGCATGGCTCTAAGGCTACCTGCCGCGCCCGGTGGGGCTGCGGGCCGCAGGGTGTCCCCGGGCGGCCGGTGCGAGCTCGACGCGGCCTGCCACGCAAGATGGACGGCATGCGGAGCACTGCGCTGACCCACGCCGGTGGGCACGGCGAGCCCCTGGTTCTGGTGCACGGTCTGATGGGCCGTGGCAGCACCTGGGCGCGGCAGCTGCGGTGGCTGGCCCAGCTGGGTGCGGTCTACACCTATGACGCGCCCTGGCACCGCGGCCGCGAGGTCTGTGACCCCTACCCCGTCAGCACCGAGCGATTCGTCGCCGACCTCGGCGAGGCGGTCGCGACGCTGGGCGAGCCGGTACGGCTGGTCGGGCATTCGATGGGTGGCCTGCACTCGTGGTGCCTGGCGGCGCAGCAACCCGAACTCGTCACGGCGCTGGTGGTGGAAGACATGGCACCAGACTTCCGCGGTATGACCACCGGCGCCTGGGAGCCCTGGGCGCACGCGCTGCCGGTCGAGTTCAGCTCCGCCGAACAGGTGCTGGCCCAGTTCGGCCCCATCGCGGGGCAGTACTTCCTGGAGGCGTTCGACCGCACCCCGACCGGCTGGCGGCTACACGGTCGCGCGGAGCGGTGGGTCGAGATCGCCGCCGAGTGGGGCACCCGCGACTATTGGGCGCAGTGGCGAGCGGTACGTGCGCCGGTGTTGCTGATCGAGGCCGGGGATTCGGTCACGCCGCCGGGGCAGATGCGGGAAATGCATGAGAACGGCCACCGGACCACGTATTTGCATGTTCCCGGCGCCGGACACCTGGTGCACGACGACGCGCCGCAGGTGTTCCGCGATGCCGTCGAGGCGTTCCTTTCCTAGCGCGAGCAGACGCAAATGTGCCTAATTCGCAATGGAATTAGGCACATTTGCGTCTCCTCGCCACCGCTAGCCCTCGCCACCGCTAGCCCTCGCCGGCCAGCCCGAAGCGACCGTCGAAAGTCTGCTCCACCAGCCCGTCGGCCAGCAGCGAATCCAACGCCCGGTCGCGCTGTACCGGGTCGGCCGTCCAGGCCAGGTCCAGCGCGGTACGGGTTACCGGTGAATCGCTGTCCCGCAACACATCGAGCAGCCGTCCGCGCACCTGCCGGTCGGTGCCGGCGTAGCGCTGCACCCGCCGTGCCGGACCGGTGGCGGGCGGATGACCGGCGGCGCGCCACGCACAGGACGGCAGCGGGCACACGCCGCAATTCGGTGTCCGGGCGGTACACACGATTGCCCCGAGTTCCATCAACGCCGCCGAGAACTTCGGTGCCC
The DNA here is from genome assembly GCF_059812545.1 of Mycobacterium sp. NGS50. NCBI lineage: Bacteria > Bacillati > Actinomycetota > Actinomycetes > Mycobacteriales > Mycobacteriaceae > Mycobacterium > Mycobacterium sp. NGS50. The sequence continues at coordinate 44,475 of NZ_JCALCW010000026.1, forward strand.
GCGCATCGTCGGGGAGCAGCGCGGTGACATCGGCGTGGTCGCGGGTCACCGCGGGCGCCGCGGCGTCGGCGCGGCCGTGCACCGTGCGGGCCACCACCCGCCGCACGTTGGTGTCGACCACCGGAACCGACTGGCCGTAGGCGAAGCAGGCCACCGCACGGGCGGTGTAGCTGCCGATGCCGGGCAACGTCAGCAGCGTGTCGACGTCGTCGGGAACCACGTCGCGGTAGTCGCGGGCGATCACCACCGCGCACTCGTGCAGCCACTTGGCGCGGCGTGGGTAGCCCAGCTTCCCCCAGGCCCGCAGCACATCGGCCGTACTGGCCGCCGCCGTCGCCGACGCGGTCGGCCAGCGCGCCACCCAGTCCGTCCACACCGGCAGCACCCGCGCCACCGGGGTCTGCTGCAGCATGAACTCGCTGACCAGGATCTGCCACGCACTGACCCCGGGTTGGCGCCACGGCAGGTCGCGGTGGGCCCGGTCATACCAGTCCACCAGTTCGTCGACACCGATACTCATCTCGCGGCGGCACCGCATCCAAGGCAGAATGTCGGACATGCCGAATTCGAACCCGATATCCGCGTGGAAGGCACTCCGAGAGGGTAACGAGCGATTCGTCGCCGGAAACCCGCAGCATCCCAGCCAGAGCATCGAATACCGGGCCAGTCTGGCCGAGGGACAAAAACCGACTGCGGTGGTGTTCGGCTGCGGTGACTCCCGGGTGGCCGCCGAGATCATCTTCGACCAGGGCTTGGGCGACGTGTTCGTGGTGCGCACCGCCGGGCACGTCATCGACTCCGCGGTGCTGGGCTCGATCGAGTTCGCCGTGGTGGTGCTCAACGTGCCGCTCATCGTGGTGCTCGGCCACGACAGCTGCGGCGCGGTCAAGTCGACGCTGGCTGCGCTCGACGACGGTGTGCTGCCCGGCGGGTACGTGCGCGACGTGGTCGAACGGGTGACACCGTCGATCCTGCTGGGCCGGCGCGAAGGGTTGACCCGGGTCGACGAATTCGAAGCCCGCCACGTGACCGAGACCGGCGCACAGTTGCTGGCTCGCTCGCGGGCGATCGCCGAACGGGTGGATAACGGCACGCTGGCGATCGCCGGGGTCACCTATCAGTTGGCTGACGGTCGGGCGGTGCTGCGCGATCACCTCGGCGAAATCGGTGACGAACCCGCCGATTAGTTTCCGCCGCCCTGCCGCGGTACGACGATGCCGTGGTCGTAGGCGTAGACGATGGCTGCCGCCCGGTCGCGTAGATCCAGTTTGAGAAAGATGCGACCGATGTGGCTTTTCACCGTCACCTCCGAAATGTAGAGCTCCTCGGCGATTTCACCGTTCGACCGGCCCTGCCCGATCAACGTCAGGACGTCGAGCTCGCGGGCGGTCAGCCCGACCACCGGGTCCGCCCGTCGTTCGGCAACCACCTCGCGGTAGGTGCCGAGCACCCGAGCGGTGACGGCCGGGTCGAGGTAGCCATCGCCCTGGGCGACGGCGCGCACCGCCCGGATCACCTCCTCGGCGGAGGAGTCCTTGAGCACGAAACCCGACGCCCCGGCGCGCAACGCCCCGGACAGCAGCTCGTCCTCGTTGAACGTGGTCAACGCGAGCACCGGCGGCGACCCCGGCGCCGCGAGCCTGCGGGTGGCCTCGATGCCGTCCACCCGCTTCATCCGCAGATCCATCACCACCACGTCGGGGCGGTGCTCGGCGACGGCACCGGGAACCTCGTCACCGTCCGCGCATTCGGCGACGATGACGAACCCGTCCTTGCGGCGCAGAATCCGGCGCAGGCCGGACCGGACCAGGTCCTGGTCGTCGACCAGGAGCACGGAAATCTCGGCGCCGTCCATGTCAGCGGGGGCACCGTCGCCGCGGCGGGCCGGGCTCGGTCAGCGGGATATCGGCGCACACCGACCAGCCCTGCCGGCACGGGCCGGCGTCGATCACGCCGCCGAGCAGCTCGACGCGTTGCCGCATCCCGGCCAGGCCATGACCGCCGGCGGACGACGCCGACCCCGGCACCGGCACCGGCACCGGCACCGCATTGAGGATCGATAGGCGCGCCGAGGAGGGCGAAATCATCAGATCCACTGTCGCTTTCGCGTCCGGCGCATGCTTGGCGATGTTCGCCAGCGACTCCTGGGTGATGCGGTACAGCGCCAGCCCCACCGCCGCCGACACGTCGTCGTCTTGCCCGTCGACGCGCAGCGAGACATCCAGCCCGGCCTGCAGATAGTCCGCGATCAGCTCGCCGATGTCGGCGATGCCGGGTTCCGGTGCAGTACCCGCCGGTCCGGCATCGAGCAGGCCGACGGTGCGCCGGATGTCGGCCATCGCCTGCCGGCCCAGCCGCTCGGCGTCGCTGAGCGCGTCAACCGCATCGTCGATGTCGCGATCCTGCTGCAGTGCGTGCCGGGCACCGGTGACGTGCAGCAGCGTGATGGACAGCGAATGGGCGATGACGTCGTGCACTTCACGGGCGATGCGGCGGCGCTCGTCGGCGGCGGCATGGGCGGCCAAATCGGCCTGCATCTGCTGCTGGGCGACCAGCAGCTGCGCCTGGGTTCGGAGCAGGTATCCGATCAACCAACCGAACGCCAGCACGCTCAGGTACAGCGGGAGCCCGTCGAGACGGTGTGTGGCCCACGCGGCGACCAACACCGCGACCGCCGAGACGAAAGCCAACGATGCCCACAGCGTCCCGGTGAGGGCCGCGACGGCGCCCGTCATCAACACCAGCAGCAGCGGGGCGAAGTCATTGGCGACCGGTGTGGAGGTGGCGAACAGTAGAACGATGCAGGCCGAAACGTAGCTGATCCACGCCAACCCCGGTTTGTATCCGACCGCCACGACGGGAATCAGCAGCATCGGTAGGGCCACGAATCCTGCCGCGACGCCCACCGCGGGCAGATCGGCGCTGGTGCGCTGCAGCATGGACCCGATCAGGATCAGTACCGTCGTGGCGTCGATCGTGATGCCGAAAATCAACGAGAACCCCGGAGGTATCAGCACGGCGTGCCGCTTCGCCCAGCCCTGGGCGAACTCGCTCACTCGCAGCATCGACCCATCGTAGAAGCTGACGCAGCGTTACACATCATGCCGCGGGAGGATCTCGTTTGCGACCGCGGTAGGAGACCGAAAACCGAACTCCGGCATGATGTCGGCGCCGCGCAGGCTGCCTAGCGTCGAAGTCATGACCTGGACACAATTCCACGAACGAATGGCCTTCATGGCCGAACTGATCGAACGCGCCGCCGAAGATGTGGACGCGGCACTGGATTTCACCGGCAGGCTGCCTGACATCGAGCGGCTCTTCGGCGACGAAGAAGGACTGCTGTTGGCGTTGCAGCACCGCTGGATGACTGCGCTGACAGCCAAGCTGGATCAGGCCCACCACGACGGGGTGCCCGCCGAAGACGCCAGAGCCGAGCTGGCGGCGCAACAGCGGGGGCTGCGTTCCCTGCTTGACGCCGCATCGCATCGATCGGTGCGGGTGCGGGCGATCCAGCATGATGAACCACGACTCAACGGGCTGTTCGACGGTATGCCGATCCCGCTGCAGGCCATTGCCTGATCTGCTGGGCTCCGCCGCCCGGTTCACCCAGCGCTGGGCCGCGATGATCGTTCTGGGGTGGATCGCGGCCGCGGCCCTCGCCAATCTGGCGGTACCGCAGTTGGAGCGGGTCGTCGCTGCGCATTCCCGAGCTTTCATTCCCGGAGGCGCACCCAGCGTGGCCGCCGGAACACATGCGGCCCAACAATTCGACGAACCACCCGGCAACAACTTCTGTTACGTCGTGCTGGAACGCGACAAGCCACTACAGGCGGCCGACCGCAGCTACTACGACAGCCTGGTCACCTCCCTGCACGCCGACATCCGCCATGTCGACTCGGTCACTGACCTGTGGTCGGCACCGGTGACCGCGCCGTTGGCGCAGAGTCGCGATGGTGGCGCGGTCAGCCTGATGCTGCAACTGCCAGGGATGATCGGCACCTCTGCGGCCGCCGATGCCGTCAACGCGGTACGCGCCACGATGGCCCGACTCGATCCGCCCGCCGGCCTGCACGTCTACCTCACCGGGCCGGGCGCCAGCATCTCCGACGAGTTGGCCGCGATCGACAACCAGATGCTGGCTATCACCGCTGCCACCGTGCTGGTGATCATGGCGCTGTTGCTGATTGTCTACCGTTCGGCGGTCGCGGCTGCCGTCCCGCTGATCGCGGTGGGTTTAGGGTTGGGGGTCGCCCGGCCGCTGGTGGCCCTGCTCGGCAGCCACGGAATCATCGAGGTGTCGCTATTCACCGTTGCCTTGCTTGCGGCCATGGTGCTCGGCACCGGAACCGATTTCGCGATCTTTCTGATCGGCCGCTACCAGGAGGGCCGCCGTCGTGGCATCGAATCGACGGCTGCCTTGACCGCAGCCGTGCGGGGAGTGGCACCGGTGATCGTCGGTTCCGCATCGACCGTATCGGCGGCGCTGGCATGTTTGAGCCTGGCCAAGATCGGCATGTTTCGTAGCACCGGAATCCCCTGTGCGATAGGAATTTCGATGGGCATGCTGGCCGCCTTGACGCTGACCCCGGCGTTGATCGCGCTGGCGGCTCGACGTGCCTGGCTGGAGCCGGACCGTTCGCGCACCGCGCGGCGCTGGCGTCGTATCGGGGTGATGGTGGCACGTTGGCCGGCGCCGATATTGGCGGCCACCCTCGGGCTGATCGTCGTCTTGATGTTGCCGGTTGCCGGTATCCGCGCCGGCTGGAACGAACCGTCGGCGACACCGGCCGACACCGAGTCGAACCGGGGCTATGCGGCAATGGATCGGCACTTCCCGGTCAACACCCTGCTGCCCGCGGTGGTGACGGTCGCTGCCGATCACGATCTGCGCAACCCGGCCGGGCTGATCGCCGTCGAACGGATCACCCGAGGGTTGATGGCTCTCCCCGGGGTGCGGATGGTGCAATCCGCCAGCCGGCCCGCAGGCACCGTACCGAAAGAGGCGACCCTGAGTTATCAGGCCGGGTTGTTGGGACAGCGACTCGGCGACGGCTTCGACTCGTTGAGCGACCGCCTGGCGCGCTTTGCCGATCTGGATGCCATGCTGACCCGGCTCGACGGGGCGGTCGATCGCATGGGCAGCGGGATGGCGAGCGGCGCCAACGGAATGCGCGTGATCGGCTCGGCCGCCACCGATCTGCGCTCCGGGATGGAGGGGCTGCAGACCAGCGCCACCACGTTGTCGGGATATCTGGACCCGCTACGCGACTATGTCGATGCCACCCCGGACTGTCCGACGAACCCGATTTGCTCGATCGTGCAGCGCGTGCTGGAGCCCGTCGACAGCATGGTCCGAAGCAGTACCGAATTATCCGGTGGCGCTGCGCAACTCACTGCCGGATCCGCTGTCACCACCTCGGGGATGGCGCAACTGCCGCCGGCGCTACAGGCGATGCGCGACGTGCTAAGCCAGGCCCGAGACGCCACCGGCGAACTACGCGGCGCCATCGCCGCGTCCTCGCCGCAGCTGCGACAGCTCACCGATTTTCTGCACGAGATCGACACCGACTTTCGGGCCAGCGCGGCCGGCGGCTTTTACTTGCCCGACCAGGCGTTGGTCGATCCGCGTTATCGGGAAGCGTTGACGATGCTGATCTCGCCGGATGGCCGCGCCACCCGACTGCTGGTGTTCGGCGCTGGAGAGGAATGGGGCGTCGACGGCGCCCAGCGAGCCCGGCAGATCGACGTCGCCGTCGCCGAAACCACCAAGGAGGGCACGCTGACCCCGGTCTCGGTGGATGTCGTCGGAGTCGGGGCGTTCGCCCGGGATCTGCAGGGGTTGGTTCGCGGCGACGTCACGCTGTTGGCGGTGTCGATGCTGGCGTTGATCTTCGGCATCGTGCTGGTGATGGTGCGCAGCCCGGTCGCCGCGCTGGCGGTGGTGGGCACGGTGATCGTGTCCTACGCGTCGGCGTTGGGGATAAGTGTGCTCACCTGGCAGCACCTGGTGGGTCAGCCGTTGCACTGGGCTGTCGCGCCGGTGGCATTCATCGCGCTGGTCGCCGTCGGCGCCGACTACAACCTGCTGCTGACCCTGCGGATTCGGGAAGAATCCGGCGCCGGCATCCGCACCGGCCTAGTGCGAGCGTTTGCCGGCACCGGCGGCGTGGTCACCATCGCCGGGATCGTATTCGGCCTCACCATGCTCGCCCTAGTCGCGAGCAGTGTCACCAGCATCGCCCAGATCGGGGTCACGGTCTCGGTCGGTCTACTGCTGGACACCCTGGTCGTGCGGACGTTTCTGATGCCCGCGTTGGTGGTGATGTTGGGACGCTGGTTCTGGTGGCCCAGAGCACTGCCAGCGCGGACGCGGCGCCGATCCCAGCCGGGTCAGCGGTCGGGTGTAGCGGACGCGTTGGCCGTCAATCGGTGACAACAAATGTGGAATGCGCGGCGGCGAATAGTCGGGCAAGGTCACAACGCGGCAACGACACGCCGACACGGGTCGGACGAATCTGCGTGACCTGGGCTTACCGTGAGAACGTGCTCGATTTGGAACCGCAAGGGCCGCTACCATCGCAAATCTACTGGCGCCGCCGGGGGCTGGCACTGGGCATTGCGGTGCTGGTCATCGGGGCCGTTATCGCGATCATCGTCTCGGTGATGAGCAGCAGCGCGGGCGCCAAACCGACCGCCGAGAAGCCGCCGGCCGGGCAGGCATCCCAGGCGCCGCATCCCGAGGCCGGCCAGACGCAGGTGGCGCCGCCGGCGGCCAACCAGGGAAACGCCCCGACGCCGACGGCCGCTGTGGAGCCGGCGCCGATACTGCGGGAGGGCGACGACTGCCCGGACTCGACGCTGGCGGTCAAGGGCTACACCAACCAACCCCGCTTCACGGTGGGGGAGCAGCCGAAGTTCACCATGGTCGTCACCAATATCGGGTTGGTGGCCTGCAAGCGTGACGTGGGGGCCGCGGTGCTGGCGGCCTACGTCTATTCGCTGGACAACCAACGGCTGTGGTCCAACCTGGACTGCGCGCCCTCCAACGAGACGTTGGTGAAGACCTTCACCCCGGGCGAGCAGGTGACCACCGCGGTGACGTGGACGGGGATGGGTTCGGCGCCGCAGTGCCCGCTGCCGAGGCAGCCGATCGGGCCCGGAACCTACAACCTCGTCGTGCAGCTGGGGAACCTGCGATCGGCGACGGTGCCGTTCGTCCTGGCCGAGGCATCCCCGGCCACCGGGGCGCCCCAGGAAGGTGCGCCGCCGGCCGACGGGCAGCTGTCCCCGCCGCAGGGGCCGCCGCCCGGACCGCCGCCGGCGCCCGGGCCGCCGCACAACTGACGACGGTCAGTCCAGCCGGTCGGCGATCGTCGACTCCGCCAGATGTGAGAGCCCTTCGCGGATGTGACGGGCCCACATCGCGCCGATGCCCTCGACCGCCTGCAGGTCGCTGGCGCTGGCCGCCAACAGGCCTTGCAGCGTTCCGAACGTCCGGACCAACAGATCGGAATGGGCGAACTGCAGCCGCGGTATCGTGGCCATCGCCCGGTAGCCGCGTGCGCTCATCGCCGAGTCTTGCGCCTCGACCGTCGACGGATATCCGAAAATTGTTGCCAGCGTGGTGAAGTCGAGCAGGTCGGTGTCGGACAGGGTGTCCAGTTCGCGGAGCGTGGCGGCCACCTCCTCCTTGGACAACGGCTCGGGATTGGCGTGATAGTCGTGCACCATCAATGCACGGTCGGTGTCGTTGCCGCCGAGTAGTTCGTCGAGCTGCAGCCGTAGCTGACGGCCGTCGGTGCCCAGCTCCACCACGTCGTTGTCGATCACCAGACCGATGCGGCGGACCATCTCGAGCCGCTGCACCACGGTCATCACATCGCGCAGCGTGGCGAAGTCCTCGATCTCGGCCCGGGACAGCTGCCGGCTGACCTCGTCGAGCCGGGTTTTGTAGCGCTCCAGCGTCGCGATGGCCTGATTGGCCCGCGACAGGATGGTCGCCGAGTCGGCGAGCACATGGCGTTCCCCGCCGACGTACACGGTGACGATGTTCATCGAGTGGCTCACCGAGATCACCGGGAACCCGGTCTGGATCGCGGTGCGCTCGGCCGAGCGGTGCCGGGTGCCCGATTCGTCGGTGGCGATCGACGGGTCGGGCACCAGCTGGACGTTGGCCCGCACGATCCGGCTGGCGTCGGTGGACAGCACCACAGCCCCGTCCATCTTCGCCAGCTCGCGCAGCCGGGTCGGTGCATAGCGGATGTCGAGTTCGAAGCCGCCGTCGCAGATCGCCTCGACCCGCTCGTCGCAGCCCAGCACCACCAGCCCGCCGGTTCTGCCCCGCAGGATCCGTTCCAGGCCGTCGCGCAGCGGTGTCCCGGGCGCCAGTTGTTCGATGGCGTCGCGCAAGGTGGGCTGGGGCGCCGGCGCGATGGCCCGGACCGTCCGTCTGCCCATACTCACGACCATCCGTTCTGTTCGGTGCCGACGTGCTCGGCGGGCGCATCCAGGCTATGCGGCCGGGTGGGTGCGCCGGCACGGTATCCGCCGACGTTGAGCAGGTGTCCCAGCGCGGTGGCGATGGTGGCGGCCTCCAAGGTGCGTAGCGCGGGCGGCACCGCGGTGCACCCGGGCGGGATCAGCGCGGTGGTGAATCCGAGCCGGGCCGCCTCGGCCAGCCGGCGATCCATCCCGGCCACCTGCCGCAGGTCACCGGCCAGCCCCACCTCGCCGATCGCCACCGTGTGCGCCGGTAGCGGCACGTCCAGGATCGCGGAGGCCAGCGCGACGGCCACCGCCAGGTCCGCGGAGGGATCAGTCAGCCGCATGCCGCCGACAGTGGACAGATAGATGTCGTTGGCCGCGGTCTTGAATCCGGTGTGCTTCTCCAGCACCGCGGTGATCATGGCGGCCCGGGAATGGTCGATGCCGCTGACCGCGCGACGCGGCGACCCGCCGGCCGAGGCGGCCAGCAACGCCTGGACCTCGCCGATCATCGGTCGTTTGCCGTCCAGCGTCACCGTGATCGCGGTGCCGGGAACCGGTTCGGGCCGCTGCTCCAGGAACAGCCCGGAGGGATCGGCCACGCCCTCGATCCCGTTGTCGTGCAGCAGGAAGCAGCCGACCTCGTCGGAGGCCCCGAACCGGTTCTTCACCCCGCGCACCATCCGTAACGCCGAGTGGCGGTCACCCTCGAAATGCAGCACCACATCGACCAGGTGTTCCAGCGAACGTGGTCCGGCGATGGCGCCGTCCTTGGTGACGTGGCCGACCAGCACCATCGCCACCCCGGTGGTCTTCGCGGCGGCGGTCAGCGCGCCGGTCACCGCCCGCACCTGGGTGACGCCGCCGCTGACCCCGTCGGCTTCGGTGGTGGAGATGGTCTGCACGGAGTCGACCACCACCAGCGTCGGCGTCACCGTGTCGATGTGCCCCAGCACCGTCTGCAGGTCGGATTCGGCGGCCAGGTAGATCTCGTCGTGGCTGCATCCGGTCCGTTCCGCGCGCAACCGGATCTGCCCGCTCGACTCCTCGCCGGAGACGTACAGCGCACGCCGACCGGATTCCGCCCAGCGGTGAGCTACCTCCAGCAGCAGCGTGGACTTGCCGACACCGGGGTCCCCGGCCAGCAGGGTGACCGATCCGGGCACCACTCCGCCGCCGAGTACCCGGTCCAGTTCACCGACACCGGTCGGATGGTGGCGGGTGCGGCCCGGCTCGATGGAGCTCAGCGGCACTGCAGGAGACGACGGGGCGACTCGGGCGGCGCCGGGCACCGAGGTCGGGGCAGCGACTTCGTCGACGGTGCCCCAGGTTCCGCATTCCGGACACCGACCCACCCATTTGGCCGTGACATGGCGGCACTCCGAGCAGCGGTAGTGCGATCGTGCCTTGGCCACGGTGGTGACCGTATCGGGCCGGTATGACAGCCGGTTAGTGTTCTCCGGCCAGCACCGGTTGCGTCTTGGTCACCGCGGAGATCGGCACCCCCAGCGTGATGCTGCCGGCCTTGGCGAAGGTGAACGTGACGTCGTAGGTCAGGCCGTTGCTGATCGCCTCGGTCAACGCGACCGTGGCGGTTCCGGTTTTCACGTTCTCGCCGTGCAGCTTCTGCAGGGCGTTCATCGGTGCCACATCCGCGCCTGCGGGGGTCCCGACGATCAGCATGCCGCCGGCCGGCAAGCTCTTGGCGCCCGGCCAGGCCACCTTGCCGATGTCGGTCTTCACCCCGGTCAGCTGGTCGTCGGTGTCCGGCGACTGATTGCTGACCACGAACATCAGGTCGGCGGTTTGCCCCGGCTGGATGGACTCGCCGTTCTGCTCGGCCTGGATCCGCACATTGCGCAGCGACACGTTCTTCAGGACGCCCCCGGTGCCGTTGACGGCAGGCTCCTGGTTCGCGGTCTGCGAGATCTGGCCGGTTCCGCAGCCGGCGAGCGCGACGGCGGTCACCAGGCCTGCGGCCGCCGCCGAGAGGCGGGTAACGAAGCGGTTCACTCAAAGCCTCCTGCCCAGCGAAACCGACTCTGCGGTTGTGACTATGCACTGTAGTAGGACGCCTCGGCTTGCGGTAGCGCAGGGCGCCGTTGGGCGCTGCCCGGGGCGCTGAGCAGGCTCGGCAGCGGTGCAAATGGTGTGACCTGTTGCACGAATTCGTCGCCCTGTCAACCCCGGGCTTTCGGTGACGATGCCCCTGACCTGCACCGTTGATCCGCGGGTGTCTGCGGCGCGTGTTAACATGGAGGAGCGAAAGGGGCTCGAATCAGATGATTTTCAAGGTCGGAGACACCGTCGTTTACCCACACCACGGTGCCGCATTAATTGAGGCGATCGAAACCCGGACCATCAAAGGTGAGAAAAAAGAGTATCTCGTGTTGAAGGTCGCGCAGGGCGACCTCACCGTCCGGGTCCCCGCCGACAACGCGGAATATGTCGGTGTGCGTGACGTGGTCGGGCAGGAAGGCCTCGACAAGGTGTTTCAGGTGCTGCGCGCCCCGCACACCGAGGAGCCGACGAACTGGTCCCGCCGCTACAAGGCCAACCTGGAGAAGCTCGCCTCCGGCGATGTTCACAAGGTTGCCGAGGTAGTGCGTGACCTGTGGCGCCGCGACCAGGAGCGCGGGCTGTCGGCCGGCGAGAAGCGGATGCTAGCCAAGGCGCGGCAGATTCTTGTTGGTGAACTGGCGTTGGCGGAGAACACCGACGACGCCAAGGCGGAGACCATCCTCGACGAGGTCCTGGCCGCCGCATCCTGAGTTCCCGGAGGATTCATTGACGGGCACCGTCGCGGTCGTTCCGGCCGCGGGGTCCGGTGAACGGTTGGCGGCCGGGGTTCCCAAGGCGTTCGTCGAACTCGGCGGACACACCCTGGTGGAGCGCGCCGTGCTCGGCTTGCGCGAATCCGGGGTCGTCGACCACGTGGTGGTTGCGGTGCCCGCCGACCGCATTGACCAGGCCAAGCTGATCCTCGGGTCGGACGCCACCGTCATCGCCGGGGGCGCCCAGCGGCTCGAGTCGGTGCGGTTGGCCCTGCAAGCCGCCGGACATCCCGAATTCGTACTGGTACACGATGCCGCCCGGCCGCTCACCCCGCCCGCGCTGATCCTGCGTGTGGTCGAGGCGCTGCGCGCCGGTCACCTCGCCGTCGTGCCCGCGCTGCCGGTCGCCGACACCATCAAAGCCGTCGACGCCAACGGCGCGGTGTTGGGCACTCCGGAACGTGACGGCCTGCGCGCGGTGCAGACGCCGCAGGGCTTTGCTGCCGATCTGCTCACCCGCGCCTACCAGCGCGCCGGGGCGGGCGCGTTCACCGACGACGCCTCGATGGTCGAGCACATCGGAGTGCAGGTGCAGGTGGTCGACGGCGACCCGCTGGCATTCAAGATCACCAACGGGTTGGATCTGATGCTGGCCGAAACGATCGTGCGGCGATGAATCCGCTACCGCGCATCGGGCTCGGGACTGATGTTCACCCAATCGAATCGGGACGGCTGTGCTGGCTGCTGGGCCTGCAGTTCCCAGACACCGACGGCTGCGCCGGGCACTCCGACGGCGACGTTGCGGCGCACGCCATGTGCGACGCCCTGCTGTCGGCGGCCGGACTCGGCGATATCGGGGCGGTCTTCGGTGTCGACGATCCCCGCTGGGCCGGGGTGACCGGGGCCGCGATGCTCGGCCACGTCCGCGAAATGCTTGCCGAACGCGGTTTCGTGATCGGCAATGTCGCGGTGCAGGTGATCGGCAACCGCCCCAAGATCGGCCCGCGGCGGGCCGAGGCTCAGCGCGTGCTGTCCGACCTGCTGGGCGCGCCGGTTTCGGTTTCGGCGACGACCACCGACGGTCTGGGATTGACCGGCCGCGGTGAGGGGCTGGCAGCGATCGCTACCGCATTGATCGTTGCGCAGTAGCCAGAACCTGTTGGTTTGGACCTAGCACCATCCGAAGATGGTGAGGACGCCGCATGCGACCTCACCGCCGACACTGGGCGCCAGGTCGGTACCGACGCTGGTAGCCATGTCGGTGGCGGTGTTCGCGGCGGTATCGGCGATTACACCGGGGTCGACGACATCACTAACACCGGTGACGATGTCAGTCGGATCAACTGGGGCCGTGGTGAGAAGGTCCGAGGCGTCGAAGCTGCTGAGCATGTTGGCCAAGTCCGGGTCGATGGCGGCGGTTGCCGGCGCGGCGGCCAAATCGGCGGCCGTACTTGCCGCGTCGCCGGTCGTATCTCCAGCGCCTGCAGCCGACTGCGCGGCGAGCGAACTCAGGGCAGGGGTCAGCATCGGCAGCGCCATCATCGGCGCGTACATGGCCAGCATCGGACCCATCATCGCCATGGAACTGCCGATCGATGCGCCGATGCCGCCGGCGCTCCCGGCACCCGCACCGACCCCGGCTGCGGCACCGCCGACAGCGCTGGCCTGATCGGCGGGCTGGGGAGCACCCGCTTCGGTCACGGCGGCCGGCGCAGGCTCGTTCATATCATTCGGCACGTCGGCGTGCGCCGACGCAGCCCCCGCGATAGCTACTGCAGCGATAAACGCGCCCGACGCTGCCACCAGACCTTTAGTCACCAGGCGATACTACACGTCACCGTCTTCTGTGTACCAGGATCGCTATACCACTTTCAGGCATCTGCCAGCCGGGGGCTGCGGGGCTTTCGGTGACCACCTGACGGCGACGCCGGTGAGGGCCGACCGGCCCGGTAAGCTGGCACGTCGTGACCGATAGCGCCCGCCTGCGGCTCCACGACACGGCAACCGGTGCCGTGCGTGATTTCGTGCCGCTGCGCCCGGGGCACGCCTCCATCTATCTGTGCGGCGCCACCGTGCAGGCGCTGCCGCATATCGGGCACATCCGCAGCGGCGTCGCGTTCGACGTGCTGCGCCGGTGGCTGACCGCGCGCGGCTACGACGTCGCGTTCGTCCGCAACGTCACCGACATCGACGACAAGATCTTGACCAAGGCCGCCGCCGCGGGTCGACCGTGGTGGGAGTGGGCGGCCACCCACGAGCGTGCCTTCACCGCCGCCTACGACGCTTTGGGCGTATTGCCGCCATCGGCGGAGCCACGCGCCACCGGGCATGTTCCGCAGATGGTCGAGCTGATCGCGCGGCTGATCGACGCCGGCCACGCCTACCCCGGCGATGGCGACGTCTACTTCGACGTGCTCAGCTACCCGGACTACGGCCAGCTCTCCGGCCACCGCGTCGACGACGTGCACCAGGGCGAGGGGGTGGCCACCGGTAAACGCGATCAGCGTGACTTCACCCTGTGGAAGGCTGCCAAACCCGGTGAACCCTCCTGGCCCACGCCGTGGGGGCCGGGTCGTCCCGGCTGGCATCTGGAGTGCTCGGCGATGGCCCGCACCTATCTCGGTCCGGAATTCGACATCCACTGCGGCGGCATGGATCTGGTGTTCCCGCACCACGAGAACGAGATCGCCCAGAGCCGGGCGGCAGGCGACGGCTTCGCCCGCTACTGGCTGCACAACGGCTGGGTCACACTCGGCGGCGAGAAGATGAGCAAGTCGCTGGGCAACGTGTTGTCGACGTCGGCGGTGCTGCAGCGAGTCCGGCCCGCCGAACTGCGCTACTACCTGGGCAGCGCCCACTACCGTTCGATGCTGGAGTTCTCCGAAACCGCTTTGCAGGACGCGGTCAAAGCCTATGTGGGCATTGAGGATTTCCTGCACCGGGTGCGTAACCGGGTCGGGGCCGTGCAACCCGGCACCTGGACACCGCGATTCGCCGAGGCGCTCGACGACGATCTGTCGGTCCCGATCGCGCTGGCCGAGGTGCACCACACCCGTGCCGAAGGCAATCGGGCGCTGGACGCCGGCGATCACGATGCCGCCCTGGGCCACGCCGGCGCGATCCGCGCAATGATGGACATCCTGGGTTGCGACCCGCTCAACGAACGCTGGGAATCCCGGGACGAAACCTCGGCAGCGCTGGCCGCGGTCGACGTCCTGGTGCAGGCCGAACTGCAGCGTCGGGAGGTGGCCCGTACCGAGCGCGATTGGGCGCTGGCCGACGAGATTCGGGATCGGCTCAAACAGGCCGGCATCGAGGTCACCGACACCGGCGATGGTCCGCAATGGTCACTCGACGGGGAGGCCAAGTAGATGGCCGGTAACTCACAGCGCCGCGGCGCGATACGCAAACCAGGCACCAAGAAGGGGCCGACGGTCGGCTCCGGTGGTGTACGCCGGCGCGGGCTCGAGGGCCGCGGAGCCACCCCACCGGCACACCAGCGGCCGCACCACCCGGCGGCCAAACGCGCCAAAAAGCAGCAGGCCCGTGCGGCGTCGCGGCGGCCCACCGACGACACCGAAACCGTCCTCGGCCGCAACCCGGTGCTGGAGTGTCTGCGCGCCGGGGTGCCCGCCACCGCCCTCTACGTGGCGCTGGGGACCGAAGCCGACGAGCGCCTCACCGAATCCGTCACCCGCGCAGCCGATATCGGCATCCCGATCCTGGAAGTTCCGCGCAGCGATCTGGACCGGATGACCACCAACGGTCTGCACCAGGGCATCGCCCTGCAGGTGCCGCCGTACAACTACGCGCACCCCGACGATCTGCTGGCCGCGGCCAGCGACGACTACCGGCCCGCGCTGTTGGTGGCGCTGGACAACATCTCCGATCCGCGCAACCTCGGTGCCATCGTGCGGTCGGTGGCGGCGTTCGGTGGCCACGGGGTGCTGATCCCGCAGCGACGTTCGGCCTCGGTGACGGCGGTCGCCTGGCGCACCAGCGCCGGTGCGGCGGCCCGCACCCCGGTGGCACGGGCCACCAACCTGAACCGGACGTTGAAGGACTGGGCCGACGCCGGGCTGCAGGTTATCGGGTTGGATGCCGAAGGGGACACCACCGTCGACCAACTGGACGGCTCCGGGCCGGTGGTCGTGGTCGTCGGCTCGGAGGGCAAGGGATTGTCGCGGCTG
The DNA here is from genome assembly GCF_059812545.1 of Mycobacterium sp. NGS50. NCBI lineage: Bacteria > Bacillati > Actinomycetota > Actinomycetes > Mycobacteriales > Mycobacteriaceae > Mycobacterium > Mycobacterium sp. NGS50. Next base: position 59,923 of record NZ_JCALCW010000026.1, read on the forward strand.
GTCCGGCAGAACTGCGATGCGGTGGTGTCGATTCCGATGGCCGGGCCGACCGAATCGTTGAATGCCTCGGTAGCAGCCGGGGTCGTGCTGGCCGAAATCGCGCGCCAGCGGCGGTGAACCCCCTGCGCGAGCAGACACAAATGTGCTCGAAAAGCACAGGTTTAGGGACTATTTGCGTCTGCTCGGCATTGCTATTCGCGCCGGTGGCGGCCGCGCAACGGCCGGGATTCGACCTACAGGCGCACCGCGGCGGCCGCGGGGAGACCACCGAGTCGTCGCTGGCCGCGTTCGCGAAATCCATCGAACTCGGCGTCAACACACTGGAATTCGATATCGTGCTCACCGCGGACCGCCACCCGCTGGTGTGGCACGACCCGAGTATTCAACCCGACAAATGCGTCGACACGAGGCCGGTATTCGACAACGACCCGCAATACCCGTACGTCGGGAAGCGAGTGCACGACCTCACCCTGCAACAGGTCCGCACCCTGGACTGCGGACTGCGCCTCGATGAGTTCCCCGAGGCGGAAACGCCACGGGGCAACACCATCGCCACGCTGCCCGAGGTTTTCGCGCTCGCCGACTCCTACCACAGCGGGGTCCGCTTCAACATCGAAACCAAGGTGGAGGCCGACGATCCCGCCGCGTCCGCGGGCCCCGGGGAGTTCGTCGAGGTGATCTTGGCCGCGGTCCGGACCGCAGGAAAGGTCGACCGGGTCGAGATCGAGAGCTTCGACTGGCGAACGCTGCCGATGGTCCGCGATTTCGAGCCGTCCATCCCGCTGGTGGCGTTGTGGGATGACACCACCTGGCGACCCGGTTCCCGGTGGCTGGCCGGGATCGACCCCGCTGTCGTCGGTGATCCGATCCGCGCTGCCGACCTGGTCGGGGCCGACATCGTGGCCCCGGAGTATCCGACGGTCGATCGGGAGTTCGTCGATCGTGCACATGCGTTGGGGCTCACGGTCGTCCCGTGGACGGTCAACGATACGAACACCATGCGGGCGCTGATCGACACCGGTGTCGACGGCATCATCACCGACTATCCGAGTCGATTGCGGGCGGTGATGGCCGAGGCAGGCCTGCCGCTGCCGCCTCCCGCTACTCGTTGACCCTGCGGCCACCAGGCAACGTACTCGCACTTTTGCGGGCTACGCGCAGAGTGAACGGTTAAACACCGAACAACTGCACACTGAGCCACAACGCCAGCACCGCCACCACCAAAGTCGGCGGCACCGTGCACAGCCCCAGCCGGGTGTATTCGCCGACCCCTGCCGGCACGTCGTAGCGGCGAAGTACCCTGCGCCACAACAGATTGGACAGCGATCCGACGTAGGTCAGGTTCGGGCCGATGTTCACCCCGATCAACACCGCCAGTACCGCGGCAGGACCGCTGGCGGCAACCAGGGGCAGCAGCACCAGCGTGGCGGGCAGGTTGTTGACGATGTTGGCCAGCACGGCTGCCACCGTCGCGATGCCCAGCAGCGCCAGCAGCCCTGTCCCTCCTGGCAGTACGGTACGCATCGAGCCGGCGAGCCCGTTGCTCATCACCGCGTGCACCACCACCCCCAATGCCAGAACGAACAGCAGGAACGGAACGTTGGCCGCCCGCACGATCCCGGGCAGGGTGCTGTGTCGCCGCACCAGACTGCGGCCGGCCAGCACCGTGGCGCCGGCCAGCGCCGCCCATGCCGGAGCCAGCCCCAGCGATTCGGTGACCGCAAACCCCACCAGGGTCAGCGCCAACACCACCAGCACGAAAATCGGCACCGGCGGCGGCGGGGTGCCCGTGTGGTGCGTCCGCACCGAGAGATCGCGGGAGAAAAACCAGCGGAAGACGCCGTACACGGTGACCGTCGCGGCCAGCCACGGCAACGCCATCAGCAGGGTGAACCTGCTGAACGAAACACCGGACTGGTGAAAGGCGAGAAGATTGGTCAGATTCGACACCGGAAGCAGCAGCGAGGCGGTGTTGGCCAGGTGCGCGGTGGCGTAGGCGTGCGGCCGCACCGGAGCGTGCCGCCGGCGGACCATGGCCAGCACCACCGGCGTCAACAGCACTACGGTCGCGTCCAGGCTCAGTACCGCGGTGATCACCGCTGCGACGACGAACACCCGTCGCAGCAGCCGCTGCGGCGGGCCGGTGTCCCCGCGTGCCATCACCGCCCCCGCCGCCTCGAACAGACCCTCGTCGTCACACAGCTTGGCCAGCACCAGCACAGCACCCAAGAAGGCGACGACCGGCAGCAGTCCCGTCGCCTCGGCGGCCGCATCGTGCGACGAAATCGCGCCGGTGCCTATCAGGATGGCGACGGCGGGGATCGCGGCGAACGCCTCCGGCCATCCGCGCGGTCGTGCGACGGCGAACGCGAGAACGATCGCGAGCAGCAGCAGCGCCAGAATCAGGTTCACGCCCAGGGGTCTTCGCGCCGCCACACCGTTGGCATATGCATCGCAACCCCCGTGTCGTCGGCCAGTTCGCCGAGCACCCGCAGCGTCACATCCAGGTCGTCTCCGGCATAAGGCAACGCCCGCAACGGTTCCGACAACGGGCGGAAGAAATCGTCCCAGTGGGTCAGGACAACGGTCGATGCGCCCACCGTCCGGACCGTCTCATCCCAGTAGTCCGCCAGGTAGTGCGGCGGCTGCAGCCCGAGCTGGCCGATGCCGAGGTAGACGACGTCGGCGTGCCGCCCGGCCAGCGCGCCCGGTACGAAGCCCGCGCTGCCCAACAGCAGCAGCCGCCGCTGCGTCGGGCGATGTTGGATCAGCACCGCCCACGCCTCACCGCACTTGTAGGCCGAAGCCCGCACCGGCGGGGTCACCGGTGCGGTGATCGCACCGGGAAACCGATCCGGCGGACAATGGTGCGACTCGATCAGCGTCACGTCGTAGGCGCCCACCTCGATCGGTTCACCGGGCTCGGCGACCACGATGCGGTCGGTTGAAAGACCGTGTCCGTGACCGATATTGGCGGCCGACGTGCCGCCGATCAGCCGTGCACCGGTGCGTTCGGCGACCACTGCGGAATCCAACGCGTGGTCGATGTGGGTGTGCAGCGGGATGACCGCCGCCAACCGATCCACGCCGGCGCGGGCCAGACACTCGTTGATGCGGGCAGGCGAGGGGGACACCGTGCCCAGAGCCACCCGCGCCAGACCGGGCCGGGAGAAGTAGCCGTCGGTCATCACCGCGCACGAACCGTCGTCGATCAGCAGGGTGGTTACCCCCAACCAGGTCACCGACAGCGGCGCGCCGGGCCCGGCGGCCGGCACGCTGAACCGGTCGGCGTAGCAGGCCAGGTCGGGGCGGCCCGGTTTCAGCCGCATCAGCAGAACGCCCTGACCTCGACGCCAGCCGTCTTCAACCGGTCGGCCACCGCCGCGGCGATCTGCACCGCGCCCGGTGAATCACCGTGTACACACACCGATTCCACAGCTATCGCGAGTTGGGAGCCGTCGACGGCGGTGACGTGTCCGCTAGTCAACATGGTGGCGACCCGGTCCGCGATCGACGCCGCGTCGTGCAGCACCGCGCCCGGCTCACGACGTGACACCAGTTGGCCGTCGGGACGGTAGGCGCGATCGGCGAATGCCTCGGGCACCGTGCGCAGTCGGCGTTGCTGAGCCTCGCCGAAGAACGCGGAGTCCGACATCCCCAGCACCGGCAGTGCCGGGTCCACCGTCCGCACCGCCTCGGCGACCGCGGCGGCCTGCTCGCGGTGGGTCACGATGGTGTTGTACAGCGCGCCATGCGGTTTCACGTAGGACACGGCGGTGCCGGCGCTGTGCGCCAGCGCCTGCAGCGCGCCGATCTGATAGATCACGTCCGCGAACAGATCCTCGGCGGTCACGTCGATGAACCGCCTGCCGAATCCGGCCAGATCCCGGTAGCTGACCTGCGCGCCGATCCGCACACCGCGTTCGGCCGCGGCCCGGCACACCCGCAACAGCCCGGCCGGGTCCCCGGCGTGGAAGCCGCACGCGATGTTGGCGCTGCTGACGATGCCGAGCATGGCGTCGTCGTCGCCGAGTCGCCACACACCGAAACCCTCACCGAGATCGGCGTTCAGATCGACGCGGGCCACGGTGGCCAGTCTAGGCCGCGGGCTCAGACCTTCGGTGCCTCGTCGTCGCCGATCAGCAACCGCACGGCCAGATCGAGGCGCTTGCTGACGTCGGTGGCCGACGCGCGCCGGGTCAGCCAGGCGAGCAGGTTGGACAGCCAGACATCGGAGATCACCCGCGCGATGTGGTACTGGTCCTCGGTCGGTTCACCCGGCTCGCCGTCGCTCATCGAGCGCGCAAACATCGAATCGATGATCTTCTCGACATGATCGACCTCGCCGGCGGCCGACGCGTCGGCGAACACGTAGGCCCGGGCCATCGCCTCGGTCAGCAACGGGTTGCGCTGCATGGCCCGGTTGAGCCGGCTGACCATGCCGCTGAGGCGCTGATAGGGGGTTCCGCCGGTGACGATGGAACGGTCGGTCTTGCCGTCGATCCGTTCGAACTCGCGGCCCAGCGCCGAGACCAGCAGATGCACCTTCGACGGGAAATACCGGTAGAGGGTGCCGACCGCGACGTCCGCGCGGTCGGCGACGGCGCGCATCTGCACCGCTTCGTAACCGCCCTTGGAGGCAATCGCCATGGTCGCGTCCAGGATGCGCTTGCGGCGCTCACGCTGGGCGTCGGAACCGAGTTCGGACTCCGTCAGGACCGACACGTTCAAAACCTCGCGTGGTTGCGCGCCCGCAGCCTGGCCCGGATTGCTTTGCGCTGGCGACGACATGCGGTAGTCCGCCCCTTCTCCTCAACGTACCCGCCGGTAACAATACGCAACGCTAACGTAAATTTCCCGGTTCGAACCGGCCGGGAAGGCCACGTGTCCTGCTGCGATGGTGGTCGACTTGACGGTCGATCACTGGCACTATTAGAACACGTTCTAGTGTGCTTTAGCGCCCTTGTCACGCCGAATTAGGAGCCGATCGTGCCAACCACCACCACGGACGAAGAGTTCGCTGTACGCGAGCTGGTGCGCGACTGGGCTGGTAGCTCCGGCGCGACGGAGGTAATCCGCGACGTCGAACAGGGTAAGAGCGACGCCTGGCGACCGGTATTCGCCGGTCTGGCGGAACTAGGGCTCTTCGGTGTCGCGGTCGCCGAAGAGCACGGTGGCGCCGGAGCGGGCGTCGCCGATGTGTGCGCCATGGTCGATGAGGCCGCCCGCGCCTTGGTGCCGGGCCCGGTGGCGACGACGGTGCTGGCCACGCTGCTGATCGAGGACGGCTCGCTGCTCGACGCGCTGGCGTCGGGCCAGCGCACCGCGGGTGTCACGCTGACCGCGGACGTGCGATGGGACGGCGAGCGGGCCGTTGGCACCGCGCCGTACGTGCTCGGCGCCGATGCGGGTGGACTGCTGGTGGTTCCAGCCGGCGACACCTGGCTGGTCATCGACGGCGCCGCCGAGGGGGTGAGCATCGAAGCGCTGGCTGCGACGGACTTCTCCTGTCCGTTGGCCCGCGTCACGCTGGACTCTGTGCCCGCGGCGGTTCTCGACATAGCGGGGCAGCGGGTCCACGACCTGGCTGCAACGGTTGCCTCGGCCGAGGCTGCCGGCCTGGCACGGTGGGCGCTGCACACCGCCACCGAGTACGCCAAGGTGCGTGAACAATTCGGCCGGCCGATCGGCAGTTTCCAGGCCATCAAGCACCTGTGTGCGGAGATGCTGCTGCGTGCCGAGCAGGCATCGGTGGCCGCGGCTGACGCGGCGACGGCCGCCGCGGATGGCTCGGATGACCAGCTGTCGGTGGCCGCGGCGGTGGCTGCTGCCGCGGGTATCGAGGCCGCCAAGGCGAACGTCAAGGACTGTATCCAGGTTCTCGGTGGCATCGGCATCACCTGGGAACACGACGCTCACCTCTACCTGCGCCGTGCCTACGGCCTCAGCCAGTTCCTCGGCGGGCGGCCGCGGTGGCTGCGCCGGATCGCCGCGCTGACCCAGCAGGGGATTCGGCGCGAGCTGCGCATCGACCTGGAGTCGGTCGCGCACCTGCGCCCCGAGATCGCCGCCGCCGTGGCGGACGTCGCGACCCGTCCCGCCGAGCAGCGCCAGGCCGCACTGGCCGAATGCGGCCTGCAGGCGCCGCACTGGCCCCGCCCCTACGGACGGGCGGCGTCGCCGGCCGAGCAATTGCTGATCGACCAGGAGCTGGCCGCGGCCGATGTGGTGCGACCCGATCTGGTGATCGGATGGTGGGCGGCGCCCACCATCCTCGAGCACGGCACCCCCGAGCAGGTGCAACGCTTCATCCCGGGCACCATGAGCGGCGAAATCTTTTGGTGCCAGCTGTTTTCGGAGCCGGGCGCGGGCTCGGACCTGGCGTCTCTGCGCACCAAGGCGGTGCGTGCCGACGGTGGCTGGCGGCTGACCGGGCAGAAGGTGTGGACGTCGGCCGCGCACAAGGCGCAGTGGGGGGTGTGCCTGGCCAGAACCGACGCCGACGCGCCGAAACACAAGGGCATCACCTACTTCCTGATCGACATGACCACGCCCGGGATCGACATCCGTCCGCTGCGGGAGATCACCGGCGACGACCTGTTCAACGAGGTCTTTCTCGACGACGTGTTCGTGCCCGACGAGATGGTCGTCGGGCAGGTGAACGACGGCTGGCGGCTGGCGCGCACCACCCTGGCCAATGAGCGGGTCGCGATGGCCGCCGGCACCGCCCTGGGCAACCCGATGGAAGAGCTGCTGCGTACCGTCGCCGCCCTCGACTTCGACCCCGCCCAGCAGGACCGGCTCGGTGCGCTCATCCTGTCGGCGCAAGTCGGTGCGCTGTTGGATCAGCGGATCGCCCAACTGGCGGTCGGTGGCGCGGACCCGGGCGCGGAATCCAGCGCCCGCAAGCTGATCGGTGTCCGCTACCGGCAGTCGCTGTCGGAGTTCCGGATGGAATTGTCCGAGGGCGGCGGTGTGGTCTCCAACAAGACCGTGCACGATTTCCTCAACACCCGCTGCCTGACCATCGCGGGCGGCACCGAGCAGATCCTGCTCACCGTGGCCGCCGAGCGGTTACTGGGTCTGCCGCGGGGCTAGCCGCCACCCTGCCGAGCAGACGCAAAAGTGCCCTAAACGCACTGGTTTAGGGCACTTTTGCGTCTGCTCGCGCGGTGAACGATCAGGAGAACGACGCCTGCGCGCAGGTGCTCGGGGTGGTGAGGTTGACCCCCGCGTAGACGACCTGCACCGTCGCGCAGACGTAGACATTGCCCTCGGTGGCCGGCTGCCCGGTCGTCTGCGACGTCGAGACGATGGTGCCGGCGGTCTGGTACTTGTCGGGTGGGCCCGCACCGTTGTACATCGACTGGATCACCGCGGTCCCGCCCTCTTTGAACACCTTGGTCCCCGGCCCGCCGCGGTCGGCCCAGTTGCCTTCGCCGCCGTTGGTGTGCACGTCCAGGTACATGCTGCGCTTGTTCGACCGCACCTCGGTGCTCTGCTTCGCCCACAGATCCGGCGGAAAGCCGGTCACCCCCTCGGGGGTGCGCAGCTGGACCCCGGCGATGAAGTCGCAGTGGGCACCGGCGGACCTGCAGTCCAGCCAGCTGTGCGTCTCCAGCTGATCGGTGTCGTTGACCGGAAACAGTGTCGTGGCGGTGTTGGTGGCCGCCGGACTGATCGCCGGGGGAGCCACGGCGCCGCCAACCACGGCGATCCCGACCGCCGCCACTGCTGAAACCATCCGCTTCATGGTGTTTCCTTCCCGCGTCGCCGCCTGCGAATCTAGCGCCGTGCTCAGTCGTCGTAGGTGACTTCGACCGAATCGGTCTCCGGATGGGCCTGGCAGGCCAGGATCAGACCGTCGTCGAGGTCCTGCTGCTCAAGCACGTCGTTGATCTCCATCGTGACCTTGCCGTCGCGCAGCGTGCAGGCGCAGGCGCCGCAGTGCCCCTCCCGGCAGGAGAACGGCGCGTCCAGGCCCGCGGCCAGCAGCACGTCGAGCAGCTTGGCGTTGCGTGGCCAGGACACGGTGTGCGATTCGCCGTCGAGCTCCACCACCACGCTCGCCGGCGGTTCGTCGCCGGAGTCCTCGATGGTGATCGCGGCGAACGGGTCGCTGTCCAGCGACTTGAACACCTCGAGGTGGATCTGCTTGGCGGGGACGTCCAACGACTCCAGCGCCTCCCGCGCTGCCTGCATGAACGGGCCCGGCCCGCAGATGAAGGCGTCGCGTTCGGTGTAGGGGGCGGACAGCCGGGCCAATGCCGCGGCGCTGGGCAGGCCCTGCACCGACTCCAGCCAGTGCACCACGTTGAGCCGGTTGGGGTACTCGGCGGCCAGTTCACGCAGCCTGGCCGCGAAAATCACCGACCGCTCGTCGCGGTTGGCGTAGATCAGCGTCACCTGACCGCTGCCCTCGCTCAGGGCGGACTTGCAGATGCTCAGCATCGGCGTGATTCCGCTGCCGCCGGCCAGCAGCAGCATGTCGGCGTCCAGCGTCTTGGGCACGAACGTGCCGGACGGGGCCAGCACATGGATCCGCATACCGGGGTGGGCGTGGTCGCACAGCCAGTTGGACGCGTAGCCGTCGACGGTCCGTTTGACCGTGACCGTCAGCGCCTGGTCGGTGAACGGTGAACTGCACAGCGAGTAGCAGCGGGCCACCGAACCGGTGCGGTCGCTGGGGATGCGCAGCGTCAGGAACTGTCCGGGCGCGTAGCGCAGCCGCTCCGGCGGTATGTCAGCGGCCTCCGGGCCGTCGGGAACGCGGAACACCAACAACCGGGCGTCGTCGGTCTCCACGACGACGTCGGCGATCTCCAACTGCAGCACGTGGTCGCCCAGTGGCTCGTCCGGAACGGGTTCGGTCACGGCCTGCCCTCATCTCTGGTCATAACTAGAACAGGTTACAAAAAAGTGCTCATCTGCCGCTACCAGCCGCAGGAACACCCTGCTCGACACAAATCAGAACATGTTCTAATCTCTGTCTAGGTTCTTCAGTCCCAGGAGGCGAGACAGTGACGTCCATTCAACAGCGTGACGCGCAGGCGGTCCTAGCCGGTATCGATGAGCTGCTCCCGCAGTTGCGCGAGCGGGCACAGGCCACCGAAGACCTGCGTCGACTGCCTGATGAGAACGTTCAGGCGCTCCAGGATGTGGGGTTCTTCACGCTGCTGCAACCCGAGCAGTGGGGTGGGCTGCAGTGCGACCCGACCATCTTCTTCGAGGCGGTCCGCCGGCTGGCCAGCGCGTGCGGATCCACCGGCTGGGTGGCCTCCATCATCGGGGTGCACAACTGGCACCTGGCGCTCTTCGAGCAGCAGGCCCAGCAGGAGGTGTGGGGCGAGGACACCAACGTCCGGGTCTCCTCCTCGTATGCGCCGATGGGTGCCGGCGTCGTGACCGAGTCGGGCGACGGCTACATCGTCAACGGTGCCTGGAACTGGTCGTCGGGCTGTGACCACGCCACCTGGGCCTTCCTGGGTGGTCCGGTGATCAAGGACGGTCGCCCGGTCGACTTCGGCAGCTTCTTGATCCCGCGCACCGAGTACCGCATCGACGACGTCTGGAACGTGGTCGGGCTGCGCGGCACCGGCAGCAACACCGTGGTGGTCAAGGATGTGTTCGTGCCGCGGCACCGCTTCCTGTCCTACAAGGCGATGAACGACCACAGCGCCGGCGGCTACGAGACCAACACCGCGGCGGTTTACAAGATGCCGTGGGGAACCATGCACCCCTCCACCATCTCGGCGCCCATCGTCGGGATGGCCTACGGCGCCTACGACGCCCACGTCGAGCACCAGGGCAAGCGGGTGCGTGCCGCCTTCGCCGGCGAGAAGTCCAAGGACGACCCGTTCGCCAAGGTGCGGATCGCCGAGGCCGCCAGCGACATCGACGCCGCCTGGCGCCAGCTGATCGGCAACGTCGCTGACGAGTACGCGCTGCTGACGTCGGGTCAGGAGATCCCGTTCGACCTGCGGGCACGGGCCCGCCGCGACCAGGTGCGCGCCACCGGCCGCGCGATCGCGTCGGTGGACCGGCTGTTCGAAGCGTCCGGCGCCACCGCGCTGGCCAATGACGCGCCGGTCCAGCGGTTCTGGCGGGATGCGCATGCGGGTCGGGTGCACGCCGCCAACGACCCCGAGCGGGCCTACTTGATTTTCGGAAACCACGAGTTCGGGCTGCCGCCCGGCGACACCATGGTCTGATGCTGAACGTACGAGGAGGTTCGCGATGAGCATCCGGTCGTTGGGTTACCTGCGGATCCAGGCCACCGACATGGCGGCCTGGCGCGAATACGGTTTGAAGGTTCTCGGCATGGTCGAGGGCTCCGGTAGCACCGAGGGTGCGCTCTACCTGCGGATGGACGAGTTCCCGGCCCGGCTGGTCATCGTGCCCGGTGACACCGACCGGTTGCTGGTGTCGGGTTGGGAGTGCAGCAACGCCGAAGGCCTGCAAGAGATCCGCAACCGCCTCGACATCGAGGGCACCCCGTACAAAGAGGCCAGTGCCGCCGAGCGCGCCGACCGCTGCGTCGACGAGATGATCCAGTTCGACGATCCGTCGGGCAATCATCTGGAGGTCTTCCACGGTGTGGCGTTGCAGCACCGTCGGGTGGTCAGCCCCTACGGGCACCGGTTCGTCACCGAGGAGCAGGGTCTGGGACACGTGGTGCTGTCCACCAAGGACGACGCCGAGGCGCTGCACTTCTACCGTGACGTGCTCGGCTTCAAGCTGCGCGACTCGATGCGGTTGCCCCCGCAGATGGTGGGCCGGCCAGCCGACGGCGACCCGGCCTGGTTGCGGTTCTTCGGCTGCAACCCGCGCCACCACAGCCTGGCGTTCCTGCCGATGCCGACCCCGACCGGCATCGTGCACCTGATGGTCGAGGTGGAGAACGCCGACGACGTCGGGCTCTGCCTGGACCGGGTGTACCGCCGCAACGTGCCGATGGCGGCCACCCTGGGCCGGCACGTCAACGACAAGATGCTGTCGTTCTACATGAAGACACCCAGCGGTTTTCAGGTCGAGTTCGGTTGCGAGGGCCTCGAAGTCGACGACGAGGACTGGATTGCGCGGGAGAGCACCGCGGTCAGCCTGTGGGGGCATGACTTCACGGTGGGCATAGAGAAGTAGTCCGCCAGTGAGCTCCCCATCGACAGCAGACCTTCCGATCGACCCGCGCGCGTTCCGCAACGTGCTGGGACAGTTCTGCACGGGCATCACCATCATCACCACCGTGCACGAGGACGTTCCGGTCGGATTCGCCTGCCAGTCGTTCGCGGCCCTGTCGCTGGATCCGCCGCTGGTGCTGTTCTGCCCGACCAAGCTGTCGCGGTCCTGGCAGGCCATCGAGGCCTCCGGGAAGTTCTGCGTCAACATGCTCACCGAGAGCCAGCAGCACGTGTCGGCGCGGTTCGGCTCGAAGGAACCCGACAAGTTCGCTGGGATCGACTGGCAGCCCTCGGCTTTGGGCTCGCCGATCATTGCCGGCTCGCTGGCCTACATCGACTGCACGGTCGCGTCGGTGCACGACGGCGGCGACCACTTCGTGGTGTTCGGAGCGGTGCAGTCGCTGTCCGAGGTGCCGCTGATCAAGCCTCGGCCGCTGCTGTTCTACCGGGGTGCCTACACCGGAATCGAACCGGAGAAGACCACGCCGGCGCAGTGGCGCGACGACCTGGAGGCGTTCCTGACCACCACCACCGACGACACCTGGCTCTAGACCGATCCCGTTGCCGCCAGCGGCAATCCCACGACGCTGTCGCGGCGCGTCGCGTCGCGCGAATGCCGCTCGGCCAGGATCAGTGCCAGTCGGCTTGGTGCTGCGCGTGGGTCGGCAGGTAGGCGCCCGGTCCGAAGAACTCGTCGTAGAAATCGGTGTCCAGGTGCTGCGCCTGCAAATACATCAGCACATGCACCGTCGGCACGGTGCCGGGCAGCTTGCCGAACGTGTCATAGATGTAAGACGCCTCGACGGTGACCAGGTCCGCGATGGCGTCGGGTGGCAGCGCGGAGCTGCGCACGCCGGCGGCGTCCGACCACGGACCGGCGGTGTCGCGATGAAACGGCCCGCCCGGTCCGTACTTGCGGGCAACCAGTTTCTCGACACCGGCCGCCACCGAGGCGACGTGCGGCGGACTGAGAGTCTCGAAGTACCCCGGTAGGCCGGTGACATTCGGGAACGGCCACCGGGGGTCGTCGTCGGCGACGAAACCCACTCCGGGCGCCCGCGGATCGCTGGAGCCGCCCAGCACCGACAGCCGGTCCAAGCCGTCGAATGTCCAGCCGCCCAGGCCCATGGCCTGCAGGGTGAGCACCCCGGTATTGGCGGCGATGGAGAGTTCCGCGCTGGCCTCGGTGAGCGTGTACTGCTCGACGAACGACAGCGGGATCGGATCGTCGGCGTGCCGCAGCGGTACGTCGGTTCCGGCGATGGCGCGGCCGTTGATGTCGTCGAAGATCCGGTAACCGTTGGCGGCGAAGAACCACAGGTTCTCCATCAGGTGCTCGGCCAGGTCGGCGACCGGGAAAACCAGCAGGCTGCCCGGATGGTTACCGATCCAGGTGTTGTGGCCTTCCATGTACGGTTCCTCGCGCGGCAGCTGCAGCCGGGAGTCTGAAATGCGCACATAGGAATCCGCGGTGTGGCTGATCCAGTCCTCGATGGATGCCGGCGCGGACGGCGGCTCGTCGCGGGTGGGCAGCAGATAGGTGCCGGTGTCGTCGGTGAAGAACAGCTGGCTGGTGTGAAATCCCGCCGCCGACGGGAAGGTGCGGCCGGTGGCACTGCCGGAGTAGTTCGGCAGCGACGGTGCATAGCCGGGATGGTGGGTGATCCCATAGTGCCACCCGGTGACGCCGCCGGTCATCGACAGCAGCAGCGCTCGTTCGACGTCCGACAACGGCTGGACCGGCCGGTTGCTGGTGTAGGCCAGTGCCCCGGCAGGAATGCTGCCGCCCACCGGGAATCGGCGGGAGCGACGCCCGGTGACCGCGGCGAGCAGCGGGAACTGTGTCACCCGGGCCAGGGCGGCGCGTTCGCGTTCGGAAATGGCGAGGGACATCGGTGCACTCCCATTGATCACCGGATGGGTGGACGTCGTCACCGGACATCTTGCCGGAAAGCACTAGCGCGGACGGTCGTCGGTGCTGGTCTTCGCATGGATATCCGTTACATGGGCAACGTGCACCGGCTGCTACCGTTAGCATCTGACGAATACGCCGAGGACCGGGCCGTCCTGAAGTCGCCTCAGCAGGCGGCGGTGGTCGTCGGAGTCGGTTGGCTCGCCGCTGCAGGCGCAGTCCTGGGGTGGTTATAAGGAGTCGGCGGTGAGTGACACGACACGCGGTTCGCGGGTGGGGTCACAGTTCGGGCCGTATCAACTGACCCGCCTGCTCGGCGTGGGCGGTATGGGCGAGGTCTATGAGGCCTACGACACGTCCAAACAGCGGGTGGTCGCCTTGAAGTTGCTCTCCCCGGTATTGAGCAACGATCCGGGATTTCGGGAGCGCATGCAGTGGGAGGCACGTACCGCCGGGCGGCTGCACAACCAGCATGTGGTGCCGATTCACGATTTCGGTGAGATCGACGGCCAGCTGTTTATGGATATGCGCCTGATCGACGGCACCGACTTGTCGAAAATTGTGAAGCAGTCCGGGCCATTGAACCCGGCGCGCGCGGTCGTCATCTTGCGGCAGGTGGCATTGGCGCTCGATGCCGCGCACGCCGTCGGCGTGATTCATCGCGATGTCAAGCCGGAAAACATTCTCATCACCCGCGATGATTTTGTATGTCTGGTCGACTTCGGTATCGCCGACGCGGCCAGTGTCGACGGCGCGACCCAGGTGGGCGACGCGGCCGCGACGTTCCGCTACGCGGCCCCGGAGCGGTTCACCGGGGCGGCGACGGGTCACCGCGTCGACATCTACTCGCTGGCATGTGTGCTGTTCGAGTGCCTGACCGGCGCGTCGCCGTATCAGGGCGACAACGCCGGAGTGCTGATCACCGCGCACCTGATGCAACCCATTCCGTGCCCCAGCCAGGTGTGCCCCGGGGTGCCGCCGGCTTTCGACGAGGTCATCGCGCGCGGGATGGCCAAAGACCCTGAGCAGCGCTACGGCAGTGCCGGCGAATTGGCGCTGGCCGCCTACCAGGCCTTGAGTCGGCCGGAGCCGACGTTGCCGCTGGAATCGGTCGACCCAACCCAGATCGAGGCCGCATCGACGCAGCTGGCGCCGGCTCCGACCCAGCTCAACATCGACCCCACCCCGGCCGTCGTCGAGCAGATCGCCATCGACCAGACCCAGATCGCGCCCCCGCCGGTGCCCGAGCAGCCCGCAGGCCACGCGGGCCCCGGCGGCTACGAGTTCGGGCAGCCGCCCGGTGCCGGCTGGCCGGCGGTGCCGCCGTCCGAACCGGCCGGCAGCGGTTGGCCCGCCGAATACGGCGGATTTCCGTTGCCGCACGCTGCGCGGAGCAAGCAGAAGTCGAAGCTTCTGTTGGTGCTGGCCGCGGTGGCAGTGCTGCTCATCGGCGGCCTGACCGCGTGGCTGCTGCGCTCGTCGGACTCCGGGTCCAGCGCGTCGAATCCGACCGGCTCGACGTCGACGACGCCGGCGCCCAGCCCACCGGACACCGCGGCTCAGGCCCGGCTGATCAGCCTGTTGCCGGTCGGCTACGCGACCGGGGTCTGCACACCGACCGCGCTGCCCAAAGACGCGTTGGCCAAGGTGTTGTGCGGGCAGAACGCCGACGTCGACGGACCGCCGTCGGCGACGTTCACCTTGTACCCGGACACCGCGGCACTGCACTTCGGGTTCAATGCCACGGTGCACGATTCGGCGGTTGTGGACTGTCCCGGACGAATTCAATCGCCGGGACCGTGGCACCGAAATGCGACTCCGGATAAGACCAGCGGCATGCTGTTATGCGCGACCCAAAAAACGAACCCCATCGTGGCCTGGACTAATGACGCCGCCGGCCTGCTGGGGGTCGTTCAGTCGAAGCCAGAGGGCCCCACAATGGACCAGCTATATGTCTGGTGGGGGTCCCATTCCTGACCACCCAATAACGGACGCACACGTCAATTATGTGCGGTGCGGGGCCTCGGGTGGTAGAACTACCAAGTGGATTCAGGCTCCCCCTGCCATTACGTACCGTTTCCACGCCACCGCAGCGGAGTTGCCGCTGGGACGATACAGGAGTGAACAACGTGAATTTCCGCACCGCCAGTTGGGCGCGAGCAGCCACATTTATTGCCGTGGGCGCCGCCAGTATTGCCAGTGCAGCCACCGCGGTCGCTGATGAAGCCGCCGCACCCTCAACCCACAACCTGGGCAGCCAGGCGACGCTGACCAACGGCGGTGTCGTCCAGGGGTGGACCATCAGCAACCTCAAGCAGAGCAGCGACTCGCTGGACTACGCCGTGCAGGGCACCTTGTGGGAGGCCACCGCCACCGATGAGGCGTTGCAGGGTTCGGTGACCCCGATCGTGTCGAACCTGAACGCGCGCAGCGCCAGCGGCCAGAACTACCGCGTGCTGTACCAGGTCGCCAGCCCGCAGGGTGTCAACCCGGGAACGATCTCCCAGGGCGAGAAGACCTCCGGCAAGGTCTACTTCGACGTGACCGGCGACAACCCGAACAGTGTCGTCTACAACGCCGGCGGCCACGACTGCGCGATCTGGGTGCAGCCGCCGCCCGCCACCGGCGGCTCGGGCTCGAGTGTGGTCGGCAACGCGCCGGCCGCGGCCCCGGCCACCAACCCGTCGACCGCGGCCCCGGCGGCGGCCAACGGGCAGACCCCTGGTGCTACCCCGGCTGGTACTCCGTCGACGAACGCGCCGACCGGCAGCCAGGGCACCCCGATCGCCGAGGGCAGCCAGGGCACCCCGCTGCCCGCCGGCACCCAGGAGAACCCGGCCGGCACCCCGTCGGGCACTCAGGAGGCACCGGCCGGCACCCAGCAGGCGCCGTCGGGCACCCAGGAGGCTCCGGCCGGCACCCAGGAGGCACCCGCCGGCGCTCCGGCAGGTACCCAGCAGGCCCCGCCGGCTGCCGGCCAGGCACCGGCCTCGGGCGGCGCCCAGGAGGCTCCTGCGGGCACCTCGGCGGGCACCCAGCAGGCTCCGGCGGCCGGTGGCCAGGACTCTGCCGGGTCCGCCGCGCCTGCCTCGGCGGGAACGGCTCCGGCCGGCAACGCGGTGGCGCCGACGCCCTGATCGATCCGAACACAAGCGGGCCCGCCCATGTGCGGGCCCGCGT
>NZ_JCALCW010000027.1:0-74260 GCF_059812545.1 Mycobacterium sp. NGS50
TAGGCCGATGCCGGGGCGGTGAGCAATTTAGCGAAATCCATGTGTTCACTCACCACCGGGCCGATCGCCCGCTCAGATAGATTTAAGCCACCCGCCATCGCCATTCCCTCGTCTAGCCCGCCACGGTCAGCGAGTGCGCATCATAGAAACCCAGGCATCCGTCGTCGAGCGCGATCGCCCACCGACGAGCCTGGGCGATGTGGTCGGCATCGATGACCACCGGTTGTCCCGCCAGCTCTCCGAAGTCCTCGACCACAACGCCCTCCCTGGGTGGCGAATCCGATGTCCGAACCCGAGCCCCGACCTTGATGCGTTCGTCGTCCCCCATAACCAGTTCCTCACCGATACCGCTCGCCGCGCGAACGGCACCTCGCCCCAGCCAAATATGAATCTCCCCTGCTACCAAGCCCGTCCGGGTACCCGCGCAAGCAGTTCACGCATCAGCAACTCCTCGATACTTCCGCTGTAGCCATCCAGCCAGACCGCCAACTCGGCGAGCAGAACCGCCGACACCGGCCTCCGATCACGCTCCGCGACACTCAAAAGGTGCGCGATCGCCGACCAGAAGTCACCCGAGCCCAAGTCGGTGAAGACAACCGCCTTCTCTGAATCGGGCAAGCTGCCGGCGATCTCGTCCGCCAGCAGCCACGCCAGGTCACTGCCACCGACGTTGCCGACCCCGTTGGCGGCACTGACCGGCACTATTACCCCCAACTCAAGAGCCTGCGACCCGTGACATCTAGCAGCCGTGCGGATTGACAATGGCGCTAAGTATGTCCACGTCGGGAGCCAAGATGCACTGCACAGATCGGAGAAGTTTTGTCGGTTTTGTTGGCGTCGGTCACAAGTTCCGGGTCATCGGGGGGCCCAGCCGGGCCTTCCCGCGCTGCGCGACGGAGCTGGGTCGAGGGCGACCCTGGCGGTCCACCCAGGCATCAACATCCCGGCGAGGACGCCGAACCACCGGCGATTTACCACGTCGTCAACGTAAAACAGGGGGGCTGAGATCGAGCCCCGTCCGGGCGATCGGTGTGACCGCGCCGAGCCGATCGGTCCGGTGCGGGAAAATTCCGCCCTCAACTTGTCTGTTATCGGTGACAATCGGGTTCGTGACACCCGCTTTGCCGCGCATCCCCGCAGACTCACCGCTCCTGTTGGCGATTGAATCGCGGGCACCTGATATCACCGTCGAGGTCCTCGACGCTGCCGTCAAGGCGATTCGATGGCCGGCCTCCATGCCCCGCGAGCCTTTCCAGGCCGAAGTCGCGCCGCTGATTGCCGCCGCCATTCCCATCATTCTTGCCGGCATGGTGGACGGACGCCAGCTCAGCACCGCTGAGATGTCATCGTTCGCGTTACCCATCGTGGAACGCCACGCTGAGGACGGCATTCCGCTGCCGGCACTGTTCGCCGCGATGCACGGAGGTCTCAGGCGGTTTTGGGATATGGCGGTCGAACTCGCGCCCGACGTCGACGCCGCCACGCTGGCAGCGGTCGGTGCACACCTGGCAGAGCTAGCCAAGGCCTGGAGCATCGTCATACTCGAGATCTACCAAGACTCAGACTTCGTACTGCGGGCCAATAAGCGCGATCGGCTGCGCGCGCTGTGTAAGGCCTTGATCGCCGGCGACTCGACCGCGGCGGTGCTGGCGCAGGACGCCAGCATCGAACTCTGCGACCGCTACGACGTTCTCGCGATCGAGGTCGGCGCGGTGCCGACAGCGCCGACCGCTCACGAGGTGCTGACCGCCCAACGCCGGATGCGACATGTGCAACACGTCCTCTACCAGTTCGGGTCTGCCGAGATTCTCAACACGTTCGACGGCTACACCGGCACGGTTCTGTTACCGACTCACCTGGTCTGCTCGGAAGCCCACGATGCGCTGGTGGCCGCGTTCAGCGCACGGTTCGGCGTGGACATTTATGCCGCCGAGTGTCGCGAAACGGAACTCCTGGGCATTCCCGACGCCGTTACCGAAACCACTGAGATCGCCCGCCTTGCCCGCCAGCTCGGTGGGGACCCGGGCCTACACCAGCTTGACGACCTGCTCTTCGAGTATCAGGCCACCAGGCCCGGGCCCGCCCGGGACCTTCTAGCCGAGCGCATCGCCCCACTACGGCAGCATCCCAGCTTGCTGAGCGCTCTTGAGACTCACCTTCGCCATGGAGCCGACCGAAAAGCCGCTGCAGCCGAACTGTTCATCCACCCCAACACACTGACCTACCGGCTGCGGCGCATCCATGAAATCACCGGCATCGACCCCAGCGACCCCCATGGCTCGCGGCTGCTGGCCGCCGCCGTCACCATCCAGGCAGTCGACCACACCGAAAAGCAGACCGCCAGACACCCGACGGGCAGCTAATCGAGGGGCGGCTGGCGCCGTCGGTCAGGCCTCCAGCTTGTAGCCCAGGCCGCGCACGGTCACCAGATGCACCGGATTGGCCGGGTCGACCTCGATCTTGGACCGCAGCCGCTTGACGTGCACATCGAGCGTCTTGGTGTCGCCGACGTAGTCCGCACCCCACACCCGGTCGATCAACTGGCCGCGGGTGAGCACCCGGCCGGTGTTGCGCATCAGATACTCGAGCAGGTCGAACTCCTTGAGCGGCAAGGTGATCTGTTCACCGTTGACCGAGACGACGTGTCGCTCGACATCCATGCGTACCGGACCGGACTCCAGTACGCCGTCACCGACACCGGCGTCGTCTTCGCCGCCGCGGCGCAGCACCGCCCGGATTCGGGCGATCAGTTCCCGTGCCGAGTACGGTTTGGTCACGTAGTCGTCGGCGCCCAGCTCCAGGCCGACGACCTTGTCGATCTCGCTGTCTCGAGCGGTCACCATGATGACGGGCACGCCGGAGCGGGCGCGCAGCTGCTTGCATACCTCGGTGCCGGACATCCCCGGCAGCATCAGGTCCAGCAGCACAATGTCGGCGCCGGCCCGATCGAACTCGGCCAACGCAGCGGTCCCGTCGGTCACCACAGTGGCTTCGAACCCCTCCTTGCGGAGCAGGAATGCCAGGGGATCGGCGAGCGACTCCTCGTCCTCCACGATCAGCACGCTGGTCATCGCCCTATTTCTTCCTCTCGTTGAACGAACTCTTCATCCGTTTGAACTCCATTGTCCCGGTTCGCCGGGATCGACAACGTGAACGTCGACCCGGTGCCCGGCTGGCTCCACAGCCTGATGCTGCCGTTGTGGTTGGCGGCGACGTGTTTGACGATGGCCAGACCCAGCCCGCTGCCGCCGGTCGCTCGCGAACGCGCCTTGTCGCTGCGGAAGAATCGCTCGAAGACCCGCTCCTGGTCCTTGCGTGCGATCCCGATCCCGCGGTCGGTCACCGCGATCTCGACGTTGTCCCCGCGCCGGGTCCGGCTGATCGAGACCGGCGACCCGGGTGCGGAATACGCGATCGCGTTGGACACCAGGTTGGCCAGCGCCGTGATCAGCAGCGTCTCATCGCCACGCACCTGAAAACCGCTCGGCGCGTCGGTGCTGATCGTGATCTGGGCGTTGTCGGCCGCCACCTTGTGACGCGAAATCGCTTCGGATACAACGGTGTCGACATCCACATCGGCCAGATCCGGCAACGGGTCGGCGCCCTGCAGACGGGACAGCTCGATCAGTTCGCCGATCATGTCGGCCAGCCGGTTGGCTTCGACCAGCACCTTTTCGCTGAACCGGCGCACCGTTTCGGGGTCATCCGGTGAGGCCAGCAGCGCCTCGGCCAGCAGCGCCATCGCCCCGACCGGGGTTTTGAGCTCGTGGCTGACGTTGGCCACGAAATCGCGCCGCGACGCCTCCATCCGCGCGTATTCGGACTGGTCGTCGACGAAGACCACGGCGAATCGGCGGTCATCCTCCGACAGCAGCCGGGCGTGCCCGCGCACCGCCAGCCCGGACCGGCCGGCGCCGTCGCGCTTGCGGGACTGCAGGTCGAATTCGACGTCTTGTCCGCTGGCCAGGGTTCGTTGCGCCGCGACCCAGGCCCGATCATCGACCAGCCGGTCGCGCACCAGGCCCAGTTCCCCGGCCCGGTCGTTGCGGTAGACCACGTCGCGGTGGGTGTCGACGACCACGGTGCCGACCGGTGCCAGCGCCACGATCCGCTGCAGCATCTCCCCGACGGTGATGCCCGCGCGTTCGGCGTCCTCGCGTCGCCGACGTTCGGCGAGCCGCGGAATCAGCTTTGCCCCCGCCGCGACACCGAGGGCCAAAGCCACCAGTGCCGAAACTCCGGCCAGCCCCAAGGCTGACATCACAGACACGACAGAATCGTACGCATTCGATGAACGTCAGCTCAGCAGCAAGCGGCCAAAACCGGACATGTCACACCTCGGGACGCAGGTATTCGACCGCCGTTTACGCTGCGTTTGCCCAAGACAGACGCTGGTTACCGGCGCCGAGTGTGAAACCAGGGCGGTTTTCGGCGCGAATCGCCGCCGTGTGTTCACACTCGGCGCGCCCGCGCGGCACCGACCCGCCCGATGATGCCGCCGACCGTGTCCTCCTTGGTCACGCGCACGTCGATCCAACCGAGCTCGGTCAGCGCCTCCTGGCGCCGAATGTCCTGGTTGAAGCGCCGCGGATCGGTGCGGTGCTGGTCGCCGTCGTAGTCGGCAGCCACCTTGAGCTCCTCCCACCCCATGTCCACGACGGCCACCAGCTGGCCGTAGTCGTCGTAGACCGGGATCTGCGTCGTCGGCCGGGGAAACCCGGCGCGGATCAGCAACAACCGCAGCCAGGTCTCACGCGGCGACTCGGCCCCCGGATCAACCAGGTCGATCGCGGCACGAGCAGCCCGAATGCCGCGGTGACCCGGGTAGCGCTGGGCGAACAGCTCGATGTCGGCCGCCTTGAGGTGAGTGGCCCGGGCCAGGGCGTCGATCGCGGCGACGGCCCGGTCCAGCGGGTAGCGACAGGCGATGTCGAATGCGGTGCGAACCGGCGCCGTGACGCGGATGCCGCGGACCGTCTGCACCTCGTCATCGGCGAGCCGATCGGTCCAGACGCGGATGCCCGCCGGCGGGTGGCGGTTGTCGTGGCAGATCTCGGCGGGGCGGTTGGCTTCGACCCATTTGGCGCCGTGTAACGCCGCGGCGGACTGGCCTGCGACCACCCCGCGTCGGCGTGACCAGAGCCAGGCGGCGCGCGCCCTGGTGACGGCGGTGATCGGACCGTCGACCGGCAGGTAGACGTCGGGGCAGATCGCGGTGTATCGACGGCGCAGCGCATGCCGGTTCAGGCTTGCGGAAGCGAGCGCCTCGCTACCGATGAACGGCTCCCCCATGTCCGAAGTGTGCCGCGGAGCACCGACAACCCGCCGAGTGTGAACGTAGGGCGGTTTTCGGCGCGAAACCTCGCCGTGTGTTCACACTCGGCGAGGGAGGGGCGAGTGGGCCGCGGCGGGAAGGGACGCCTGTCTACTTGGCGCCCTGGCTGGCGACGGCCGCGGCGCCCGCTGCGGCCGCCTCGGGGTCCAGGTAGGTGCCGCCGGGCACCTTCGGCCGCAGGTCAGCGTCCAGGTCGTAGCGCAGCGGGATGCCGGTGGGGATGTTGAGCCCGACCACGTCCGCGTCCGACATCTGGTCCAGATGCTTGACCAGGGCCCGCAGCGAGTTGCCGTGCGCGACGATCAGCACGGACTTGCCCACCCGCAGGTCCGGCACGATGACGTCGGTGAAGTACGGCAGGAAGCGGTCGACGACGTCGGCCAGGCATTCGTTCAGCGGCCCGCCGCCGATGTCGGCGTAGCGCGGATCGGCGTCCTGGCTGTGCTCGCTGCCCTTCTCGATGGGCGGCGGCGGGGTGTCGTAGCTGCGCCGCCACTGCATGAACTGGTCGTCGCCGTAGCGGTCCCTGGTCTGCGCCTTGTCCAGGCCCTGCAGCGCGCCGTAGTGGCGCTCGTTGAGTCGCCAGCTGCGGTGCACCGGGATCCAGTGCCGGTCGGCGGTGTCCAACGCGATGTTGGCGGTGGTGATGGCGCGGCGCAGCAGCGACGTGTAGAGCACATCGGGCAGCAGGCCGTGCTCGATCAGCAACTGCCCGCCGCGGACCGCTTCGGCCCGGCCCTTCTCGGTCAAGTCGACGTCCACCCAGCCGGTGAACTGGTTGCTGGCGTTCCATTGGCTCTCGCCGTGGCGCAGCAGCACCAACGTGGAATCTGTCATGCGCGACAGTCTCTCACGGAGCCGACTATGCGTCGTCCTCGTCGTCCTGCTCGATGAGATGCTCGAACGCGCGCAGGTTCTTCAGCGACTCGCCGCGCGACACCCGCCACTCCCACTCCTTCTGGATGGAGGACCGAAAACCCAACTCCAGCAACGTATTGAAGTCGGTGTCGACCGCTTCCAGGACCTGTCCGAGCACCCGGTCGAGCTCGTCGGCGGTCACCGACGCCAGCGCCATCCGGCCGACCAGGTAGATGTCGCCGGTGTTGTCCAGCGTGTAGGCGACCCCGTAGAGCCGGCGGTTGCGCTTGAGCAGGAACCGGTACACGCCCTCGTGGTTCTCGTCGGGTTTGCGGCAGACGAACGCTTCGACGCGCACCGAGTGCTCGCCGATGCTCAGCAGCGTGTTGGTGGTCAGTTTGCGTTCCCCGGGCAGCGCCACGATCAGCCCCGGCAGCCCCCCGTGTGCGCCGGGGTGTTGGGTGTAGGCCAGATCGTTGGCCTCCAGGGTCTCCTCGATCAGCTGCTGCACGCCGCTCATGGGCACCGTTTCCTGCGCGAGCAGACGCAAAAGTGCCCTAAAACACCCGCTTTTGGGCACTTTTGTGTCTGCTCAGCGGGAATCATGCGCGCACCCCGCGGCGCGCGCCCCAACGCCGGGAGCGACGTGCGGCCCCCAGGTCCCGCACCGCGCGGCGCTGCCCGGCGGTGAAGTCGCTGATCGCCTGCTGGTAGCAGTCCAGCTGCGCGTCGACGGTGTGTTCCCAGGAGAAGTTCGCGGCGTGGCTGATGGCCGCGCGACTCATCGCCCAGCCGCGCGGCCCGGCCACGGCCTGCAGCAGATCGCCGATGGCGGCGGCCCAGTGGTCGACGTCGTGGCTGGTCACCAGGGTTCCGCTGGCGCCGTCACGCACCGCGACCGGCAGCCCGCCGACGGCGGCGGCCACCACCGGCGTCCCGCAGGCCTGCGCCTCGAGGGCGACCAGGCCGAACGACTCTGAATAGCTCGGCACCGCCACCAGGTCGGCGGCCTGGAACAGCCGGGCCAGCTCGGAACGGGACTGCGGCGGCAGGAAGGTCACCCGGTCGGTGATACCCAGTTCATCGGCCAACCCAACCAGTCCGTCGGGGGCGTTCAGACCACTACCGGATGGTCCGCCGGCCACCACGATCCGCACCCCCGGCAGCTTGGCGGCCGCACGCAGCAGGATGTCGGGGGCTTTCAGCGGCTGGATGCGGCCGACGAAGGCCACCACCTGCTCGCCGGCCGGCAACCCCAATGCGGCGCGGGCCTTGTCGCGGTCGCCGGGGCAAAATACATCCAGATCGACGCCCGGGTGAGCGACATCAATGCGGCTCCGGTCCGCGTCGTGCAGCGAAATCAGTTGATGTGCTTCGTCTTCGGTGTTGACGATCAGCCGGTCGGCCTCGTCGACCACCTGTTGCTCACCGACGGCCCGCAGCGGCGGTTCGGGTGCGTCCCCGTCGGCCAGCGCGGCGTTCTTCACCGCGGCCAGCGTGTGCGCGGTGTGCACCAACGGCACCGCCCAGCGGTCGCGGGCCAGCCAGCCGACCTGGCCGGACAGCCAGTAGTGCGAGTGCACGATGTCGTAGTAGCCGGGCTCGTGGGCGGCTTCCGCCCGCAACACCCCGGCCGCGAACGCGCACAGCTGGGTGGGCAGGTCGTATTTGTCCAGCCCCTCGAACGGTCCGGCCACCACGTTGCGCACCAGCACGCCCGGCGCCACCCGCACCGTCGGCGGGTCCGCCGACGAGGTGGCCCGGGTGAAGATCTCCACGTCCACCCCGCGGCGCGCCAGGTGCAGCGCGCTCTGCAGCACGTAGACGTTCATGCCTCCGGCATCGCCGACGCCGGGCTGGGCCAGCGGGGAGGTGTGCACGGACAGCACGGCCACCCGCCGCAGGCCGCTCAACCGGGAAACCTCGCCGTACCCCACACGGTCATCTTTACAGCACCGCCGGGCAATGCCCGACGGTGCACGTCACAGCGCCCGTCAGGCACTGGCCTCGGGAAGGTCGCCGAGCAGGCTGGGCCGGCGCGCCCGGGCGCGGCGCATCGCGCCGACCGGGTCGGCGTAGAGCCCGCTCAGCGAGACGATGCCGGCCCCGGCTTCTTGCACCCGGTTGCCGAACGCGCTGACCCGGATGCCCCGCGCCGGCAGCACCGCACGCTCGGCGAATGCGGCCTCCACCTGCGCCATGCCCTCCGGATATTCGGTGAACGCCTGACCGCCGACCACCAGGTCGTCGGGGTTGAGCACGTCGCGCAGCAGCGCCACCGCCTCGCCGAGCACCCGGGCCCGCTCGGCCAGCAGCTGCGCGGCCTGACCGTTGCCGGACCGCGCCGCCTTGAGCAGCCCGGCGATCGCCGCCCCCGATCCGTCCGGGCGGGTGCTGGTGGGCAGGATGCGCAGCCGGCGGGCAGCGGCCAGCACCGCCTCATCGCTGACGGTGGACTCCAGCTGCCCCGTCCCGCCGAGCAGCTCCGAGGAGGCGGGCAGGCCGGCGATGGTGCCCGGACCGCTGGCCGGGGTGTGCACCCGCCCGCCGATCACCAGCGCGTATCCGACGGTTTCGCGGGCGTAGACGTACAGGCTGGTCGACGGGCTGGGGGTGAGCCGCCGCATCCCCAGCAGCAGTTCGGCCCCGGCCATCGCGTCGACGTGCGATGCCACCGACACCGGCAGGCTCAGCGCCTCGGCCAGCACCGTCCCGACCGGGGCCTGCGTCCAGCCCAGCCTCGTGTGGTCGACCTGGCCGGTGGCGCCGTCGACCGCCCCACCGATCGCGACCCCGACCCACAACGGCTGGCGGCGGTTCCAGCGGCTCAGATAGCGGCGGGCGTTGGCTGCCAGCGCCGCCAACGCGGGTCCCTGCGCTCCGCCGGGCGTCGCGGTCTCGACGACGTCCAGCGTGCGGCCCAGCAGGTCGGTGGCCACGATGCTGGTGGTCTTGGCCCCGATGTGGATGCCCAGCGTCAGGAACGGTTCGTGGTTGACCTCGACGGGCACCCGGGGGCGCCCGATCGCGCCGGATACCGCCAGATCGGCGCGTTCCCGCAGCAGCCCGGCCTCCAGCAGCGCGGTGACCTGGCGGTTGACCGTGGCGATGGACAGCGACGTGATTTGGGCGATGGTGTCGCGGGCGATCGCGCCGCGCACCCGCGCCGCCCAGAACACCGAGGCCGCGGCGCCGTCGGCCAGATGCAGCGACGGCGCGACGACGTGCGGGTGGGAACGGGATCGCCGACCGGTGTGGCTGTGCGATTGGGTGGCGAGTGCGGTGGTGCGCATGGGTTGTCCTTCATCCTGAGTTTCGGTCGTGGGCTCTGGCCACTCCTGGGAACTCAGCGGGGACCGACTGGACTCAGGCGCGGCGAAGGGCGCAGCGACAACACGCGCCGTCAGCGACGGCGGTCGTCAGGGGGAACCGGGCACTCCAGTACACAGGAGGAATCTAGCACGATCACTAAGGTTGGCTATATGACAGCAGCTCACACGCATGAACGAGTCGCCGTGGTCACCGGCGCCAGCGCGGGGATCGGCGAAGCCACCGCACGCACGCTGGCCGGGCAGGGTTTTCATGTGGTGGCGGTGGCCCGGCGCGCTGACCGGATCACCGCGTTGGCCGAGGAGATCGGCGGAACCGCGATTGTGGCCGACGTCACCGACGACGACGCGGTGGCGGCGCTGGCCGACCGGCTGGGCCGGGTCGATGTGCTGGTCAACAACGCCGGCGGCGCCAAGGGGCTGGAGTCGGTGGCGGACGCCGACCTGGAGCACTGGCGCTGGATGTGGGAGACCAACGTGCTGGGCACGCTGCGGATGACCCGGGCGCTGCTGCCCAAGCTGGTGGCCTGCGGGGACGGCCTGATCGTCACGGTCACCTCGATTGCGGCCTTCGAGGTCTACGACGGCGGCGCCGGTTACACCGCGGCCAAGCACGCGCAGGGCGCCCTGCACCGCACGCTGCGCGGTGAGCTGCTGGGTAAGCCGGTGCGGCTGACCGAGATCGCCCCGGGCGCGGTCGAGACGGAGTTCTCGCTGGTCCGTTTCGGCGGTGACCAGCAGCGCGCCGACGCCGTCTATGCGGGCATGACGCCGCTGGTGGCCGCCGACGTCGCGGAGGTGATCGGCTTCGTGGCCTCCCGGCCGCCGCACGTCAACCTGGATCAGATCGTGATCCGGCCCCGCGATCAGGCCAGCGCCACCCGCCGGGTCCGCGCGGAGTAGGCGCTCCTGGACCCGCGCGCTGGCCATCGCACGGCTATGCGGTGGCGTCGAGCCACGGCAGTTCGAAGCTCCCTAGGAACTGGTCGGGCGAGAAGAAGTTGTTGTCCGCGGCGAGCATTGCCGCCAGGTCGGAGAACTCCGTGGCCGGCGCCAACGGCGGGTCGGTCGGCGCGATGACGCCCGCCCCGGTCAGGTGCGCAACCACCTGGGCCAGCGACTCGGTCGCGTTGACCGCCAGACCACCGGTGAACTGGACGACCTGCTGCGCGGCCTGGGCCAGCCCGCTGACCAGGAAGATGTCCTGGTCGACGATCCCCTGCAGGTACTGGTTGATCTGGGTGACGAATTCGTTGAGGAAGTACGGGATGGAGGTGAAGACCGTACGGATGGCGAGTGTGATGTCGTCGCCGATGTTCGGATAGCCGACCAGCGAGATCGCGTCTTTGAGCGCCTGTTCGAGGTCGACCGGGTGCACGATGCTGTTCAGGATGCTCGGGTCGTCGGCCATCGAGACACCGTCGAAGTCCGACCGCATCGGGGCTCCGAACAGCGACAGGATCGTGGGCGTGATGTCGGCGATGGAGTAGTTCAGGTTCTGACTGCCGTCGTTTGCGTGATCACCGGCCTGATCGAAGATGACGAACTGCGATGTCTCGTTGGGCGACTGGAAGCCGTGGCCGAAGCCCAGCGACTGCTGGTGGCCGTGGTCGGTGGTGATGATGACCGACCAGTCGTCGCCGGTCTGCTCCTTGACGTAGGCCACCGCGGCCAGGATCTGCTGGATGTTGGCTCCGACATTCATGACTGCTTGGGCGTATTCGGGTGACCCGCCGCCGAACCCGTGTCCGGCCTCGTCGACCTGCACCTGGTAGGAGAACAGGAAGTTCGAGACGTCCGGGTGGTCGATGGTCGCCATGATCTGGGCGATGGTCTGCGTGGTGACCTCTGAGTCGGTGTCGGCCCAGCTGTTCGCGAAGGGGATGTAGATGTTGGTGTCGGCCCCGTCGGCGCCCGCCGACCCGATGCCGTTGATGTAGTCCCAGTCGGCGATCACCGACGTGTTGATGTCCGGGTTGTAGTGCTCGAGCAGGTTGAACACGGTCGGCCACTGGTTGTACGGGTCGGGGGTGAACAGGTTGTTGATCACCCCGTGCTTGTCGTCCCACACTCCGGTGAGGATCGTCGACCAGGACGGGCCGGAGATGGTGGTGTGGCCGACCTCGTTGGCGGCCCCGGTGATGCCCTCGTCCATCGCCGTCTTGAACCCGCTGTCGTCGTCGTAGGCGTACTGCAGGATCTTGTCGAGGTTGGTGCCGTCGGTGCCGATCAGCAGCACGTGTTCCGCGGCAAGCATCCAGTCGGCGATGTCCCGCACGGACCGACCCGCCTCGGCGATCGGCGTAATGGCCGCCGCCCCCGTTCCGGCAACCAAACCGGCGACGGCCGTACCACACAGGACCTGCTTGAGTGTTGTCACGATTTCCCTCATCGACGTTGCGCTGGTGGACCGATGGCCACATTAGTGGATATTCAGCCAAATCTCAGGAATTTCGACGGATTCGCTAACTTTTGCGGTGGACCTGGCTCGCAGCGCGACGGCGTTGCCACCACACAGGCCGCGACGTCGGGGCCGTCGCCACCTGCTGCGCCGACACCGTTCGGAGCGCCTGCGGGCCAGCCCATCGCCGGCTCCGGCATTGCCGGATTACGGGCTGCGGCGTCCCAGGGGGTCAGCGACCGGGTCCCACGACGATTCCTGCTCAGCCACTTGCAGGCGCTTGAGCATCCGGCGTAGTCCGCTGCGGCCGCCGTACTCCTCGCGTAGCCGCCGGAGCCGGGCGAGGACGGCGGGATTCTCGGCGACGTCCCCCTCGACGCGGTCGAACACCAAACCGACCTGGCGCAGTGCCTCCCGGAAGGCGTCCACGTAGCCTCGCTCGATCGCCCGACTCAATCGCTCCGGGTGCACACCGGCGGCGGCATCGGTCAACTCCAAGCGCATCAGCTCGCCTTGGACCGAGACGGTTAGCTTGCCGATGTCCGCAGCGTCTTCCTCCGAAACGTGGGCCGTACCGGAGACATTCGCGACCCAGCCGCCGAGCCAGCCGAGAAGCTCGTCGTCGCCTAGCTCTTCGAAACCCATCGCCGCTCCATCCGACTTTCTACGGGCAGGTGAGTTCGACTTCGAACGGTTTAGTCACCAAGGCGTTGTCTGTGTCCATCCCGAAGGCGTTGCCGGTGATGGTGTACTTCTTGCCGTCTTTAGTGACCGTGGCCTCGCCTCCGTTCGAGTGCCCGCTGACGATCAAAACGTACCCGGCGAGGTCGCCCAGATGCACCGAGACCACGGTAGGCGAATCGCCGTTGGTGAGCGTGGCTTTGACCGCGTGGGGCTCAGTGCCAATGCTGATGACGAAGTCGTCGTCGAAGGCTGTGCACGCCATCGGGCCTTCCACCTTGTGCGGCTGGCCATCGATGATCGCCGTGGCGGTGGCGTGTTGCGTAATGGCCCCGCCGTCGTAAGTCGTCGTGCCATTACCGTCCGTCGGTGCGCTCTTGCCGCTCGAGCAGCCGACGGCGCCGAGCGCGACCACGGCCGCACTGGTGAAAGCGGTGACGACTCCACGCCGCACTTGGTTATCCTTGTAAAACTCGAAGGGGTAAGAGCGTTCGGCTGGAACACTATCGAGAAGCGGCGGCCGGCGTGCGTAGACGGCCGAAGGCGTCGATGTCAGGCAACGTCAATCCGCTGCCTGCGCCGACCGGTTGATTTTGATGTCGGCGTAGCCTGATCATCCATGGAAAGCGTCCTTGGCAACGGCCCTGACGCAACTGACAGTCAGCGCAGCGCCGGGTCGCCTGCAAAGGCCGGCGCAGAAACACACGATCTGAGCGGCGCATGGCGCTCCCTCACAACGACATACACCACCGGCTCGCGAGTCGACGAGGCCGGACAGGCATTGCTGGCTGCTTGGGGCGAACCGCACCGGCGCTACCACAACATCGCCCACCTTCGTGAGGTGCTGCTCCGTGTCGACGAGCTAGCCTCGAACGCAACTGATCTCGACGCGGTGCGACTGGCCGCCTGGTATCACGATGTGGTGTACCGCGGCCGGCCTGACGACGAGGAGAACAGTGCGGTACGAGCCCAAACTGATCTGACCGCGCTGGGCATGCCCGAACTGCTCATCACGGAAGTCGGTCGGCTGGTGCGGCTGACGGCCACCCATGATCCCCTCCCCGACGACGGCAACGGAATGACCCTGTCGGACGCCGACCTGGGTATCCTCGCGGCGCCTGCCGATCGCTACGAGCAGTACGTCGCCGCGGTCCGCACCGAATACGCCCATGTACCGGATGACCAGTTCCGAACCGGGCGTACCCGCATATTGCGTGGTCTGCTGGATGGACCCGCGATTTATCGCACGCCGGTTGCCTCTCAACGGTGGGAAGCTCGGGCCCGGGCCAATCTCGCGAACGAGCTCCGCCAGCTCACCGCTTGAGCAAGAGTCAGGCATCTGTGATCCGCGCAGGGAGCCGACCACATCCGGGTGCCTTCATCGGTCTGTTACCGAGGCATCGGATTTTGTTTGATTATTTGCACATAATAAAGAAACATGTAAGGATGCTGCCATGGAGCCAACCCAGTACCGGTTCTTCCGGCAGTCCCCCGGCAACGGTGAGCTGACACCTGCGCCCTACGAGGTGTTCTGCTACCCGATGGGCGATCGCACCGTTCGCCGGTCGCCCGAGCAACCCGACCCTGGCCCCGCACCCCAGGTGCTTTGGGTCACCGCAGCCGCAGTCGACTGGACGATCGTCACCGCGTGGGCACAGGTTGCCGCCCACGACCACCCCGACCAGCGCCGAATCCTCGTCATGCCCTACCTGCCGTCGGCGCGCGGCGACAAAGACATTCCCGGACCGGCGCAGATCAATGGCATGATGGCCGGCCGCAGCGGCATCACCGACCTGGTCACTATCGACCCGCACAGCGAGGGATGGCTGCAGGCGATGCACGATGCATCCGACGAGATCGGCGCCGCGGTGCGGGCGCACCGGCTCCCGCTTGGGCGCGTCGTCCACGACGCGCTAGGCCGAGGCGACGATCTCGCCGGTGTCATCGCTCCGGACCGCGGCGCCCGTGACCGGGCATCCATTGTGGCGGCGGAGTTCGATGTTCCGGTGTTTACCGCGGTCAAGCGTCGCGATCCGCAGACCGGAAAACTGTCCGGCTACGCGCTCTCGGAACTGCCCGATCCTGCCGGCCGCTATCTTGTCGTCGACGATATCTGCGACGGCGGCGGGACATTCGGCCTGCTGGCGGCCGCAGCACCAGCCGCGGCGACACTGCAACTGTGGATCACCCACGGGGGTTTCACCGGCGGCCAGCGCACCCGCGACGCGCTGAGCCGATACACCGCCGTCGACACCACCGACTCCCTGGCGACTGCGAAACAGTCTGCCCCGCCGGAGGTTGCGGTCAGCGTTCATCCGCTGCGCCCCTGGGTCGAAGCCGCGATCCAGAACTTCACCGCCACCGCAAACCCCATCGACGCCTGATCGGAGCTGCCATGACCCAGCCGCTGACCGCCCGAGTCGTCGACACCTTGCTGGCCACCGACTCCTACAAGCTCGATCACCGACGCCAGTACCCGGCCGGCACCGAGGTTGTGTACTCGAACCTGACCGCCCGCGGCACCCGCATCCCCGGCGTGGACGTCACGGTGTTCTTCGGATTGCAGGCGTTGCTGGCCGACCTGCAGGCCCGGTGGGAAGAGTTCTTCAGCCTGGAACCCGGCGACGTCGACACGGTGCTCGCCGACTACGAAGCCGAGGTGTGCCGCCTGCTGGGCGTGGCGTTGTTCGACACGTCGCACCTACGGGACCTGCACGCACTCGGGTACCTGCCGGTGCGCATCCGAGCGGTCCGCGAAGGCACGCTGGTTCCGCTGCGGGTGCCCTACCTGACCGTGGAGAACACCGACTCCCGATTCTTCTGGTTGACCAACTACCTGGAAACCGAGCTGTCGGCCGGACTCTGGCAGCCCATCACCAGCGCCACCATCGCCTGGCGTGCACGGCGGTTACTGGACGCTCGCGCCCGTCAGTGCGGCGCGCCGGCGACCGCGGTGCTCACCCAGGGCCACGACTTCTCCTGTCGCGGAATGGCGGGACTGACCGCCGCCGCGGCGTCATCGGCGGGGCACCTGCTGAGCTTCACCGGTTCGGACACGTTGGGAGCCGTCCGGTTCGTCGAACGGTTCTACGGCGTGGACAACCCGGAAGCGCCGATCGCCACGTCGATTCCGGCCAGTGAGCACTCCGTGATGATGGCCGACGGCCCTGACGGTGAGTACGCCACGTTTCGGCGCCTGCTCGACACCTATCCGACCGGCTCGGTGTCCATTGTCTCCGACACGTGGAACCTGTGGCGGGTGCTGCACACCTATCTGCCCGAACTCCGGGACCAGATCATGGCCCGTACCGGCGGGGCGGTCGTCATCCGTCCCGACACCGGGGACCCGCTCAAGATTCTGTGCGGGGACCCCGACGCCGATGAAGGCAGCCCGGAACGCCTGGGGGTGGTGCGCGCCCTGTGGGAGACCTTCGGAGGAACCGTAAACGAAAAGGGGTTTCGTGAACTGGACCCGCACATCGGTGTCGTCTACGGCGACTCCATCACCTTCGAGCGCGCCGAAGCCATCACCGCCGCCCTGCTGCGGATGGGCTTCGTCTCCACCACCATCACTCTCGGATTTGGCAGCTTCACCTACCAGTACCAGACTCGCGACACCTTCAACATGGCGATGAAGGCCACCTGGGTTCAGGTTGATGGCCAGGGCCGCGATCTGGTCAAGGATCCGATCACCGGTGACGGTATGAAGAAATCAGCGACAGGACGCTTGGCGGTGCGCCGCATGATGAATGGGCAGCCGTACCTGGTGGAGCAAGCGCAGCCGTGGCAGGAAGCGGACGTGATGTTAGAGGAGGTCTACCGCGACGGTGCAGTTCTTCGACGCTGCACATTCGACCGGGTGCGCACCGAGCTGGCGTATTCCACCGGTATCTATGAGGCGTGGGGTGAAGTAACCGATTTCAGCGTTGACACCGAGATTGCACGCCGCCGCGAACCTGAACGGAGAGCACCATGACATCGATGGCGGAGACCAACCTGGTCTATCACGAAGGCGAGCACCCTGTTCACGGCACCTGGCTGTCCGTCGACGTGGTGGCATTCACCGAGGATGCCGATGAAGCGCGGGTGGTGCTGATTCGCCGGCAACGCGAACCGCACCGGGGAGCTACCACGCTGCCTGGCGGATTGCTGGCCGCCTGGCACGGCGAGACCGTCGAGCAGGCTGCTCGACGCATCGTCGCCGAAAAAGCGGGAACCGAAATTATCGGCGGCGTAGTCCCAGTCGGTGTCGTCAGTGATCCCGGCCGCGATGAGCGCGGCCACACGGTGTCCGTGGTTGTGGCCGCCCGAGTCAAGTCCGAAGTTTCGGGTGCAGTGCTCGCTGCTGACATCCCCGACGACATGCCCTTCGAGCACACCCGCATGGTCCGCGACGCGTTGACAACGATCAACGGACGACTTCTGACTGATCCCGAGTTGACCCGCACCTTAGTCGGTGACGAAACAACCTTCCCCCGCGTGCTGGCCCTGCTACGAGCGTGCGGGCCGGTAACCGAATCCGGAGCACGCGCGCGATGGGGGCGTAGCCCGCTGTACCAGCCCACCGAACGGATAGCGGCAGGCGACAGGAAGGCCGGGCGACCGACCTCGATCTACCGGTGGTCGGGCTAACGGCTCACGACAGTGGCTAGGCCCGCCAATGCTGACCATCCGCATTTTAGAAATTCACTTGGTTTGCGTCCTAACAATCGACGGCGTTTACCGGCGGCAGCTCCCGTCATATACGGCAGTCTGCGGATTTCAGAAGTCCCGTCGAAAACGCTCTACAGCCGCGACGTTATGGACTCCGGCACCCCTTCAAGGAGCGCAGCATCTAGCTCGTCGTAGGTCAACGGCAATAGTCGGTTCTCGGGCTGGACACCGCCGGCCTGAAGGACAAAGTACCTGCCGGGATCCTCTAACAGTTCGTACTTTGACACATACTTCTCGATCGGGATCTGTTTGACTCGCGGATCAAGTCCGGCGGCGCGCCAAGACGGAGTCAACGGACGCAGCTCACAATGCATCCGTAGGCTCTCTCCTACATACCAAAGAATGTATTTACCGGCATCTTCAATATGCGTGAAGTACGCGACCACTCCTTCAGTCGGCTCATTCCGCCGCTCTGTAGTCGCAGTCAGGACGTTGTATCCGTTTTCGCAGGAATTGATGATGTAGGCCGTCCAGCCCGGGTGGGGGTAACCGTAGCAGAGGTTCAGCCGCTCCCCCTCCCACGTCGGCTCGTCTCTGACCGGCTTTCCCGCGTAGGAATAGATCCGACGCCACTTCTCATATCTACTGACAAACTCTGCGATTCCCGGGTCGCCACCGGGCGGTGCCACACTCATCGAATCCCCTCAAAATCTAACTACCTTGGCGGAAGCTTGATCTCTTCAACCATTCCATTCTGCTTAAGGATTTCAACCGGCACAGGTTTCCCTGTGGTGGTGTCAATTACAACCCACTGGTTTGCCCCACCGGGTTGCCCGAAGGCTTCTTTGGCGGGTCCATAGCGGACTTCCCACGGTAGCCCATCGGGTACTGGTTGGCCGGTTCCCGTAAAACGGTGGTAATCGTTCGCGACTCCAGGGGGCATGCCGCGAGTGGAAAGAGGAGCGCCTTCGTCCGCCATGAACCCTCCCTCGTTGGAGCCCAAGCGGTCCAGTTGGTGATCCGTGGGAATCCGGTCCGTAACCGTAGGGGGACCGGCAAATCCGTCGTTGGGGGCTTGGGTTTGCCAGTCCCATCGGGGGTTGCCGTCTTTGCCGGGAACGGTGAACTCGCGTTCAAATCCTTCGATAGTGCGCCCGGCGAGTGGGTCGTAACCGTCGGTGACTTTCGGGGGAACCCCGCCCTCGTGCAGCCGCGCGATTTCGTCGGCGGGGTTCTGCACGTGCTCGAATGCGTTTTGTGGAGTGAAGCCGTAGTCGTGGCCTTCTACGGGCGCAGTGGCCATCGGCTGCGGTGTCGGCTGCCCGCTTGGGCTTTCCGCGGGAGTCGGAGTATCGGCGTGCACCGGTGGCGCATCGCCAGTCGGTGCGTGAGGCACATCGCCGGCCGGGTTACCCGCTTGGGCGGCAGGCGGCTGACCAGCAGGGTCCCCTAGCGGCGCCGGTGTCTGCCCGTGCGGTGTTTCCGGCGGAGTCACCGGCACGTGACCGTTCGGGGAGTCGGCCGGGCCGGGCCGGGGCTCCCCGACCGGCGCACCGGGCGGATGGTCCGCGGCAGGCGGCGCCACCGGCTCGGATCGGGGTCCGGCAGCCGGCAGCCCGGGGTCAGCAGGGCGGGGCTGCTCGGTGATCGAAGCGCCCGGCCGGGCTGGTTCGACCGCACCGGGCCTCGGCGGCTCCGACGGCCGGATCTGGGGCAGGCTGTCGAGTTTCTCGCTGATCTTCGCGGTTTGGGTGGCCAGATCGGCGCCCGGCACGCGGGCCGCGGCGGCTGCGGCGTCACGACCCAGCGCCGACCCGGCCCTCGCTTCGACCGTGGCGGCGGTTTCGGCGGCCCGCGTCCCCGCCTCAGCGGCCGCACTCGCCGGTTTGGCGGCCTCAGCTCCGGGGATGAACAACGACGCCACCGTCGCCGCGTTATAGCCCACCGCGCGCATCAAGTGACCGTTCTTGACGTCCTCCCAGTCGATCAGGGACTTACCCATCTCCAGGGCGCCGTGCGGGTCGGTCGCGATCTTGGCGGCCAGCATCGCCGGGTTGGTGAGCATCGCCAACCCCTCGGCGGTGCCCTTCCATGCCTGCAACGCACCCTGCGGGTTGTAAAGGAATCGCTCCGGGTTCAGCGCGGCCACCGACCCGACAATCCCGATGATGTTCTTCCAGGCCCCCACATCGAAGTCGATCATCGCGTTGACCACCGGCGCGATCGCCGGGAATTCCTTGCTGATCCAGGCCTCGACCGTATTAGCCAGGCTGTCCAGCGCGGCTACCGCCATCTGGATAGCCTCGACCTTGGACTCGGCCTCACGGCCCAGCGTCCGCAGCAGCTCCTTGATGTCATTGGCGATCGCCTTGATGTCATCCAGCGGGCTCTTGCCGTGGAACCAATCCCCGATCGTGTCCAACAACCCCGACGGCGACAACCGCTTGAACAAGTCACGGATCGCGTTCTGCGCCTTCTCGACCTCGCCCGCAAACGACTCCAACTGAGCTGCCAGCGACGACGCCATCCCGGCCAGCGCGGTCACCGAGTTGGCGATGTCGTCGACGGCGCCGGTCATCTTCTGCTGCTCCGGAATGTCCTGCGCGGTGATCGACGGCTTCACCGTCGGAATCTGGGTGCCGATGCGGGTCAGCGTCTGCCCCAAGGTCTTCCACGATGACGCCGCGTCGCGCATCGCACCGGGATCACCGTTGGGCCACAGATCGCCGACAAAGAACTCGACCATCGACCACAGCAGTGGTGCAGCGATTCCGTTGCCGAACGGGCTAGGAATGTGCACCGACAGCGACGCCGGCGTAGCCGCCACCGGCGGTGCCACCGACGCCGACGGGCCACCGACGGTGGCTGCCGCCTCGGCGGCGGCATAGTTCGCCGCCGACATCTGGATGCCGAAACCGGCCTTCCGACATGCCGAGACCGCCGAGAGCGCCGCCTTGACGATCGCGGGTGCATTCTGCAGATACGACGCCGCGAACACCTTCCCCGCGCTGTCTTGTCCGGCATTGAACGCCTTCAGTGACCCCGAAAACGTCGTCAAGGCGGTCGCAAGTTCACCGCCGTCGGCACCCAGCGC
The DNA here is from genome assembly GCF_059812545.1 of Mycobacterium sp. NGS50. NCBI lineage: Bacteria > Bacillati > Actinomycetota > Actinomycetes > Mycobacteriales > Mycobacteriaceae > Mycobacterium > Mycobacterium sp. NGS50. The sequence continues at coordinate 20,352 of NZ_JCALCW010000027.1, forward strand.
TACCCCGGCGGCAGCCAGCACCACCGGGTCGACATCAATCGGCGCCATCAGCCGACCCCGGCGCCCTCACACCTTGTCCAGCAATCACGGCGCCTGATCCACGCCCCACATCTGCGAATTCCCCTTGATCGCACCTGTGTAGGCGCCGTGGGCGTTGTCCAGAAACCCTTTCAACCCTGCCAATGCCTGGCGCATTTCTTCGGCGCCCGACACCAGCCGCCGATGCGCTTCCTGGGCTGCGTCCGCTGCCTCGCTGTCCCATGAACCCGCCAGCCGGGCCATCACCGTCTCCGCCTCGCTGACCTTGGAGCGCACTGCGGTGTGGAAGTCCGTGAGCTGCTTGACCGCCTCGGCCAACTTCGGCGGGTCCACCTTGAATTTGGTCACTCCGCGCCCCCTGAGCCGCCACCGGATGTCTCCCGGTAGGCCTTCTCGGTCCTCGCCAGCAACTCCGAAAAGGTCTGCCACCCGGAGATCACCGAGCCGGCGCCCTCATGCCACTGCTGCCACACCTTGCTGTACTCGGCCGAGGCATCTCCCGACCAGGACGTCCCGACCAGGCCGGTGATCTGCTCATCCAGCGCACCCAGACCCGCGCGCAACGCGTCGGCCACTCCGGACAAATCGTGCGCCGACCCGCGCAGCGCCGGCAAGACAACATGCAGCGGCTTAACCACGACAGCACTCCCAACCCGCAACGCACAGCAAAGAGGCCTATGCTATCCGCCCGATCGTCGAGCAGGACAATTTGTTAGCGAAAGCAGCCCTTATCGCTGTGGAGTTCCTCAGGCCGGCGCTACCCGCCGGGGCCACGCGAAGGAGACGTCGTCGTGGTGGTCGGCGTCCCCGACAGGGTGGGCGCGTCGGTCGGGGTGGCCGGCGCGGTACTGGGGATCGAGGCCGGTGGCGGTCCGGCGCCCGGCGGCGGCAGGGCCGACATGGAGACCCAGGTGTCCCAGTCCACCGCCCAGTCCCAGATGTCGCCGTCGGAGTAGGACAGCTGGATGGTGCTGCCGGTGACCTCCACCGGGTCGCCGTAGATGGCGCTGCCGAAGTACTGCTCGGCGTCCGCGGTGGACAGGTTGACGCAACCGTTGGTGACGTTGCTGTTGCCCTGCGCGCCGGAGCTGGCCGGATTGGCGTGGATGAACTCGCCGTTGTTGGAGATCCGCACCGCCCAGCGCTCGTGGATGTTGCTGTAGCCGGCGGCGGGGTTGGACATGTAGAAGTCGGCGTACTTCTCGGTGACCACGTGGATCCCGTTGCGGGTGACGTTGCGGGCCAGGTCGCCCTCGCCGTAGCTGCACGGGAAGTCCATGATCACCCCGGCGTCGGTGACCACCTGGATGCGATGCGAGGACACCTCGGCCTTGACCACCTGGCGCCGCCCGATCGCGAAGCTCAGCGTCATGTCCTGGGCGCCGTAGGCGTCGTCGCCGAACGCCAGCCCGTAGAGCCTGGCGTCGACGTTGACCTTGGTTCCGGCCGGGTAGTACTCGCGCGGACGCCAGTGCACCCGCGACCCCTGCGCCTCGTCCGGCAGCCACGCCCAGCTGCCCTCGACCGGCGGCTCGGTGGTGACATTGAGCGCCCGCTCGACGGCGGCCTTGTCGGCGATCGGCGCATCGAACTGGATGATGACCGGCGCAGCCACCCCGACGGTCTGCCCGTCAGCCAGCTGGAACCCGCCGTCGATGACCTTGGAGGGCGACAGCGTGGTGAACTTCCCGGCCACCGGCACGGCCTTGCCGTCGTGCCCGACCACCGATCCCGACCAGGTGTAGGTGCCGTCGTATCCCAGCGACTCGGTGGTGCTGAACAGGGTGCGGTCCCGGTTGAGCACCCCGGCGACCGCCTTGCCGGAGGCATTGGTCAGCGCGACCCGCTGAAACCAGCCGTCGCGGACCTCGACGCTGACCGGCGCGTTGGGCGCCACGTCGGCGGCGGCGTCCGCGGGCTGGTAGGTGAGTTCGGGCGGACCTTGCTTCGCGGCTTCCTGCTGTTTGCTGGATTCCCGGCTGCAGGCGGCCAGCGCGGCCGGTGCGGCCACCCCAACAGCGAGTGCGGCCAGCACGCGACGCCGGCTGATCGGCGACGGCACGCTGGGAGTATTCACGAGCATCAAGATACCGGTCAGTAGCACCCGGCCCGGAAATCCGCCGGCTACAGGGCGCAGCCGACCAGCACGGGTTCCGGGGTCAGGGTCACGCCGAACGCCTCGGCGACCCCGTCGCGCACCGTTCGCGCCAATGCCAGCACGTCGGCGGTGCTGGCATGGCCCCGGTTGGTCAATGCCAGCGCATGCTTGGTGGACAACCGCACCGGCGCACCGTCGCTGCCCGGATAGCCCTTGCCGAATCCGGCCTGCTCGACCAGCCAACCGGCGGCCAGCTTCACCCCGCCCGGCGCCGGATAGTGCGGAACCGGCCGGTTAACGGCGAGCCGTTCATAGGTCTCCGGCGCCACCACCGGGTTGGTGAAGAACGAACCCGCACTCCAGGTGTCGTGGTCGGTGTCGTCGAGCACCATGCCTTTGCGGCCCCGCAACGTCAGCACGGCCGTGCGCACCGCGGTCGGCTCGGCCCGATCCCCGCTGCTCGCACCCAGCGCGGCGGTCAGCTCGTCGTAGCGCAGCGGGGCACTGGCCCCCGAGGGGTCCAACGCGAACTCGACCTCGAGCACGACGGCCTCGGCGGAATGCTTGAGCACGCTGGTCCGGTAGCCGAACCCCAACTCGGCGGCCGACACCCAGCGGACCTCGCCGCTGCGCCGATCCAGGAGCCGCACCCGGGTGATGAGGTCGGCGACCTCGACGCCGTAGGCCCCGACGTTCTGCACCGGGGTGGCGCCGGCGGATCCGGGGATGCCGGACAGGCACTCCAGACCGCCCAGTCCGGCGGCCACGGTGGTGGCCACCACGTCGTCCCACACCGCGCCGGCGTCGACGCGCAGCACCGCGCCGTCGATGCTGAGCTGCTCGGTGGCCAGCCGCACCACGGTGAGCTCGGTCAGGTCGTCGGCGATCAGCACGTTGGAACCACCGGCCAACACCAGCACCGGACCGGTGTCAGCGCTGTCCAGCTCACCCAGGGTCGCGACCACTTGTTCGGTGGTGGTGCAGGTGATCACCCGCCGGGCGACCGGGCCGACGCGCAGTGTGGTGAGCGGAGCCAGCGGCACCGCCTGCGCGACGCGCGCACCAGCGAACTGTCTTCTCACCACGGGCGGTAACGGTAGCGTGATTTGCCATGTCACGTTCATTCGACTTGACGGCCGAATACCCGGCCAGCGTCGAAGACGTGCATGCGGCGTTCTGCGATCAGCGCTACTGGCTGGCCCGACTGGCCGATTCCGGGGCGGACACCGCGACGCTGGATTCGATGAGCGTTGACCCCGGCGGCACCGTCGACGTGTCCACCACCCAGGCGCTGTACCGGGAGCGGCTTCCGGCGTTGGTCACCCAGTTCCACCGCGGTGACCTGGAGATGGTGCGCAACGAGCGGTGGAGCCCGCTGCGTGACGGCAAGGCCGTGGCCCGGGTCCGCGGCAAGGTGCTGGCCGCGCCGGCGTCGCTGTCCGGCGAGGCGGTGCTGGCACCCACCGAGACGGGCTGCCGGCTGAATTGCACGGCCACCGTGCACGTCGACATCCCGCTGGTGGGCGGCAAGATCGAGAGCATCATCGGGGCCCGGTTGGCGGAGCTGATGACCGCCGAACAGCGCTTCACCTCGATGTGGGTGGCCCAGTCGGCGTGAGCGATGCCCCGATTCGCCGAGCGTGCATTCAGACCGAGATGTCAGCAGATTTTTCGGTCTCAGTACACGCTCGGCGAGTGCAGCAAACCACCTAGGAGCAACACATGCGGATCGCGGTGGCACAGATCCTCAGCGGCACCGACCCGGCGGCCAACCTTGAGCTGGTGCGCGACTACACCGCGCGGGCCGCGGATGCCGGGGCGGCGCTGGTGGTGTTTCCCGAAGCAACCATGTGCCGGTTCGGTGTGCCGCTGGGCCCGGTCGCCGAACGCCTGGACGGCCCCTGGGCCGACGGAGTGCGCGCCATCGCCTCGGACGCCGGCGTCACCGTCATCGCCGGGATGTTCACCCCGGCCGATGACGGCCGGGTGTTCAACACGCTGCTCGCGACCGGGCCCACCACCGACGCCCACTACCACAAAATCCATCTCTACGACGCCTTCGGCTTCACCGAATCGCGCACGGTTGCAGCGGGTTTGGAGCCGGTTGTGATCAGCGTCGACGATGTCGGGGTCGGGCTGACCACCTGCTACGACATCCGATTTCCCGCGCTGTACAGCGAGCTGGCCCGGCGCGGCGCACAGCTGATCACGGTCAGCGCCTCCTGGGGCTCGGGACCGGGCAAGCTCGAGCAGTGGCGGCTGCTGGCCCGCGCTAGGGCGCTGGACACCACCGGATTCGTCGCCGCGGCCGGACAGGCGGACCCGGGCGACACCCTGAGCAGCGGCGCCCCGACCGGGGTCGGCGGCAGCCTGATCGCCTCGCCGATGGGCGAGGTGGTGGCGTCCGCGCAGGCGAATCCCCAGCTGGTGACCGCCGACATCGACGTCGAGGAGGTCGCTGCCGCCCGCCGAACCATCGCGGTGCTACAAAACCGCGCCGCGTTCGCTCGCATCGATGAGGCAGAATCGGAGTAGTGACCACTCCGCCAGGACCTCCGCAGGGCGATCCGTCGCCGTGGGCCCCCTCGTCGGGGCAGAAGCCTCCCCCGCCCCGGGTGCCCTCTGAGTCACCGACCCGGCAGATGAAGATGCCGCCGAACGCCCAGGAACCGCCCACCAACCGGATACCTGGCCCGCCGCCCGGCGCGCAGGACTTCCCGCCGGAACCGCCGCGCGGCGCGCCCGGCCAACCGCCACCGCCTTCCGCCCCCGGCCCGCCGGCCGCGCCCCCGCCTGCCGAGTCCAAGGGCGGTCGGCTGGGCTTCCTGCGCGACCCGCTGTCGCTGTTTTTGATCTTCGTCAGCACGCTGGCGTTGGTGGTCGCCGGTCTGATCGGCACCGAGCTCTACGCCCGCCACGTCGCCGACAACAAGGTGGCCAAAGCCACCGAATGCGAGGCGGAGGACAGCGCCACGGTGTCGTTCGGGATCTCGCCGCCGTTCCTGTGGCAACACATCACCGGGCACTACACCAACATCTCGATCCACACCGCCGGCAACCGGATCAAAGACGCCAAGCAGATGACGGCCGATCTGAACATCGCCGATGTCCGGTTGCAGTCCACCGCCGACTCCAGCGGCAGCATCGGCGCCCTGGACGCCACCTTGACCTGGCCGTCGGACGGCATCAAGGAAACCATCCGCGACATGGTTCCGCTGCTGGGCAAGACCGTGGATGAGGTCACCACCCACCCCGACGACGGCACCGTCGAGCTGAGCGGTGGACTGGCCGGCGTGATCGTCAAACCCTCGGTGCAAAACAATGCGCTGACACTGGAACTGGTCAAGATCACCGGGCTGGCCAGTTTCTTCGGCGGCTTGGCCAAGGAAAGCATCCAGCCCGAGCTGGACAAGTTCAGCCAGGAGTTGACCAGCAAGTACCCGATGGGGATTCACGCGGACAGCCTGGAGATCACCGACACCGGTGTGGTGGCCAAGTTCTCCACCCGCAACGCCTCCATCCCGGCGCACAGCGACAACCCGTGCTTCGCGGACCTGTGACGCGAGACCAGACGGAGCGTCTTCGCCCCTCGTTCAGACAGATCAGGCAGAATCTCGCAGATGACGGCACCGACTAACGCCAAGCGGCGTTCCATCGTTCTGATCGTGATCATTGCGCTGGCGCTGGTCATCGCCGGGCTGCTGGGCACCGAGCTCTACGCCCGTCATCACGCGGCCGGCGTGGTGGCCGACGCGGTGCAGTGCGAGATCCAGGACAGCGCCGACGTGTCCTTCAGCTCGACGCCGCCGGTGTTGCTGCAGTACCTCAGCGGTCACTACACCCGGATCTCGGTGCAGACCGCCGGCAATCAGGTGCGCGACGTCAAGGGGATGCTCGTCGACCTGGACGTGCAGGACATCCGGCTGAAGAGCACCGCCGATTCCAAGGGCACCATCGGCTCCATGAACGGAACGGTCACCTGGTCGTCGGACGGCATCAAGGAGTCGATCCAGGAGGCGCTGCCGGGCCTGGGCAGCCTGTTGGCCCACGACGTCACCACCGACGCCGGCGCCGGCACGGTGGAGCTCAAGGGCATGCTGGACGGGCTGACCCTCAAGCCGGAGATCGTCGACGGTGGGCTGTCGTTGAAGATCGTCAAGCTGAGCCTGCTGGGACATGCGATGTCGCAGGACGAGGCGCAGAGCGCGCTGGACAAACTGACCTCGAAGGCGACCAAGAACTACCCGCTGGGCATCCACGGCGACAGCGTCGAGGTCACGGATTCCGGTGTGACGGCGCACTTTTCCAGCAGCAACGCCACCATTCCGGCCGGCGACAACCAAGACCCTTGCCTGGCAAAGCTTTAATCACTCCGGCCGGTCGGGCCAGGTCGAATACAGCAGGGCGGCAAGGGCGTCCGCCGTGCGGTCGCAATACTCGGCAGCACCTTCGGTGCCCATCGCCGCGGCGCGAACCATGGTGGTGTTGACCAGGAAATCGAACGCCGCTTCGACGTGCCGGTCCACCCCAGCCGCGGCCAGCCGGTCGGTGAACAACGCCCGCACGTCGCGCTCGTTGCGCAGCAGGAACCGCTTGTAGAGCCCTTCGTCGCGCTGCCAGGCCAGCATCAGCCCGGGAACCGCGGCGCGAGTGACCGGATCGGCCAATACGGCCAAGAAGAGCTCCACCCAGGCCCGCAGGTCGGCGCGCAGGTCGTCGGTCTCCGGGGGCAGCGGCGCCGGTCGTGCGTGACCGAACACGGCGTCCTCGATCAGCGCCTCGCGGTTGGGCCAGCGCCGATAGATCGTCGGCGCCCCGACACCGGAGCGCCGAGCGATGGCAGCGATGGTGGTCCGCTGATACCCGACTTCGGCAAGCAACTCCCGCGCCGCGGCCAGGGCATCTTCGTCCTTCTGCGGGTCACGGGGGCGGCCCGCGGAGGGCGACCCGGATTTCATCCTCGAAAAGTACCGCAAAGGCCTTGTTTTATTACGTTCTAACCCCTAACGTAATTCATCACCTGAGTGGAACCTAAGTAGGAGATGAGCATGTCGGCACTTTCTACCCGTCCCTGGATCACCGCGGGCGTCGCACTGGCGGGCGCCAGCGTCATCGCCGCCGTACCGGTGACGGCCCCGCTGCCCACCGTCACGGTGGCCGCGATCCAGCTCACCGCCGACGAGAACATGATCCTGGACCTGGTGCGCCACGGGCTGTCGGAAGACAACGTCAACCACATCATCGGCACCGTCCCACCGGGCGCCGCGTTGACCGAGGAGGGCGGCACCCAGGCGGCGTACCTGGCCGATCCCACCAACCCGCTGCACCTGCTGGCACCGGGCAGCTACGACGGGATCTACACCTCGGAGTTCCTGCGGACCCAGCAGACCGCGGCGGACTGGCTCACCGCCGCCGGCGACCCCAGCGCGTCCGTCACCCACCTGGCCGGCCTCAACGAGGTCAGCGCCGGCGTCCTGGACGGCACGACCCAGGACCAGGCCAACGGCCTGATGTACCTGGCGGCGCCGCTGGCGTGGATGTTCGGCCAGTGGTGGGTGCCGCAGCTGGGCTCCGACATCGACGTGAACGGGGTGGCGTTCAACGACCGGTTCAGCGACGCCGTCGACACGATGTACAGCGCGGGCGACGCCAACGGCGACGGCGTGATCAGCGATGTGGGGTTCGCGCACGCGATGTCGATCGTGACCTGGGTGATGATGAACGTCAAGAACCCGGACTTCAAGCTGCTGTTCGACAGCCTGTCCACCGGCTTGTTGCCGAACACCGGTCAGGTCATCGTCGAAGGCAACCCCACCGATGGCTGGACGCTGGTCAGCTGGAACGGCGAGGACGTCGCCGCGGATCCGGGACTGGCGACCAACCTGTTCGTCGACTTCCGGGATCTGATGATCGCCCCGCAGGTCGCGGGCTACCACATTCAGGAAGCCATCGAGGCGGCGTTCGGCACCAACGACTGGTCGTCGGTGTGGACGGTGATGCAGGACGGCTTCGAGCAGATCGGCAACGCCTTCATGCAGTTCCCGGTCAACGTGTGGGACGACATCTCGGACGCGATGGGCGCCGCAGGTTCCACCGCGGCCGCCGAGCTGGCCTCCGCCGCCTTGTTCTGATCCTGCACGCTTCCGCGAGCGGCACTTTCACGACGTGTCACCGGCGCGTCGCGTCGTGAAAGTGCCGCTCGGCAGTTTTCGGGGGTGCGATCGGCGGTTATGACAGGCCGTCGAGCACCGCCCGGGTGCCGGACAGCCCCAGGCGGGTCGCACCGGCGTCGAGCAACGCGACCGCGTCGGCGGCGGTGCGGATACCGCCGCTGGCTTTGACACCCAGGCGGCCGCCGACGGTTTCGGCCATCAGCGCAACCGCCCGCAGCGACGCGCCGCCGGCGGGATGAAACCCGGTCGACGTCTTGACGAAGTCCGCGCCAGCGTCCTCGGCGATCCGGCACACCTCGATCAGCAGCGGCGCACCGGCCAGGGTCAGCAGCGCCGCCGACTCGACGATCACTTTGAGCACGACGCCGGGCACGGCCGCACGCACGGCCGCGATGTCGGAGCGCACCGCGGCCAGGTCATTCGCGACCGCGGCGCCCACGTCGATGACCATGTCGATCTCCGCTGCGCCGGCCGCCACGGCCTGCGCCGCCTCCTGCGCCTTGATGGCCGACGCGTGCTTGCCGGAGGGGAAACCGGCCACCGCCGCGATCGCCATGCCGGCGGGGTCGGAGGCGACGGCGACCGGCACCATCGACGGCGACACACACACCGCGCAGACCCCGAGTTCTGCGCCCTCCCGCACCACCGCCGCCACATCGGCGGCCGTGGCTTCGGGTTTGAGCAGCGTGTGGTCGACCAGAGCGGCCAGTTGTTGGCGGGTGTAGTGCATCAGAACGGTTCCTCGGGGTCGCCCGGATTACATCCGGCTTCGGCCATCGTGACGTCGTCGACGACCGGCCGCCACGGTTCCAGGTTCCAGCTGGTCTTGCCGGGCCGGGCGAATTCGGCCCATTGCCAATGACAGCGGAACTGCTCGCGCATGCCCGGGGTGTCGGCGTCCGGGGTCAGCCGCAGCACCTCGGCCCAGGCCTGATCGCGCTCGCCGCCGGTTCCGGCGTCGCCGGCGGCGGCCCGCCCCGACGGTGTCGGAAAGATTCGCAGGCTCGGTCGTCCCGCCCACTGCACCCATTCGCTGTGATCCACGAACGGCGGAGAGTACGACGCGGTGCCCGGATCAGCGGCGACCGGGGCCGCGGGGCACACCGCCAGGAGCGCCAGGCTCGGGGCGCAGGCCCAGCCGCGCATCCGCCTAGCGCGACTTCCCCTGGATCTCCAGGAGCTTGGGCCGCACATCAGCGAGGTATACCCCGGCCGCGCAGGCCGCGACGACGGGGCCGAGCAACGGGAACAAGAACTCCAGAATGGAGGCCAGCAACACGCTGCCACCCAAGATGCCCAACCAGGCCGGCTTGGTCAGCTTGCCGGCGGCGGTGAACGCGTCGGGGCGCTGCAGCGCCGCGTGCACGAACGAGTACACCGCCATCACGATGACCGCGATCTGCAGGACGTACAGGATCAGATTCGGCACGGCTTCCAACGTCACCCTGTAAGGGTACCGACCAAACGCCGCTCACCGACGGCGAGCGTGCGCAAATGTACGCATATCCGCGGTCGCGCGGCACGGACATAGACAACGGGGTGTCAGGCTGCCCCCACGAGCAGCCTGACACCCCGTGTGTCGGCGAAATTACTTCTGGGTGACCTTCTTGGCCGGAGCCTTCTTGGCCGGGGCCTTCTTGGCGGCAGCCTTCTTGGCCGGGGCCTTCTTGGCCGGGGCCTTCTTGGCGACCGGAGCGTCCTTTTTGGCCGGCAACTCGATGCCGACCAGCTTGGCGGCACGCTCACCGACGGCGCGGGTCTGCGACGCCACGGTGCCCAGCGCCTCCTGGGTCAGCTCGACGGCCTGCTCGACGTAGCCCTCGGCACGCGCCGAGACGTCCTCGATCGAGGACTGACCGCGCAACCGCTCCAGAGCGGCTTCGCCGCGCTCAACAAGGTCGTTGTAGCGGTTGGTCGCGGCCTCCACGTAGCCCTCGGCGGCGGTGCGCAGCTCGTCGGCGGTGAAGCGCTCCCGCAGCTCACGCAGCTGCTCGGGCAGGTCCTCCTGCAGCTTGGTCAGGCGAGCGCGGCTCTCCTCGACCCGGCTGCGGGTGTCGGTGCGGGTCTCCTCGGCGCGGTCGCGCAGCTCGGAGATCAGGTCGTTGACGGTGGCCAGGGCCAGGTCAGCAGCGCCCAGCGCGGCAAGCAGCGGGGCCTTCAGGTCGTCGAGGTTCGGGTTCTCGGCCATGGTGTTTCCTTTCACGAATTTTCTTCAGCGGTTGTCTGGTCTCGATCAGTCAGGTTCAGCGGGCGTCGACTCCTCACGGGCAGCGTCGTTCTGTTGCAGAAACGAGGTGTAGATGTCCAGCAGAACCTGCTTCTGACGCTCGGTGATCGCGGTGTCGGCGATGATGACGTCTCGCACCTCGCTCTTCTCCGAGGGCTCGAGAATCCCGGCCCGGACGTAGAGCACTTCGGCGGAAACCCGCAGCGCCTTGGCGATCTGGTTGAGCACGTCGGCAGACGGCTTACGCAACCCGCGCTCGATCTGGCTGAGATACGGATTGCTCACACCGGCCTTGTCAGCCAGCTGTCGCACCGACACTTGAGCCGCTTCACGCTGCGCCCTGATGAAGCTGCCGATATCCGACGCGGCGGTCGATACCACTGCGGCAAGCTTTTCGTCCTGCGACATTGGCTGGCCTCCTCACGTCGGGTTGCCGGTGCTGACAAGCGCCACCCTATAACGTTGCGCTAACTATTGCAAGCACTTGTTAGCGCAGGTCAGAACGCTAGCTGGGCGATGGTGTAGATAACCAGGCCGGCTAGCGCACCCACCACGGTGCCATTGATGCGGATGAATTGCAGGTCTCGACCGACATGCAACTCGATGCGCCGGCTGGCCTCCTCGCCGTCCCAGCGCTCGATGGTCTCGGTGATGACCGCGGTGATCTCGACGCCGTATTGCGACACCAGATGCTGGGCCGCCCGCACCATCCAATCAGCCACCTTGTCACGCAGGTCGGCGTCGTCACGCAGCGATTCGCCGATGCGGACCACGGTGTCGGCGATGCGGACCCGCAGCGTGCTCGACGGGTCGTCGACGCCGTCGAGCACCAGCTGCTTAAGGGTCTTCCAGGCCGCCCCGGCGGCGTTGGTGACCTCGTCGCGGCCCATCAGCTGGTCCTTGATCGCCTCGGCGCGGGCCATGGTCGCCTCGTCGTGCTGCAGATCGTCGGCGAACTCGAAGAGGAACCGGGTGGCGCTGCGCCGCAGGTCGTGGTCGGGGTTGCGGCGCACCTTGTCGGTGAAGTCCATCAGCTCGCGGTGGATGCGGTCGCCGACCAGGTGATCGATGAACCGCGGTGACCAGGTCGGCGAGTCGTTCTCCACCACCCGCTGAATGATCTCCCCCGCGTTCAGCGACCAATGGAACGCGCGATCGGCCAGCAACTGCAGCAGCGCTTCCTGCCGGTGCTCGGCCAGCAGGCTCGCCAGCACCCGGCCGACCGGCGGGCCCCATTTGGGTTCGGCGAGGCGTTTGACGATCATCCGGTCGATCACCTGCTGGACGTCGTCGTCACGCAGCAACTCCACCAGCACCCGCAGCACGGTGGCGGCCTCGGCGGCGACCCGCTCGGCGTGCGACCGCTCCGCGAGCCACTTGCCGAGCCGGCTGGGCACCTGGGCGTCGCGCAGTTTGGTCTCGACGACCTCGGGCGACAGGAAGTTCTCCCGCACGAAGGTGCCCAGCCCTTCGCCGAGCTGATCCTTCTTGCGCTTGATGATCGCGGTGTGCGGGATCGGGATGCCCAACGGATGTTTGAACAGCGCCGTCACCGCGAACCAGTCCGCCAGCGCGCCCACCATGCCGGCCTCGGCCGCCGCACCGACGTAGCCCACCCAGGCGGCGGCGGCTCCGTCGGCTTGCGCCCACCGGCAACCGAGAAACACCACCGTGGCACCCAGCAGGAAGGACAGCGCCACCACCTTCATCCGGCGCAGCGCCCGCCGACGCTCGGCGTCCGCCTCCGGGTCAGCCCCGGCGAACGACTCGGCGAACGTCGCGGTCAGCGGACGCAGCCGCGATCCTGCGTCGATCCGGTGCCGACCCGCACCCCCCGCGTTGGGTTTTGTGGCCACTGCACCATCATCCGCTATCGCGGCGGGTGCGCCACAGTTACTGTGACCGGCACCTCCCCGGGACAGGGAGGCGCGATCCGGCGAGGCCGTAGTATCGACACGGTCGAGTGATTGGGAATCCGCAACAGTGGCAGAGCAGACACGGGGCGCGGTCGTGAAGGTCGATGGCCGCAAGAGACGTTGGCGCCAGCACAAGATGGAGCGCCGCACCGAGCTGGTCGAGGGCACCCTGGAGGCGATCCGGCGTCGCGGCAGCAGCGTCAGCATGGATGAAATCGCCGCCGAGATCGGCGTATCCAAGACCGTGCTGTACCGCTACTTCGTCGACAAGAACGACCTGACCACCGCGGTGATGATGCGCTTCGCGCAGACCACCCTGATCCCCAATATGGCCGCCGCGCTGTCGTCACACCTCGACGGCTTCGCACTGACCCGCGAGATCATCCGGGTCTACGTCGAAACCGTGGCCGCCGAGCCCGAGCCGTACCAGTTCGTGATGGCCAACAACTCGGCCGGCAAAAACAAGGTCATCGCCGACAGCGAGCAAATCATCGCCCGGATGCTGGCGGTGATGCTGCGCCGTCGGATGGCCGAAGCCGGGATGGACACCCACGGCGTCGAGCCCTGGGCGTTCCTGATCGTCGGCGGCGTCCAGCTGGCCACCCACTCATGGATGTCCCACCCGCGGATGAGCACCGACGACCTGATCGACTACCTGACGATGCTGAGCTGGAACGCGCTGTGCGGGATCGTCGAGGTGGGCGGGTCGCTGGAGAAGTTCAACGCCCAGCCACACCCGTCGCCGATCCCGCCGCAGCTGCCGTAGCAGCCGCGCGTCAGTAGCTGTAGAAGCCCTGCCCGGACTTCTTGCCGAGCTGGCCCGCCTCGACCATCCGCAGCAAGAGCGGCGGGGCTGCGTAGAGCGGCTCCTTGAATTCGTCGTACATCTTGTCCGCGATCAGCTTCAGCGTGTCAAGGCCGACCAGGTCCGACAGCCGCAGCGGGCCCATCGGGTGCGACAACCCGGCGACCACGGCCTTGTCGATGTCCTCGACGGTGGCGAACCCGGCTTCGAGCATCCGGACCGCCGACAGCAGGTAGGGCACCAGCAGGGCGTTGACGACGAAACCGGACCGGTCCGAGCAGCGCACCACCTGCTTGCCCAGCACCGTGCTGGCGAACTCCTCGGTACGCGCCACCGCGGCGTCGCCGGTGACCAGGGTGTTGACCAGCTCCACCAGCGGCAACACCGGCACCGGGTTGAAGAAGTGCAGACCCAGCACCCGCTGCGGGTTCTTGGTGGCCGACGCGATCTTCATGATCGGGATGGACGAGGTGTTGGACGCCAGCACGGCGTCGGGGTCGGTGATGACCCGGTCCAGTTCGGCGAAGATCTTGCCCTTGACGTCGACGTCCTCGATGACGGCCTCGATCACCAGCTGGCGGTCGGCCAGATCGGCCAGGTCGGTGGTGAACGACAGGCGCTCGACGGCCGCGTCGCGTTCCCGCTCGGTGATCTTGCCGGCGCTGACGCCACGCTCCAGGGACTTCACCATGCGGTTACGTCCCGCCGTGGTCAGCTCCTCGGTGGTCTCGAAGACCTTGACGTCGACACCAGCGCGGGCGCAGACCTCGGCGATTCCGGCGCCCATCTGGCCGGCCCCGACGACCCCTACTCGTTCGATCGACACCTTCATTCCTTTCGGTTCGATGGCACCCTCAAACGCGCGAGCAGACGCAGAATCGCACGGCTGAGGCCGCAAATGTGCGATTCTACGTCTGCTCGGCGGAGGTTAGATCAGTGGAACTGGCCCTCTTCGGTGGAGCCGGCCAGCGCGGTCGTCGACGACGTCGGGTCCACCGTGGTGGCGATCCGGTCGAAGTACCCCGCACCCACCTCGCGCTGGTGCTTGGTGGCGGTGTAGCCGCGCTCCTCGGCCGCGAACTCGCGCTCCTGCAGCTCGACGTAGGCGCTCATCTGGTTGCGGGCGTAGCCGTGCGCCAGGTCGAACATCGAGTAGTTCAGCGCGTGGAAGCCGGCCAGCGTGATGAACTGGAACTTGAAGCCCATCGCGCCCAGCTCGTTCTGGAACTTCGCGATCGTGGCGTCATCGAGGTGCTGCTTCCAGTTGAACGACGGCGAGCAGTTGTAGGCCAGCATCTGGTCGGGGAACTCGGCCTTGACGCCCTCGGCGAACTTCTTGGCCAGCTCCAGGTCCGGCGTGCCGGTCTCCATCCAGATCAGGTCGGCGAACGGCGCGTAGGCCTTGGCCCGGGCGATGCACGGCTCCAGGCCGTTCTTGACCCGGTAGAAGCCCTCGCTGGTGCGCTCACCGGTGATGAACGGCTGGTCGCGCTCGTCGACGTCGGAGGTGATCAGGGTGGCGGCCTCGGCGTCGGTACGGGCGATCACCACGGTCGGGACGTCGGCGACGTCAGCAGCCAGACGGGCCGAGGTCAGGGTGCGGATGTGCTGCTGGGTCGGGATCAGCACCTTGCCGCCCAGGTGGCCGCACTTCTTCTCCGACGCCAGCTGGTCCTCCCAGTGCGACCCCGCGACACCGGCGGCGATCATCGCCTTCTGCAGCTCGTAGACGTTGAGCGCGCCACCGAAGCCGGCCTCACCGTCGGCGACGATCGGGGCCAGCCAGTTCTCCACCGAGGTGTCGCCCTCCACCTTGGCGATCTCGTCGGCGCGCAGCAGCGCGTTGTTGATCCGGCGGACCACCTGCGGCACCGAGTTGGCCGGGTACAGGCTCTGGTCGGGGTAGGTGTGCCCGGACAGGTTGGCGTCACCGGCGACCTGCCAGCCGGACAGGTAGATGGCCTTGAGGCCGGCCCGGACCTGCTGCACGGCCATGTTGCCGGTCAACGCGCCCAGCGCGTTGATGTAGTCCAGGTCGTGCAGCTGCTCCCAGAGCACCTCGGCGCCGCGGCGAGCCAGCGTGCTCTCCTCGACGACGTGTCCCTGCAGCGCCACCACGTCGGCCGGGGTGTAGGTGCGGGTGACGCCCTTCCACCGCGGGTTGTGGTCCCAGTCGTGCTGGATCTGCTCCGGGCTCTTCGGCGTGCCAACGGTAGACATCGGTGCTCCTTCGGGTGATCGAGTTGTCCGGCTTGTTAACACCGCGACAGCTTCGCTTGACTGCTAAGGCGACGATTGCACAGCGCATCTGCCCAGGTCCACCCGTTTACTTTGCCAATTTCAGCAACGGGTTGACCAGGTTTTGCTAATCTTGTTAAGAATGACCGTCGGCGGCGAACGGAAAACGCGACGCGTTAGTTACCGGTCGGTAACAAATTTGCACAGGTCAGCGCGCTGCGGCGTCGCCTCCCGATGCCGAACTGAAACGTGTTACAGAGGGAAGATC
The DNA here is from genome assembly GCF_059812545.1 of Mycobacterium sp. NGS50. Taxonomy (NCBI): domain Bacteria; kingdom Bacillati; phylum Actinomycetota; class Actinomycetes; order Mycobacteriales; family Mycobacteriaceae; genus Mycobacterium; species Mycobacterium sp. NGS50. Next base: position 36,116 of record NZ_JCALCW010000027.1, read on the forward strand.
GCCGCCACTGCTTTGGTCTCCTCGCCGACCGCATATGTGAGCGTTCTAACAGTGCGATCGGCCAGGTCAGCGCCGAAACGTTCGGTGGAGCCGGCGGGGTGCACGTGCGAGATGATCTCCAGCTTGTCCCCCAGCGCCACCGGGGCGTCGTGCTCGATGCTGACCCGCAGCGGCGCCTTGAGCAACTCCGGGTAGCTGGACAGATAGTCCTCCACCACGGTCCAGTACACCGAGTTGTTCATGTGGTCGAACAGGTCGATGTCGGTGAAACGGACCGGGTACTCGTGGATCTCGGCGGCGTCATCGCGCGCGCCGGCCTTCAGGTAGGCCTTCCAGCGCAGCCGGTCGACGGTGGTGGTGCGTTTGAGGCCGGCGACAAAGTCCTCGACCATCCGGGCCGGGGTCTGGGTTTCCCGGTTGATGTTGATCCAGAACGACTCGGCCTCCATCAGCCCGCCGCCGCGCTTACCGTCGATGCGCACCCGCATCTCACACCAGCGGTTCGAGGTGCCCGAACACCAGCGCCGCACCCGCAGCATGTCCTGGAAGTTGATCGGGCGGATGAAGTCGATCAGGGTGCGTCGCACGATCCAGAGCGGATGCACCTCCTCGTAGCCCATCTCCCGCAGCTGGTCCTGGCTGATGTCCTGAATGTGGCGGGCGGCGGCGTCGAACCGCAGCCGTCCCTCGCGGTCGATGTCGGCGACCCGAAGCGGCCATTCCCGGTCGAATACGTCAGGGTGCGGGTCCAGGACCGGCATCAAAGCCTTGCCCAGACCGGGTGGTGTGGTGTCGTTGCTCGCCATCAGGTGCACTCCCCTAATTTCCTGCCCAGCGGTGATCATGCCAAACCGGAAACAGTGCCGCCACCTGGCGCAAACCCGCCGCAGCACCCTTGCCAATAGTGCGAAGAGCACCTTCACAGCCGGGTAGGCTGGCCCAGATGTCCAAGACGTTCGTGGGCTCCCGGGTTCGTCAACTGCGCAGTGAGCGCGGCTTCAGCCAGGCCGCGCTGGCGCAGATGCTCGAGATTTCGCCCAGCTACCTCAACCAGATCGAGCACGACGTCCGGCCGCTGACGGTCGCGGTGCTGCTGCGGATCACCGAGGTGTTCGGGGTGGACGCCACCTTCTTCGCCTCCCAGGACGACACCCGGCTGGTCGCCGAACTGCGGGAGGTGACGATGGACCGCGATCTGGACGTCGACGTGGAGTTGTCCGAGGTCGCCGAGTTGGTCAGTGCCCATCCCAAGGTGGCCCGGGCCATGGTCAACCTGCATCGCCGCTACCGGATCACCACCGCGCAGCTGGCCGCCGCCACCGAGGAGCGCTTCTCCGACGGCAGCGGGTCCGGATCCATCACCATGCCGCACGAGGAGGTCCGCGACTACTTCTACCAGCGGCAGAACTACCTGCACGAACTCGACACCGCCGCAGAGGATCTCACCGTACGGATGCGGATGCACCGCGGTGAGCTGGCCGCCGAGCTGGCCAACCGGCTCACCGAGGAGCACGGCGTTCACATCAACCGGCGCATCGACCTGGGCGAGACGGTGCTGCACCGCTATGACCCGCAGACCAGGACGCTGGACATGGGCCATCACCTGTCCTGGGGCCAGCGGGTGTTCAAAATGGCCGCCGAACTGGCGTATCTGGAATTCAGCGAGCTGATCGACGCGATGGTGACCGAGGGCAAGTTCACGTCCGAGGAGTCGCGCAAACTGGCCCGGCTCGGGCTGGCCAACTACTTCGCCGCCGCCACCGTGTTGCCGTATCGGCAGTTTCACGACAGCGCGGAGAACTTCCGCTACGACATCGAGCGGCTGTCGGCGTTCTACCGGGTCAGCTACGAGACGATCGGGCACCGGCTCTCGACCTTGCAGCGGCCGTCGATGCGCGGGGTGCCGTTCTCGTTCGTCCGGGTGGACCGGGCCGGAAACATGTCGAAACGCCAGTCCGCCACCGGGTTTCATTTCTCCTCCTCCGGCGGCACCTGTCCGCTGTGGAATGTCTACGAGACATTCGGCAACCCGGGCAAGATCCTGGTGCAGATCGCCCAGCTGCCCGACGGGCGCAACTACATGTGGGTGGCGCGCACCGTCGAGCGCCGGGCGTCGCGCTACGGCCAGCCCGGCAAGACGTTCGCGATCGGGCTGGGCTGCGAACTGCGCCACGCGCACCGGCTGGTGTATTCGGAAGGCCTGGATCTGTCCGGGGACAACGCCGCCCCGATCGGGGTGGGCTGCCGGGTCTGCGAGCGGGACAACTGCCCGCAGCGCGCGTTCCCGGCGCTGGGCCGCAGCCTCGATCTCGACGAACACCGCAGTACCGTGTCGCCGTACCTGGTACAGCAGAATGGGTGAACGCGCCGTCCTCACCGAGTCGGAATTTCACGACGCGACACGCCGGTTGTGCGTCGCACGTTTCACGGTCGAGGATGGATTCTTCAGAGAGGACCCGATGAGCAGCGACGTAGACCGCATCCCGTCCACCCCAGGCGTGCGTGACCTCGGCCTCTTCAACTGGGTGTTCTGCAAGCTGGCCGCCCGGCGCCAGCACGTCCCGCAGGCGCACCTGTTCACCACGCTGGGCCAGCACAAGAAGCTGATGTGGTCCTGGCTGCCGTGGGCGGGCCTGCTGCTGGGCGGCGGCAAGCTGCCCAAGCAGGACACCGAGCTGGTGATCCTGCGGGTCGGGCATCTGCGGCAGAGCCAGTACGAACTGACCCACCACCGTCGCATCGCCAAAGCCTCCGGCGTCGACGAGGCCACCCAGGACATGATCTTCGAGGGCCCGCACGCCGAGGGGCTGACCGACCGGCAGCGGGTGCTGCTGACCGGGACCGATGAGTTGCTGGAGACCCGGACCCTCTCCGACGCCACCTGGGCCGCGCTCTCGGGTCACCTCAACCGGCAGCAGCTGATCGAATTCGTCACGCTGGCCGGCCAATACGACGCGCTGGCGGCGACGCTGAGTGCGTTGCGGGTGCCGCTGGACTTCGCGGAATAGGTTGTTCTGTCACCGGGTGTCGACGTCAGCTTGGATGTCTTTGATCCGGCGAACCAGACGCATCGACACGTCGACCGTTGCACGGGTGAAGCCATAGTGCTCGTAGAAGCCGACGGCCGCATCGTCAGCGGCGTCGACCACCAGGTCGCGGGCGGCTACGGTCTGTGTCGCAGACAGCACGCGCTGGTAGGCGTCGAAGAGCAACTGTCCGCCAAGACCCCGGCCGTGAAGGGTTCTGTCCAGTGCGAGCTTGCCGAGCAGCACCGCCGGAATCCGCTCCGGCATGCCCCGCGCGAGACGACGCGGTAGATCGGCAGCCACAATCTCATGCGCCGACAACGTGAAGTACGCGAGCACCTCGTCGTTGCCTTCTTGCGTCCACACGAATACCTGGGCCGTGCGCTTAGCCTGTGCCGATTTCGCGTGCCGTGTCAGCCACTCATCCAGCGTTGCCTGTCCGCAGTCGAAGCCCCCAACCGCATGCTGTTCGCCGTATGTCGCGCAGACGAACACCGGCCCGGCTCAGCCGTGCCGAGAAACCCGCGGCGAGAGCGCAACCCGTCGCATCGCCTCATTGGGACGGGGCGGCTCGGACAACGCATCGAACATTGCGTCGAAGAACTCGGCAGACACCGCCGTCTGCCGGGATAACACAGCTTCCGCTCGCTCCTCCGCGGCTGACAGCACGAACTCGGTCAGTGACTGGTGTTCCAAATCCGCTGCAGCCCGCAGCCGCGCCTGCCTGTCAGCGCGAACTCGGAAATGGAGCCGTTCCGTGCTGGCCATATCGATCACCTCGTACGCCGATTGTACACACGCAATGCTGACGTCGGGCTGGTCTTACCGCGCGATCACCACCCTGCGACCAGCACCGTTGGCGTTCCGAATGGGACGACCGTATTCCGCCCTGAATCGGTCACCCATCCGCGATCCGGCGCCCTCCGAATCACCGGTGGCAGTCATTTGCTACGACGGCCCGATGCAGGCAGGGATAAGGCAGCTGGACGGGATTGATGGGCTTTCGTGAGCGGGCCAAGGACCGGCCTGGGGTGGCGACGGTCGCCGAACGGCTGGCGTCGCTGTTCGGTGTCATCGTGGGGAGCGAACTACCCGTCCGCATCCGCGCCTGGGACGGCAGCGAGGCCGGTCCGCCCGACGGGCCGGTGGTCACGTTCACGTCCCGGCGGGCGTTGCGACGATTGCTCTGGGCTCCAGGCGAACTCGGCCTGGCACGGGCCTATGTGTGCGGCGATCTGCAGGTCGACGGTAATCTCGTCGACGGTTTCCGGCGGGCTCGGGCGCAGGCCAGCGGCCATCGCCCGCTGACGGCGCGCCACATGGCACCCGCGGTGCTCCTGGCTGCCCGGTTGGGGGTGATCGGCTGGCCACCTCAACCGCCCGCAACGGAGGCCCGGTTGAGCGGCCGGCAGCACACGCGGCGCCGCGACCGCGCCGCGATAGCGCATCACTACGACCTGCCCAATGACGTCTACCAACTACTGCTCGACGACCATATGGCCTACTCATCGGCGTATTTCACCCATGCCGACCAATCTCTGCACGATGCTCAAACCGCCAAGCTGGACCTCATCTGTCGCAAGCTTGACCTCAAGCCGGGGATGAGCCTGCTCGACGTCGGCTGCGGCTGGGGGTCGCTGATGATCTATGCCGCACAGCATTACGGCGTGACCGCAACCGGGATCACCCTGTCGGCCCATCAGCATGACCTCGTCGCCAAATGGGTGTCCGATCGCGCCTTAACCGACCGCGTCGTCGTGCGCCAGCTGGACTACCGCGAATTCGGGGCGCTCCCGCAGTCCCGGGCAGCGTTCGACGCCGCCGCCTCGATCGAGATGGGTGAACACGTCGGCGAGAAGCACTACCCGGTATACACGGCGATCCTGCACCGCGCCCTCAAACCCACCGGCCGGTTGCTACTGCAACAGATGTCCCGTCGGGTCGACGCCGCCCCGGGTGGCGGACCATTCATCGAGTCCTACATTGCGCCCGATATGCACATGCGGCCGCTATCCCGGACGCTGCAGTATCTGGAGCACGCCGGGTTCGAAATCAGTAGCGTCGAGGCGCTGCGCGAACACTATGTGAAAACAGTCGATGCGTGGATCCAGACCTTCGAGGACCACTACGACGACTTCGTCGCGCTCCTGGGCGACGAAGCCGCCCGGGTATGGCGGCTGTATCTGGTGGGTGGGCGGCTGGCTTTTGAATCGGGCCGGATGGGTGTGGACCAGATTCTCGCCGTCAAAAGCACCGCGCTCGGCGCGGGGCCAGCCGACCACTGATCGGCCAAAGGCGGCGCGGAGCCGTTGACGTTTATCGCGACGGTTGTCATCTGCGCGCGGAGCGGGGTCGACGCGGAACGAAAAACGATGTCCGATACTTGTATTCGTCGAATCCGGGACGGCCATCCATGTGTTTCTCGGTCAACCGCGCACCGGTGGCATACACCAGGAAATACGTCATGAGAAGCGGGGAGAACACGGTAGCCAGCGCCCGCCAGCCGGTGATTGTGATCAGCCACAATCCCCACCACACGCAGGCGTCACCGAAGTAGTTGGGATGACGCGTCCACGACCACGGACCTCGGTCCATCACCATCCCGCGATGCGCCGGGTCGGCTTTGAACACCCGCAGCTGGTGATCTCCGACGGCTTCGAAGACGAAACCGACCGCCCACAGCAGAACGCCGGCCGCGGCGATTGCCGGCAATGGCCGCGCTGTCGGGCCGGTGACTGCCGAGAGTTGCACCGGCAGCGAAACGAACCAGATCCCAAAAGCCTGCAGGGCGAACACCTTGCGCACCACCTGACCGACGGAGGCGCCCCGCAGAAGGTCGGCGTAGCGCGGGTCCTCGCCCTTACCTGCCGACTTGCGGGCCATGTGCCAGCTCAGCCGCAGCCCCCAGATCGCGATCAGCGCCAGCAGCAGCCAGCGGCGCAGTGCGTCACCGTTCCCGAGGACAGCGGTGACGACGGCGACCGCGATGAACCCGAGCCCCCAGGCCACATCGACGACGTTGTAGCGGCCGATACGTCGGCCGGCAACGAAGGTGATCGTTTGCACCAGGCCGACGACCAAAGCGGACGTTGCGGAAACGGCGCAAAAGTTCACGGCGCGTCCTTGGGTGCAAGCGTCCACTGATACACGTTGAGGTATCCCGACCGGAATCCGGCCTCGGCGTAGGCCAGGTAGAGTTCCCACATCCGGACGAATGCCGCGTCGATGCCCAGGTGCGGCAGGGTGATTCGCCGTTGTAGGAATCGTTCACGCCACAGCCGCAGCGTCTCGGCGTAATGGCGGCGCAGCGAAAACCTGTCGACCGTGCGCAGGCCCGTGTGCTGCGCGGTGATGCCCGCAATGGCCTCGGCGGAGGGAATGAGCCCGCCGGGGAAGATGTACTTCTGGATCCAGGTGTGCGTCTTGCGGGTGGCCAGCATCCGGGCATGCGGCATGGTGATCGCCTGGATTGCTATTCGCCCGTCGGGCATCAGCAGCCGCTCGAGGGTCTGGAAGTAGTCCGGCCAGGCCTGGAATCCGATCGCCTCGATCATCTCGACCGACAGCACGGCGTCATAGTTTCCGCCGAGGTCACGGTAGTCGCGCAGGTTCACCTGAACCTGCGAGGACAGGCCGGCCGCGTCGACCCGTTGCTGCGCCAGTCGTTGTTGTTGGACAGACAGCGTGACCGAGCGGACCTGCGCTCCGCGTGCGGCCGCCCGGATGCACAGCTCGCCCCACCCGGTTCCGATCTCCAGTACGCGGCTGCCCGGCCCGACTCGAGCCGCATCGAGCAGCCGATCGATCTTGCGCCGTTGGGCATCGGCAAGGTCCGACCATGAGGCCGGGAACCGCGGGAACAACGCACTCGAGTAGGTCATCGTCTCGTCGAGGAACGCGGCGAACAGCTCCTGAGGCAGGTCGTAATGCGCGGCGACGTCACGCCGGGCCTGCGCCCGGCTGCGGTGCATTGATCCCGGCTGGGAGGGCACCGTGATCGGCCGCAACCACTGCAGTGCGCGGGGTACGAGGTCGGCGATCTCGGTCGCCAAGACTGTCAGCACCTCGGTGAGACGGTCCGACGCCCATTCGCCGGCCATGTAGGACTCACCGAACCCGATCAGGCCGTGGCGTCCGATCCGGCGGGCCAACCGGTCCGGCGCCTTGATCACCAGCACCGGAGCTGCGGGGTCGCCGCCGCCGATCACCGTGCCGTCGGGATAGACCAGTCGCAGCGGCAGTCGTGCCGCCGCCCGGCGCAGCAACCGGTCGGCGATCAGCGCTGGCACCGCGGCCAGCGGGCCCGACGGCACGTAAGCGACCGCGGGCCAACGGCGCAAGTCGATTGCCGGTGAACGGGTTTCACCGATTTCGGTGCTCATCGTGGCACCACCGGGAGCCGGCGCAGCCACAGCGTGACGCCCTGGATGCGGATGCGCACTGCCACCATCAGCGGCGCCAGCGGCGCGCGTAGCTGCATGCCCGCGACGTGGCGCACCGTCGCCGAGCGCCGGGTGCCCCGCAATGTCGCGACGAAAACCGCCTGGTTGTCGCGGTGCAGCGACACCGTGACAGCGACGTCGCGTCCGGGTCGCGGTGCCAGCACCAGGTAGTGGCCGTCCACGGGGTTGAACGGCGAGACGTAGAACTTCTTGGCGGCCGGCACCGGTGTATCCGCCGGCGGCAGCAGGTAGGCGTGCCGCTGCCCGTAGGTGTTGTGGACCTCGGCGATCACGTACCGCAGCGTGCCGTCGCGGTCGTGACACCAGAAGATGCTGATCGGGTTGAACACATACCCGAGGACGCGTGCCTGCAGCAGGGCGGTCACCCGGCCGCCCGGGACGGTCGCGTCGTGCTCGGCGAGGAAGGCGTCCACCCGGTCGCGCAGCGACTCACCGGGCCGCCCGTCGAAGTGGTCACCGGCGTCGAACCGCGCGAACGCCCGCAGCCACCGGGGCAACGCCGGCAACTCGTCGATGTCGACATACCAGCTGTAGCTCCGGTATCCGAAGGAGTGCCGCACCGGAGCACGGCGGGTGTGCGTGATCGTCGTGCGATAGATCGCCGGAGTCAACACGAAATCACCTCGCCGGCGGGGATCTGGGCCGGCCAATCGGCGCCCAGCCCTCGGGCCGCCCGCAACCCCGACACGGCGCCGTCCTCGTGGAATCCCCAGCCGTGATAGGCGCCGGCGAAGACCACCCGGTCATCATTGAGCGTTGGCAACAACCTCTGGGCAGCGACGGATTCCAGTGTGTAGCGCGGATGGGCGTAGGTCATCTCGGCGATGACCGTTCGCGGATCGACGCGGTCGTGGCCGCCGAGCGTGACCAAAAACCGGCGGTCAGCGTCGATCCGCATCAACCTGCTGACGTCGTAGGTGACCACAACATCCTCGCCATCGGGTGTGATGAGGTAGTTCCACGATGCGCGGGCACGCCGGTGCCGGGGCAACAGCGACTCGTCGGTGTGCAGCTGGGCGCGGTTGGTCGAGTACGGTATCGATCCGAGGACGGCCCGTTCATGCGCCGACGCGTCGTCAAGTAGATGCAGCGCCTGGTCTGGGTGGACGGCGACGACCGCGGCGTCGAAGAACCTCGGCGCCGCGGCGCCGGCCTGAACCAGCACCCCGTGGGGCACCCGTCGCAACCAGCGCACGCGCATGCCGGTGCGGACATCAGGAAGCCGCGCCGCGATGGCCCGCACATAGACCGCCGAACCACCGGCAACCGTGCGCCACGTCGGTGACCCAAAAACCGAGAGCATGCCGTGGTGGCCCAGAAACACAAACAGATGCCGGGCCGGGTGACGCAGCGCGTCGTCGCCATCGCATGACCAGACCGCCGCCACCAACGGCACGATGAAGTGTTCGACGAAGAACTCCGAAAAGCCATACCCGCGCAGGAAGTCGCCCAGCGTCTGGGCGTCAGCGGAGTCAGCGGCCAGTAGCCGGGTGGCGACGCGGTGAAAGCGGACGATCTCTGCGAGCATGAACAAATAGCGTGGTCGCAGGGATTGCCTGCACGCGAACAGCCCACCCAGGCCGAGGGCTCCGGCGTATTCGAGTCCGGTGTCGTCGGCGCGCACCGACATCGACATCTCCGACTCCTGGGTGGCCACTCCCAACTCGGCAAACAACCGACACAGCGTCGGGTAGGTCCGATCGTTGTGCACTAGGAAAGCCGAGTCCACTCCGACGGTGGTGCCGTCGCCGCGATCGACGACGTGGGTGTGGGCATGACCGCCCAGCCTGGTGTCGGCTTCATACAAACTGACCCGGTACCGAGCGGACAAGGCGTACGCGGCGGTCAGGCCCGCGATTCCGCTGCCGATTACAACGACCGAACGTCCTGAGGGTTCGTACACATTGGCTATTCGGAGAGTGCGGCGCCGCGGATGGACGAAGCGGCCCGGTTGCGACATTCCACCGGTGAGCCATCCACGAAGGCGGTCATTCCGAATAGCAACTGTTAGAGCCGTAGGCGGCCGCAATTGCCGCATCGATTAGGGAGCGACAGCGCAATGAAGGATGTTCACAGCAAGGCACTGGCGGTGGGCCTGGCGGCCATTGCAGTGGCGGGATTTTCGGCGTGTTCGAGCGACAAGTCCGAGTCCGAGAAGTCGACCGGAGCCAACCCGGCGACCAGCATGGCAGCACCCGCGCCAACCTCGGCGATGGCCGACCCCAAGTCGGACCTGATCGGCGTCGGATGCGCTGACTACGCAGCAATGCACCCCAGCGGTCCGGCCTCGGTGGCCGGGATGGCACAGGACCCGGTGGCCACGGCCGCGTCGAACAACCCGCTGCTGAGCACACTGACCTCGGCGCTGTCGGGCGCACTGAACCCGAACGTGAACCTGGTCGACACCCTCAACAACGGCCAGTACACGGTGTTCGCGCCGACAGACGCGGCGTTCGACAAGCTGCCCGCCGCCACCATCAACGAGCTCAAGACCAACGCTGAGATGTTGACGAGCATCCTGACCTACCACGTGGTTCAAGGCCAGGAAAGCCCGAACAAGGTCGACGGCACCCACAAGACTCTGCAGGGCGCCGAGCTGAACGTGACCGGGCATGGAAACGGCCTCACCGTCAACGACGCGGGCCTGGTGTGCGGAGGGGTGCACACCGCGAACGCGACGGTGTACATGATCGACACTGTGCTGACACCGCCTGGACAGTGACGGCAGGTACCCCGTGACCAGACGAGGCAGCCCGGCCGCCACGGGCTGCCTTGTCACATCTGATCACAGGGACTGATCGCAATCCACGGCGGACGCAGCATCGAATACTAAATATGTTTTCCCTCATGCTGATTGGCCTCGTTGGAGGACTCATCACCGGAATATCGCCGTGCATAATTCCGGTGCTGCCGGTCATCTTCCTCTCTGGCGCACACACCACCGGTGCGGCCGCCGTCGAGGCGAGGCCAGGTCAGGAAAGACTGCGCCCCTACCGGGTGATCGGTGGCCTGGTGTGCAGCTTCACAGCCGTCACGCTGGCGGGCTCGGCCGTACTGTCGCTGCTGCACCTCCCGCAGGACGCCATCCGGTGGGTAGCGCTGGCTGCGCTGGTGACAATCGGTGCGGGCCTGATCTTTCCGCGTCTCGAGCAACTGCTGGAGCGTCCGTTCTCCCGCATCCCGCAAAGGCACCCGGCGTCCCAGCGCGACGGTTTCGGCTTCGGCCTCGCATTGGGCGTGCTCTACGTGCCCTGCGCGGGACCCGTGCTCGCCGCGATCGTGGTAGCCGGAGCCACCGCGGACATCGGTCTGCCCGTCCTTGTGCTCACCATCGCCTTCGCGGTCGGCACGGCGGTGCCGCTGTTGTTCTTCGCGCTGGCCGGCCGCCGAGTCAGCGAGCGGGTGAGCGCTTTTCGGCGCCGCCAGCGCGAAATCAGAGTAACGGCAGGTCTGGTGACGATTCTGTTGGCTGTGGCGCTGATGTTCAACCTTCCTGCGACGCTGCAGCGGGCCATCCCGGACTACACCGGATCGCTGCAAAACAAGTTGGGCGGCGACGAGGAGATCCAGCATCAGCTCCACCTCGGTGGCCTCGTCAACGACCAGAACAGGCAGTTGTCCAACTGCACCAACGGTGCTTCTCGTTTGCAGGATTGCGGCCCCGCACCTGATCTCAAGGGCATCACCGGGTGGCTGAACACACCGGATGACGGGCCCATCGACCTTTCCGCATTGCACGGCAAGGTGGTGCTGGTCGACTTCTGGGCCTATTCCTGCATCAACTGTCAACGCGCCATCGGCCACGTCGAGGGCTGGTATAAGGCCTACCACGACAGTGGTTTCGAGGTCATCGGCGTACACACACCCGAGTACGCATTCGAGAAGGTCACCGCCAACGTCAAGAAGGGCGCGGCCGACCTGGGCATCACCTATCCGATCGCGCTGGACAACGGCTACGCCACGTGGACGAACTACCGCAACCGGTACTGGCCCGCGGAATACTTGATCGACGCCGACGGCACCGTACGGCACATCAAGTTCGGTGAGGGCGACTACAACACGACGGAGGGCTTGATCCGGCAACTGCTCACCAACGCCCAACCCGGGGTCAAGCTTCCGCGGCCGGCGGACACGCCCGACACCACGCCGCGGCTCGACGCCACTCCCGAGACGTATCTCGGGGTCGGCAAGATGGTCAACTACGCCGGAAACGGCGTCTACGACGAGGGTTCGGCCAGCTTCAGCTTCCCGCCATCGCTACCGCACGACACTTTTGCGCTGCGGGGCCGGTGGACCCTGGATTACCAGGGCGCGACGGCGGACGACTCGTCGTCCTGCATCGAGTTGAACTACCACGCCAAAAGCGTCTACATCGTGGTCGGCGGCACCGGGAGCCTGTCCGTGACACGCGGCGGAAAGACCACCATGCTGGCCGTCAGCGGTCCACCGACCTCGCACCAGATCGTCGCCGGCGATGAACTGGCGCGCGAAACACTCCAGGTGCGGCTCAGCCCGACCCTGACCGTCTACTCGTTCACCTACGGCTGACTCAATCCGGGCCGGCGTCGGCTCCGAATAACCCGTACCGAACCGAACGAAGGAGCCGAAGGTCATGAAGCTATCCAGCAAGAACGTTGCCGCAACCGGTTTCACGGCGGCGGCCGTGATAGGCCTCGGGGTGTTCACCGCCCCCGCCGCGGCAGCGGCCGATCTGGTCGGCCCCGGCTGCGCGGACTATGCGGCGCTACATCCCGACGGTCCGTCATCGGTGCAGGGAATGTCGCAGGATCCGGTGGCGACGGCCGCGTCGAACAACCCGGAACTCACCACGCTGACCGCAGCCGTATCCGGCCAACTCAACCCGGGAGTGAACCTCGTCGACACCCTCAACAACGGTCAGTACACCGTATTCGCGCCGACCGACGCCGCCTTCAACAAACTTCCGGCGTCGACCATCGACGAGCTCAAGACCAACTCGGACATGTTGAAGAAGATTCTGACCTATCACGTCGTACCGGGCCAGTTGAGCCCAGCGAGGGTCGTCGGAGCGCAGAAGACGCTGCAGGGCGCCACCGTGAACGTCACCGGCCGAGGCAACGACCTGAAGTTCAACGACGCCGGCTTGGTCTGCGGCGGCGTGCCCACCGCCAACGCGCAGGTGTACATGATCGACACGGTGCTCTTGCCCCCGGCGCGGTAGGGTATGGCGGGCCAGCTTCATTCGCTACCGACCCGATAACGTGCTCTCCCAGAACAGCAGCCGCGCCCGGAAACCGGCATGGACTATGTCCAGCACCTTGAGTCCGGCGTCAGTGAGCGCCGTGATGGACACACCCAGGCATTCGGAACCATCGGGCGGGCGGACGGGTTGGTCAGAACTCAAACTTGTTCATGTCACAACAGTCGGCCGCCCGCGTAGGAGCGTAGTGTCGACTCAGTGTTGAGCCACCAGCACGTCGTTCCAATGGCGCATTCCAACCGATAGGACCAGCAGTGGCAGATGCACCAGGGCTAGCGCCCAAGGCCGAATCCAAGTGGCTGTCGAAGTCAGCTGCGACGATCGGTGGATCGGACAAAGACGAAGTCCAGTTCCACTACGACATCTCCAACGACTTCTTCAGGCTGTGGCAGGACCCGACCCAGACCTACAGTTGCGCCTACTTCGAGCGCGACGACATGACGCTCGAACAAGCGCAGCGGGCCAAAGTCGACCTCTCGCTGGGCAAGCTGGGTCTGCGACCCGGAATGACGTTGCTCGACATCGGCTGCGGGTGGGGTTCGACGATCATGCGAGCGGTGACGAGGTACGACGTCAATGTCATAGGCCTGACGCTCTCGGAGAACCAGAAGCAGCACATCGAGGACAACTTGTTCGCCAACTCGACGAGCAAACGCCGAATGGAAGTGCGGCTGCAACCCTGGGAGGAGTTCGACGGACACGTCGACCGGATCGTGTCGATCGGCGCGTTCGAACACTTCGGCTTCGGCAAGTACGACGACTACTTCAAGAAGACGTTCAGCTGGATGCCCGAGGACGGCGTCATGCTGTTACACAGCATCATCATCCCCAGCGACGCAGAGGTCAAAGAGCGTCAGCTGCCGCTGAAGATGTCGACGGTGCGGTTCATCAAGTTCATCCTCGACGAGATCTACCCCGGCGGACGCCTTCCGCTGGCCGCCCAGATCACCGAACACGCCGCCAGAGCCGGCTACACGGTGACCCGAGAGCAGCACCTGCAACCGCACTACGTCCGCACTCTGGACACCTGGGCAGCCAACCTCGAGGCCAACAAGGATCAGGCCATCACGATCACCTCCGAACAGGTCTATGAGCGGTTCCACAAATACCTGACCGGCTGCGCTGACCTGTTCCGTGGCGGCTACACCGATGTCGCACAGTTCACCTGCGAGAAGGCTCCCGCCGCACGCTCCTAACAGACCACAGGAGGTCGAGGCATGGCGAACCACGCCGACGGTTCACCGAAGATGGCGGTGGCGTATGAGGATGTGCAGGCCCACTACGACATCTCCAACGAGTTCTTCGGATTGTTCCAGGATCCGACGCGCACCTACAGTTGCGCGTACTTCGCGCGCGACGACATGTCGCTGCAGGAGGCCCAGATCGCCAAGATCGATCTTGCCCTGGGCAAGCTGAATCTCTCGCCGGGAATGACGCTGCTCGACGTGGGCTGCGGTTGGGGCTCGGCGATGTCGCGCGCGATCCAAACCTATGACGTCAACGTGGTGGGGCTGACGCTGAGCAGAAATCAACGCAGCCTGGGCCAGCAGCTGCTGGACGGGCTCGACACCGACCGATCGCGGCGGATTCTGCTGCGCGGCTGGGAGGAGTTCGACGAGCCGGTCGACCGCATCGTGAGCATCGAGGCGTTCGAAGCCTTTCCCAAGGAACGATACGGCGCCTTCTTCGAGCTGTGCCACCGGCTGATGCCCGACGACGGCAGGATGGTCCTGCAGACCATCATGGGCCATCCCCTGAAACGCTGGCCGGAGATGGGCATTCCGATCACCATGACCGACCTGCGGTTCATGCGGTTCATCGCCAAAGAGATCTTCCCAGGCGGCTCGGTGCCGTGCGACGAGGACGTCATCGACTACTCCACGGCCGCAGGATTCACGGTGGCGAGCCGCCAAGACCTGACACCGGACTACGTCCGGACCCTCGACACCTGGGCCGCCGGGCTGGAAGCCGCTCGCGACCGGGCGATCGCGGTGACCTCCGAGGAGGTTTATGACCGCTACATGCGCTACCTGCGCGGCTGTTCTGATTTCTTCGGTCGCAACGTCAGCTACGTCGGTCAGTTCACCCTCGCCAAGGGGTGATGCTCATCGGCGCCGGACACGTTCCCGCGTGGCCACCCGCTCAGCCAGCCACAGTCGCATCGTGCGCGCGATCAGCCTCGAGTAGAGGCTGGCCGGCAGCGATCGCACCGACGTCGGCGCCTCAGAAGTTGATCATGTGCCCGGTCAGGCCGTGGAAACATTCCTGCAGCGCCTCGGACATGGTCGGGTGGGTGTGCACGTTGCGGGCCAACTCGTTTGCGGTCAGGTCCCACTTCTGCGCCAGCGTCAGCTCGGGCAGCAACTCGGAGACGTCGTGGCCGATCAGGTGCCCGCCCAGTAGTTCGCCGTAGCGGGCGTCGGCGATCAGCTTGACGAATCCGCTGGGGTCGCCGACGCCGTGCGCCTTGCCGTTGGCGGTGAACGGGAACTTGGCGACCTTGACGTCGTAGCCCTCGTCGCGGGCCTGCTGCTCGGTGAGCCCGAAGCTGGCCACCTGCGGCTGGCAGAACGTCGCCCGCGGCATCATCCGGTAGTCGCCGAGCGGCATGGTCTCCGCGCCGGCGATTGTTTCGGCGGCCACCACCGCCTGCGCCTCGGCGACATGCGCCAGCTGCAGCAGACCGGTAACGTCGCCGATCGCGTAGATGTGCGGCACCGAGGTCCGCAGGTACTCCTCGACGCCGATGGCCCCCCGATCGGTCAGCGCCACCCCGGCCGCCTCCAGGCCGTAGCCTTCGACGTTGGGCGCAAACCCGATGGCCTGCAACACTTTGTCGGCTTTCAGCGTCTCGGCGTTGCCGTCCTTGCTGACGGTGACCGACACCGTCGACCCATCGTCGTCGATGCGTTCCACCTTGGTGCCGGTGCGGATCGTGACGCCGAGCTTCTTGAACTGCTTCTCGATCTCCTTGGACACCTCGGCGTCCTCGTTGGGCAGCGCCCGCGGCAGGAACTCCACGATGGTCACATCGACGCCGTAGTTGGCCAGCACGTAGCCGAACTCCATGCCGATCGCGCCGGCCCCGGCGATGATGATCGAGGACGGCAGCTCCCGGCTCAAGATCAGCTCTTCGTAGGTGACGACATTGTCGGACAGCGACGTGCCCGGCACCAGCCGGGTGCTGGAGCCGGTGGCGATGATGGCGTGATCGAACGTCACCGTGTCGGTACCGCCCTCGTTGAGCGCAACCGACAGGGTGTGGGCGTCGGTGAAGGTGCCGTAGCCGTGGATCTCGGTGATCTTGTTCTTCTTCATCAGGAAGTGCACGCCGGCCACCCGGCCCTCGGCCACCTTGCGGCTGCGGTCGAACGCCGCCCCGTAGTCGAAGGTGGCCTGCCCGCTGATCCCGAAGACGTTGGCTTCCTTGCTGAAGATGTGGGCGAGTTCGGCGTTGCGCAGCAGCGCCTTGGACGGGATACAGCCCACGTTGAGGCAGACTCCGCCCCAGTACTTGGGCTCGACGATGGCGGTGCGCAGGCCCAGCTGGGCGGCACGAATGGCCGCGACGTACCCGCCGGGGCCGGCTCCGAGAACGACGACGTCAAAGTGGGTCACCGGTTCACCCTAGCTGGGCGGGGCGGCGGCGAACTCAGGTCCCGTCGGGGAAGGTGTCAGCCGCCACCCATCCGTGATCGCGGTGATTCCGAATACCTGCGTATCCAACCGGAAGGCGGCCGGTCCGGGCCGTCCGCGGCAGGGGAGTCGGATGGCCATATCCAGCCTTGCATGGATCGGCATCGCCGGCGTCCTGGCCGCCCGCTTCACGGGACGGGCGGGCGGGTTCCGCCGTCACCAAGGGAAGATCCGGGCCACGGCCGGTGTCGTGGTGATCCTGCTGGCGCTGGCCCTGGTCTACGATGTCCCGTCGGCGCTGCAACGCGCGATCCCCCACCACAGCTTCACATTGCAGCATCTGGTGGGCGGTGACGGCCTCGGGCCCGACCGGCTCAACCTCGGCGGCGATCCCGTCAGCGGACCGGACGCACAACTGGCGAACTGCGCCAATGGGGCCGTACTACTAGCGAACTGTGGGCCGGCCCCCGATATCCGCGGCATCGACGGGTGGCTGAACACCCCCGGCGGGGCTCCGGTCAGCCTGCAATCCCTGCGCGGAAAGGTGGTCCTGGTCGACTTCTGGGCCTACTCCTGCATCAACTGCCAACGGGCCGTCCCGCACGTGGTGGCTTGGTACCAGACCTATCGGGACTCCGGTTTGGCGGTCATCGGCGTACACACCCCCGAATTCGCCTTCGAGCGTGTCCGCGCCAACGTCGCCAGCGGCGCGGCGGCCCTGGGCATCCCCTATCCGGTGGCGCTGGACAACAGCTACGCCACCTGGACCAACTACCGCAACCACTACTGGCCCGCCGAATACCTGATCGACGCGACCGGAACGATCCGTCACATCCAACTCGGCGAGGGCGGCTACTCCGCCACCGAGAGCCTGATCCGGCAGTTGCTGGAAAGCGCCCACCCCGGCACCACCTTGCCCGCCGCCACCGTCGACTTCGACGCGCCGCCCGTCGCCGACGCCGCCGGGCCGATCGGGCTCGCCCCCGACACGTACCTGGGGGTGGACAAGGTCGCCAACTACGGCGGCACCGGCGTGTACGACGTCGGTTCGGCGTCCTTCGACGAGCCGCCGGTCCTATCACCCAATACGTTCGCGCTGCGGGGTCCGTGGACACTGGACGACCAGTGCGCAACCGCCGACAGCGACGCCTCCAGCATTGAGCTGGACTATTTCGCCAGAAATGTCTATCTGGTGGTCGGCGGCACCGGAACCGTCACCGTCGTCCAGCACGGCCGGACAGACGCGTTGCCGATCAGCGGGCCGCCGACATGGCACCAGATCGTCGCCGGCGACAAGGTCGAGCGCGACCGCATCCAGGTGCGCCTGACCCGGGGCTTGCAGGCGTTCGCCTTCATCTACGGGTAGTGCGGTGATCTCGCCCCCACGACGGCGGGATTCGACGGCAGTATCCAGACCCATCCTCGGTGGTGTCAGCTCCGAATACCTGCCGTGATGTCCGACCACCACCGACCGCTCGGCACCGCTGGGCGGTTGACAGGCAACGCACAGCAACCCGGCCTACTGTGACGTAGCTCACAGGGGGTTATTTCTACTTCTCTACCGTCGTACCGCTCGAGCATTTAGGGGGAAACACCAACATGGCGGAAGCGCTGAGGCCACACTTTGAAGACGTGCAGGCACACTACGACCTGTCCGACGACTTCTATCAGCTGTTTCTGGATCCGACCCGGACCTACAGCTGCGCATATTTCGAGCGTGACGATATGACGCTGGAGCAGGCCCAGCTGGCCAAGATCGACCTGGCGCTGGGCAAGCTGGGGCTGCAACCCGGCATGACACTGCTCGACGTGGGCTGCGGGTGGGGCGCCACCATGCGCCGGGCCGTCGAACGCTACGACGTCAACGTCGTCGGCTTGACCCTGAGCAGAAACCAGGCCGCCTATGTGCAGAAAACCTTCGATGCGATGGACAGCCCTCGCACCAGGCGGGTACTGCTCGAGGGCTGGGAACAGTTCGACGAGCCCGTCGACCGGATCGTGTCGATCGGCGCGTTCGAACACTTCGGCTACGACCGCTACGACGACTTCTTTAAGTTCGCCTACGCCGCGCTGCCCGCCGACGGGGCGATGCTGCTGCACACCATCGTGATGGTCAGCGACGAGGAGTTCCACCAACGCGGACTGCAACTGAACATGCAGCTGCTGCGGTTCGTCAAGTTCATCATGAACGAAATTTTCCCCGGCGGCCGGCTGCCCAAGGTGGCCCAAGTGGAGGAGCACGCAACAAAAGCCGGCTTCACCGTCAGCCGCGTGCAACCGCTGCGGTTGCATTATGCCCGGACGTTGGAAACCTGGGCGGCCGCGCTGCAGGCCCGCAAAGACGAGGCCGTCGCGATTCAGTCCGAAGAGGTCTACGAGCGCTACATGCGATACCTGACCGGCTGCGCCGAACTGTTCCGCAATGGCAACACCGACGTCTGCCAGTTCACCTTACAGAAATGACCATTCATCCCGCCCCGCCACTTCGCTGATCCGAAAGGCAACCCCCCTATGGCTGAGCAAAGTCCCGACACCGCACAGATGAGACCCCATTTCGAAGAGGTGCAGGCTCACTACGACCTGTCCGACGATTTCTTCGGGCTGTTCCAGGATTCCAGCCGAACCTACAGTTGCGCGTACTTCGAACCGCCGGATCTGACCCTGGAACAGGCCCAGATCGCCAAAATCGACCTGAACCTGGACAAGCTGGACCTGCATCCCGGTATGACCGTGCTGGACATCGGCTGCGGGTGGGGCGCCACCATGAAGCGCGCCTTGCAGAAGTATGACGTCAACGTCATCGGACTGACCCTGTCGAAAAATCAGCGCGCCTATAGCGAAGCCTTGTTGGCCGGCGTCGACACCACCCGGTCGTATCGGGTGCTGCTGCACGGTTGGGAAGAGTTCGCCGAACCCGTCGACAGGATCGTGTCCATCGAAGCTTTCGAGCATTTCGGCTTCGACCGCTACGACGACTTCTTCGCCCGATGCTTCCACATCCTGCCCCGCGACGGGCGGATGACCATTCAAAGCAGTGTCGCCTATCACCCCTACGACCTGAACGCGCGCGGCAAGAAGCTGACCTTCGAGACAGCGCGGTTCATCAAGTTCATGCTGACCGAAATCTTCCCCGGCGGCCGGCTGCCATCCACCGACATGATGGTGGCGCACGGCGAAAAGGCCGGTTTCGCCGTGCCCGAAGCGCTTTCGCTGAGACCGCACTACATCAAGACGCTACAGATCTGGGGTGATGCGTTGGAGGCCAATCGGGAACGGGCACTGGCGATCCAGTCCGAAGAGGTCTATCAGCGTTACATGAAGTACCTGCGCGGCTGCCATTACTACTTCAGCGACGAGATGCTCGACGTCAGCCTGGTCACCTACCTCAAACCGGGCGCAGAGCATCGCTGAGGGCGTCGTGGGAAATATCCGCCACCTGGGCCGGCACGAGTTAAGCTTCGTAGCAGGTCGGGACCCTGTTCGAGAATTTCAGTCACGTGTCCACACATCAGAATGTGGCCAGAACGTTGGTTCCCGGTCGGACAAGCCATGCTCCCGGTCGGCCCCGCAACGCAGCCCAACAAGCACCGCGGTATCAGCGGCACCGTTCGATCGGCTCCCATCCGAAACGTTTCCCGCTCCGAATAGCTGGGGTGGTGCGGGGCACACCGCGACGAGGCGGCGAGTCGCCCGAGGAACAAACCCGGCCCCTGAGAGGTAGACCTCCATGTCAAAACGTCTGACCCCACACTTCGATGACGTGCAGGCGCACTACGACCTATCCGACGAGTTCTTCGCACTGTTCCTGGATCCGACCCGGACCTACAGCTGCGCATATTTCGAGCGTGACGATATGACGCTGGAGCAGGCCCAGCTGGCCAAGATCGACCTGGCGCTGGGCAAGCTGGGGCTGCAACCCGGCATGACACTGCTCGACGTCGGCTGCGGCTGGGGCGCCACCATGCGCCGGGCCGTCGAACGCTACGACGTCAACGTCGTCGGCTTGACCCTGAGCAGAAACCAGGCCGCCCATGTGCAGAAAACCTTCGATGCGATGGACAGCTCCCGCACCAGGCGGGTACTGCTCGAGGGCTGGGAGCGGTTCGACGAGCCCGTCGACCGGATCGTGTCCATCGGCGCGTTCGAACACTTCGGCCATGACCGCTACGACGACTTCTTCGCCATGGCCTACGACGCGCTGCCGCCCGATGGCGTGATGCTACTGCACACGATCTGCGGCCTAGACCCCAGGTACGCCAAGGAACTTGGCATACCGCTGACGTTCGAATTGGCCCGGTTCATCAAGTTCATCATGACCGAGATCTTCCCCGGGGGACGGCTGCCATCCATCACGATGGTCGAGGCGCATGCCGCCAAGGCAGGCTTCACGCTGACCCGCCGGCAGTCGCTGCAGCCGCACTACGCCACCACCCTGGACCGTTGGGCGGCTGCTCTGGAAGCGCACCGCGACCAGGCCGTCGCGATCCAGTCCGAAGAGGTCTACGAGCGCTACATGAAGTACTTGACCGGCTGCGCCAAGATGTTTCGGCTCCGCCAGGTCGACGTCAACCAATTCACCCTGGAGAAGTAGAGCCGCGGCAACGGGGGGACCATGCACGAACTGGAGGCGGACTACCTGGTCATCGGTGCCGGAGCCACGGGGATGGCGTTCACCGACACCTTGGTGACCGAAACCGACGCACAGGTGGTGATCGTCGACCGGGGCCATCAGCCCGGCGGGCACTGGATCCACGCGTACCCCTACGTGCACCTGCACCAGCCGTCGGCCTACTACGGCGTCAACTCGCGTCCACTGGGCAACGGCACCATCGATGAGTCCGGCTGGAACAAGGGACTTCATGAATTGGCGACCGGAGGCGACGTCTGCGCGTACTTCGACCGGGTGATGCAGCACGACCTGCTGCCGTCGGGGCGGGTGTCCTACTTCCCGATGAGCGAGTACCTCGGCGACCGCCGGTTCCGCGACCTTGCCGGGACGGAGCACGCTGTTGCGGTGCGCCGACGCGTCGTCGATGCGACGTATCTGCGCGCGGTGGTCCCCTCGATGCGTACACCGCCCTACCGGGTGTCCACCGGCATCGCCTGCGTGCCGCCCAACGAACTGCCCAGGTGCGCGTCCGGCCGGGACCGGTTTGTCATCGTGGGCGCCGGAAAAACCGGCATGGACGCCTGTCTGTGGCTGCTGGGCAACGGTATTTCCCCCGATCGACTGACCTGGATCATGCCCCGCGACTCGTGGCTGCTCGACCGGGCGAACATCCAGCCAGGACCGGAGTTCCTCGGCCGGTTCCGGGCCAGCTTCGCCGCACGGCTGCAGTCCGTCGCCGACGCCACGTCCGTGCCCGATCTCTTCGAACGGCTCGAGGCCAACGGCAACCTGCTGCGCCTCGATCCAACGGTGCGTCCGACAATGTATCGCTGCGCCACCGTGTCCCGGGCGGAGCTGAGCCAATTGCGGCGCATCACCGACATTGTCCGGATGGGGCGCGTGGAGCGAATCGAACGCGACGAGGTGGTGCTCACCGGCGGAACCATCGCCGCAGACCCATCCGCCCTCTACATCGACTGCACCGCCGACGGACTCGAAAAGCGTCCCGCGCTAAACATATTCGGTCGCGACCGGATCACCTTGCAAAGCGTTCGAGGTTGCCAGCCAGTGTTCAGCGCCAGCCTGATCGCCCATGTCGAGGCCGCCCACCGCGACGACTGTGTCAAGAATCGGCTCTGTACGCCCGTGCCGCACCCCAACAGCGACCTCGACTGGCTGGCGACCACACTCGCCGAGCAGCGAAACGAGGCGCGCTGGCTCGAGTGTCCTGAGTTCATGGACTGGCTGGGGTCGACCCGGCTGAATCTGCTGCGTGAGATGTACGCTCCCCTGCTGCAGTCATCCGGAATCCGCGACAGGCTATTGAGACTCAGCATGGCGATGCTGCGCGCCAGCAATGAGAAGTTGGAGGAGCTGATGCTCTCGCCGGCCACGTGTTCGGCTGGGCGGGGACTCGGCGACCGGCTCAGCCCGCACTCCCGCCCTGGCGATTTCGGCTGATCGTCTGCTTTGCGTCGCCCCAACCTTCCCAGAACAGCAGGCGGGCACGGAATCCGGGATTGCCGACCGCGTCCAGCACCTTCACGCCGGTGCCGGCGATGGCCGGGATGCCGGCCAGCTTGTGGAAGTACCGGCCGCGGCGGTATTCCTTGCCCCAGGTCGCCGCCATGCACTGCCCGTAGTTGGTGAAATCGTCGGGCCCACCGTTGGTCAGGGCCGCAATGGCACACTCGCCGGCGGCGAGCCCGGACTGCAACGCCTTGGAGATGCCCGCCCCCGACGCCGGCCGGGCCGCGCCCAGCGCGTCACCGGCGAACAACACGCCGGGTCGCCACGGTGGCCACGCGGTGAACCCCATCGGCAGCCGCCACGCCTGCAGGCAGTGGGAGTTCTTCAGCTCGGTGATGCTCGGCAGCCGCCAGTCGCCGGGAAGCGTGGCCAGGAACTCGCCGAAGAATTCGGTGACATTGATCTGCTGCCAGTTCTTGTAGCTGTTGACGTAGCCCAACCCGATGTTGACCCGGCCCCCGCCGAGCGGGAACACCCACCCGTAGCCGGGTAGTTGGTCACCCCGAAACCGCAGCCGCAGATGGATGTCGAGGGAATCGGCGTCCGGGCGGTTGGCCGTCATCTCGGCGCGGATCGCGATCGCCGAGTATCCGTGGTGGGCCGAGTCCAGGGTGAGTGCGCGTTTGACAGGCGAGTAGGCGCCGTCGGCGGCGATCACCGCGTCGGCGTGTACCCGCTCGCCGCTCTTGAGCCGCACCCCGGTGACACGACCGTCATCGTCGACGATCGGCGCGACAACCTCCGCGCCGTCCCGCATTTCGGCCCCCACGCGCGCGCTGTTCTCGAACAGCAAGGTGTCCAGCTCGGTGCGGCGGGCACAATGCCCGTGGTCGGGCATCCCGGGGCGGCGCGGAAACGCCAGATCCCATTCGCTGGGGCTGAACATCCTGGCGCGGTTGACGCGATGAAACTTCGCCACGTCGTCGGCCAGCCCCATCTTCTGCAGATAGCTGACCGCCCGCGGCGTCAGACCGTCACCGCAGGGTTTGTCCCTAGGGAACGAGGCTTTGTCCAGCACCACCACCCGGGCCCCGGTCTGGGCGGCCTGCCAGGCAGCCGCCGCACCGGCGGGCCCGCTGCCCGCTACCGCAAGATCGTAGTGCTGTGTCATGTGGCCTGGTCCCGTCCCGCATCCATCGTGCATCTTCGCCGCCGAATTCCCAGCATCGCCGCAAGTCTTCGGCGGTGATTCGGAGCCGAAGGCGCCTTGGATTGGCGCGGCGCGGCGGGCATCCGAGGCCTGGTCAGCCGCGAATACCAGGTATGACCTGCGGCCGGCAATCCACGGTGCTGCAACGGCCCGGCACCCCCGAATTGCTCGTCCAAGGCGGCCGGATACAGCTAGGCTACGGTGCGATGAGCGTCGCGCCGCCAGCTCCCGTTGACCTCGATGCCTTGCTGCGTCGAGTGGCCAACCAGGATGTCGATGCCTTCACCGCGCTCTACGATCTGACCCGCTCCCGGGTATTCGGGTTGGTGTCGCGGGTGCTGCGCGACCCGGGCTACAGCGAGGAGACGGCCCAAGAGGTCTATCTGCAGGTGTGGCGCAACGCCGCGAAATTCGACCCGGCCGCCGGAACGGCATTGGCGTGGCTGTTGACGATCGCGCATCGGCGCGCGGTGGACCGGGTGCGCGCCGAGCAAGCGGCCGGCCGGCGAGACGTCCAGTACAGCGCCGCCAACGTCGAACCGCCGGCCGATGTGGTGGCCGAGTCGGCGCTGCAGGCCGATGAGCGGCGTCGAGTGACCGAATGCCTGGAAGCCCTGACCGATAATCAGCGCCAGTGCATTGACATGGCTTATTACGGCGGCCTGACCTACGCCGAGGTGTCCGAACGGCTGGCCGCCAACCTGGCCACCATCAAGTCGCGGATGCGAGATGCCCTGCGCAGCCTACGGAATTGTCTGGGTGTGCCATGACCCAACCGGCCGAGTTCGACCTGCTGACGTTGGCGACACCGTATGCGCTGCACGCCGTTGCGGATGATGAGCGTACCGGCATCGACCGGCAGGTCAGCGCTGCACCCGCCCCGGTGGCCGAGTCCTTCCGCGCCGAGGTGCGCGCCGTGCGCGAGACGCTGGCGGTGGTGTCAGCTGCCACCGCCCTCGAGCCGCCGCCAGGTCTGCGGGACCGGATCCTGGCCGCCGTAGGCTTGCAGGCACGGCGCCGTCGGCGCTGGCGGACAACCGGATTCGTCGCCGCAGCAGCCGCCGTTGCCGCGATCGCGTTCGGTGCCGGGTTGGTGCTGCGGCCGGCGGTGCCGCCGCCCACCGCCGAGCAGGTGTTCACCGCAACCGACGTGCGCACGGTCAGCGATGTGATCCCGGCCGGCGGCACCGCGACCGTTGTCTACTCACGTGACCGCAACGCCGCGGTGCTGGTGCTGAACAACGTCGTGCCGCCCGCGGCCGGCACGGTCTACCAGATGTGGCTGATCGAGGGTGCCACACCGCGATCGGCCGGCACGATGAGCCCGCAAGCCGTGCACCCGTCCACCACCGAGGTGATCCGCGATCTCGGACAGGCCGGCGTGCTGGCGTTCACCGTCGAACCGGGCAATGGCTCACCGCAGCCGACCGGGGAGATTTTCGTCAAGTTGCCGCTGAGCTGACCACCGGGCAGCGCGTCGGCGGGCGGTCCCCGTCGGCGTAGGTCGCACCGGTGATCACCGGCTCGGCCGCCAGCTCGGCGTTCTCGGTATCGGTGAAAGCCCGTCCGCGAGACAGGAACCGCATCCCCTCGGGCGCTTCCAGGCTGAACCCGCTGCCGCGGCCCGCCACCACGTCGATGATCAACTGGGTGTGCTGCCACGCCTCGAACTGCGGCCCGGAGATCCACACCGGCACCCCGCCGGCGACGTCGAGCACGCCCAGCAGCACGTCACGGTCGCCGACGATGAACTCCCCGTCCGGATAGCACATCGGCGCGGACCCGTCGCAGCAGCCGCCGGACTGGTGAAACATCAGCGGGCCGTGCTGACCGGTCAGCCGCGCCACTAATTCTGCTGCGGCGGCGGTGATCAGCACCCGATACATCAGAACAGGCCCAGCGCCTGGTCGGAGTAGGACACCAGCAGGTTCTTGGTCTGCTGGTAGTGATCCAGCATCATCTTGTGGTTTTCCCGGCCGATGCCGGACTGCTTGTAGCCGCCGAACGCCGCGTGCGCCGGGTAGACGTGGTAGCAGTTCACCCACACCCGCCCGGCCTTGATGTCGCGGCCCGCCCGGTAGGCGGTGTTGCCGTCGCGGCTCCACACCCCGGCGGCCAGGCCGTAGAGGGTGTCGTTGGCCTGTGCGATGGCGTCGTCGTAGTCGGTGAATGACGTGACCGCCACCACCGGGCCGAAGATCTCCTCCTGGAAGATCCGCATTCTGTTGTCACCGGCGAAGATGGTGGGCTGCACATAGTTGCCGCCGGACAGGTCTCCGCCGAGCTCGGCGCGCTCGCCGCCGGTGATCACCTTCGCGCCTTCGCCTTTGCCGATCTCGAGGTAGGACAGGATTTTCTCGAGCTGGTCGTTGGAGGCCTGCGCGCCGATCATCGTCTCGGTGTCCAGCGGGTCGCCCTGGCGGATCGCCTTGGTGCGGATCGCGGCCAACTCCAGGAACTCGTCGTAGATGTCGGCCTGCAGCAGTGACCGCGACGGGCAGGTGCACACCTCGCCCTGGTTGAGGGCGAAACCGACGAACCCTTCCAGCGCCTTGTCGCAGAAGTCGTCGTTGGCGGCCAGCACGTCGGAGAAGAAGATGTTGGGGCTCTTGCCGCCCAACTCCAGGGTGACCGGGATGATGTTCTGGCTGGCGTACTGCATGATCAGCCGGCCGGTGGTGGTCTCGCCGGTGAACGCGATCTTGGCGATTCGGTTGCTCGACGCCAGCGGTTTGCCGGCCTCGACGCCGAAGCCGTTGACCACGTTGAGCACCCCCGCCGGCAGCAGGTCGGCGATCAGGCTCACCAGGTACAGGATGGACGCCGGGGTCTGTTCGGCCGGTTTGAGCACCACCGCGTTGCCGGCGGCCAGGGCGGGCGCCAGCTTCCAGGCGGCCATCAGGATCGGGAAGTTCCACGGGATGATCTGGCCGACGACGCCGAGTGGCTCGTGGAAATGGTAGGCGACGGTGTCGTCGTCGATCTGGCTCAGTGCGCCCTCCTGTGCCCGCAGTGCGGCGGCGAAGTAGCGGAAATGGTCAGCGGCCAACGGGATGTCGGCGGCCAGCGCTTCCCGGATAGGTTTGCCGTTCTCCCAGGATTCCGCCACCGCCAGCTTGTCCAGGTTGGCCTCGATCCGGTCGGCGATCTTGTTCAGGATCGCGGCCCGCTGCCCCGGGGCGGTCTTGCCCCAGGCCGGCGCCGCGGCGTGGGCGGCGTCCAGGGCCTTTTCGATGTCTGCCGCATCCGAGCGCGCGACCTCGCAGATGATCTGCCCGGTCACCGGGGTGGGATTCTCGAAATACCGGCCCTGGGCGGGTGCCACCCACTGGCCGCCGATGAAGTTGTCGTAGCGGGATTCGTACGACATCAACGCCCCTGCGGAACCCGGACGTGCATAGACGGTCATGTGCCCCACTCCTTCGGTGTTATCCACCTCACACTACCGCTGTCGGCACAATGGCCTGATGGCTGCTGCCCCGATGGACGACCCGTATCTGTGGCTGGAAGATGTCGCCGGCGAGAAGGCGCTGGATTGGGTGCGCGCTCGCAATTCGCCGACCATCGAGGAGTTCGCCGGTGAGGATTTCGAGGCGATGCGCACCGCGGCACTGGAGGTGCTCGACACCGACGCCCGGATTCCGTATGTGCGCCGCCGCGGCGAGTTTCTGTACAACTTCTGGCGCGACGCCGCCAACCCGCGCGGGCTGTGGCGGCGCACCACGCTGGACAGCTACCGCGGCGACTCCCCGGACTGGGAGGTGCTGGTGGATGTCGATCAGCTGAGCCGGGCCGACGGTCAGAGCTGGGTGTGGGCCGGGGCCACCGTGCTGGAGCCCGGCTACACCCGCGCCCTGATCAGCCTGTCCCCCGGCGGATCCGACGCCGCGATCGTACGCGAATTCGACATGGAGACACTGGAATTTGTGGCCGACGGATTCGAGCTGCCCGAGGCCAAGAGCCACGTCAGCTGGGCCGGTCCGGATACCGTCCTGGTGGGCACCGATTTCGGTGCCGGCTCGCTGACCGATTCCGGGTATCCGCGGATCGTCAAGCGGTGGCAACGCGGCCAGCCGCTGGCCGAGGCGCAAACACTGTTCGAAGGGGAGCCCGGTGACGTGACGGTCGCCGCGGGCGCCGACCTCACCCCGGGCTTCGAACGCACACTGCTGCGCCGGGCGATCGACTTCTTCAACGACGAGGTCTTCGAGCTGCGGGACGGTGACCTGATCCGCATCGACGCCCCGACCGACGCGACGGTCTCGCTGCACCGGCAGTGGCTGCTCATCGAGCTGCGCAGCGACTGGCATGACTTCGCCGCGGGCTCGCTGCTGGCCGCCGACTACGAGGAATTCCTTTCCGGCACAGCGAAACTGCAGGTGGTCTTCCAGCCGGACGCGCGGACCAGCCTGCACCACTACGCGTGGACGCGCGACCGGCTGCTGCTGGTGACGCTGGCCGATGTGGCCAGCGTGGTCGAGGTCGTCGCACCCGGGAGCTGGCGGCGCGATCCGGTACCCGAAGTGCCGGCCAACACCAACGCCGTCATCGTCGCCGCCGACGACACCGAGTCCACCGACAACGAGATCTTCATCGACTACAGCGGATTCGACGCCCCGTCCCGGACACTGCACGGCGCGGCGGGCGGCGCTCTTTCCGAGATCAAATCCGCGCCGGCGTTCTTCGACGCCGACAACATCACCGTGACACAGCATTTCGCGACGTCCAAGGATGGCACCGCGATCCCCTATTTCGTGGTGCGTCCCCGCGACGCCGCCGGCGCGGGCCCCACCCTGCTCGGCGGTTACGGCGGATTCGAGGTCGCCCGCACTCCCGGATACGACGGCATCCTGGGCCGGCTGTGGCTGGCCCGGGGCGGCACCTACGTGCTGGCCAACATCCGCGGCGGCGGCGAGTACGGACCGCGCTGGCACACCCAGGCGATGCGCGAAGGCCGGCACCTGGTGGCCGAGGACTTCGCCGCGGTGGCGAGCGATCTGGTGGCCCGCGGCATCACCAGCGTCGAGCAGCTGGGCGCGCAGGGCGGCAGCAACGGTGGTCTGCTGATGGGGATCATGCTGACCGCCTACCCGCAGCTGTTCGGTGCCCTGGTGTGCAGCGTGCCGCTGCTGGACATGCGCCGCTATCACCTGCTGCTGGCCGGGGCGTCCTGGGTGGCCGAGTACGGCGACCCGGACAATCCCGACGACTGGGCGTTCATCCGCGAATACTCGCCGTACCAGAATATTTCGGCGGGCGCCGACTATCCCCCGGTCCTGATCACCACCTCCACCCGCGATGACCGGGTGCATCCCGGGCACGCCCGCAAGATGACCGCCGCACTGGAGGCCGCCGGGCATCGGGTGCGGTACTACGAGAACATCGAGGGTGGGCATGCGGGGGCGGCGGACAACGCCCAGGTCGCGTTCCGCTCGGCGTTGAGTTTCTCATTCCTCTGGCGGATGCTGGGCGGTCAGTAAATTCACGTTGACTCTGCGCGCAGGGCGCGAAAATTCGAGTAATCCGCGCCCTGGCCGCATAGTCATCGACACGCCGCAACGCCCTGAACCCACGGACTCCGGCCACCGTGTCAACAGTGAGAGACGTGGAGGTCGAGATGGGTCCGCTACTGATGACCGCTCTGTCGGTGGCAGGGGTGTTGTCCGGCCTCGGCCTGCTCGAGTTGCAGGCCCGGCTGGAGCGATGGGATTACAACCGGCACGCCGAGGACTAGCATCGACACCAACGACCTGGGGGCTCAGTCATGACCGTGACGATCGTCGACGCCGGACCCGGCCAAGTCAGCCGTTCGGTTGAGGTTGACGCACCGACCGCGGAGTTGTTCGCGGTCGTCGCCGACCCCCGCCGCCACCATGAGCTGGACGGGTCGGGCACCGTGGGCGACAACGTCAGCGGCCCGCCGCGGCTTGCCCCGGG
Organism: Mycobacterium sp. NGS50; assembly: GCF_059812545.1. Lineage (NCBI taxonomy): Bacteria > Bacillati > Actinomycetota > Actinomycetes > Mycobacteriales > Mycobacteriaceae > Mycobacterium > Mycobacterium sp. NGS50. The sequence continues at coordinate 65,706 of NZ_JCALCW010000027.1, forward strand.
CGCACGATTTTCCACGAAGATGACGATGTTCGGACTGCCCTATCGAATCACCAGCACCGTCACCCATCTGACACCCGATGAACTGATCGAATGGCGCCATCCCCTGGGCCACCGCTGGCGCTGGGAGTTCACCGCGGTGACACCATCTCGCACCCGGGTCACCGAAACCTTCGATTACCGCGACACCGGCCCGGTCAAGGACCGTCTGAAGTATTACGAACGAACGGGTTTCGCCAAGCGCAACGCGGCTGGTATCGAAGCCACCCTGCGTCGACTGCACGATCGTTACGCCGGCAGTAGGTGAGTTCGCGCGGTTCAGTCGCCGCGCGGCCGGACCAGCATCGCGACCGAAACCCCGAACACCACCAAAACCGCACCCACGACCAGGGTCACGTTGATCCATTGGTGCAGACCGTCCGCGGCTTGGTTCACCAACGCGTCGAGGATGTTGCGGATCGCGGGCGCGGTCTGGTTCAGCAGGTCGTTGACGGTCCCCCGACCAACTCCCATCGCGACCCACCCGGCTGCCCCCGCGATCAGCGCCGACACTCCGAGCCCGGCCAGCGCCTGGCCGCGGCTGCGGGCGGCGACCAACGTCAACAGCGCACAAATGCCGGTTACCACGGTCAGGATCCGACATGCCCACGGCCCCCACTGGGCCAGCGGCTGCAACCGCCCCGCCCGCAGCGCATCGTGCCGGGCGACCGTCACCGGAATCGTCGCCGTCGCCGGCAACTGCACGCCGTAGCCCTGCAGCATGCGCCGGAAATCGGGGTCGTTCAGCATCGGGGCCAGGTCGATGGCCCAGCGGTCCCGCCCGGCCTGGGGGGTGAACATCCACCGGTGTGCAATTCGGTTGGCCTGCACGAACTGTGGCGCAAACGCCGGGCCGGCGGTGTAGTCCGCGGCCACATCGTGCACCACAGCGGCATCGACCGCTTGACCTCGCACCCGGATGAGCGTCGCCGCGTAGGCGGTGAGTTCGGCGGCCACCGCCGCCTGCAGTTTCGGGTCAGCGGCCGCCCGACGCGCCAGCGCGGCATAGCCGTTCTCGTCGACCAGGTGCAGCTGCGCCCATGCGGTCGGGATGGTCACCGTCAACGTCACGGTCGTGATCAGCCACAGCAACAGTGCCGTCAGGAACCGCACGCGTATCCGGCTATTTCGCGGTGCGGCGCGGCCGCGACAGGGCCATCCGGGTCAGCATCCGGTTCGTCCGGGCCAGCGTGTTGAGCGAGTTGTGGTAGTAGTTCTGCCCCGCGCCCACGCTGGTACGCGGCTCGACCACGGTTTCCTGGCGGCAGAACTTGCGCATCCCGTCGGCCCCGCCGAACCGCGCGCCGATCCCCGACGTCTTCCAACCGCCCATCGGGGCCGTCGTGCACATCAGGTTGGAGATCACGTCGTTGATGTTGACGGCACCACAATCCAATTGCACTGCAATGTCTTTCGCCCGCTGAACATCCGCGGAGAACACCGAGGCGCTCAACCCGTACGGGCTGTCGTTGGCCAGCCGGATCGCTTCGTCGACGGTGGACACCTTCATGATCGGCAGGGTCGGGCCGAAGGTCTCCTCGGTCATGCACGCCATCGAGTGGTCGACGTCGACCAGCACGGTGGGCTGGTAGAAGCTGCCCGGTCCGGCGACACGCGCCCCACCGGTGAGGGCTCGGGCGCCCGCGGCCAGCGCGTCGCGGACGTGGCCCTCGGTGACCGCCAGCTGCTGCTCGTCGATCAGCGCCCCGAAGTGGTTGCCGTCGCCGGCTCCGACCTGCAGCGCCTGCACGTCGCGCACCACCGCGTCGACGAACGTGTCGTAGACCGATTCCAGCGCGTACACCCGCTCGACGGACACGCACGTCTGTCCGGCGTTGAACATCGCTCCCCAGACCGCGGCGTGTGCGGCCAACTCGACGTCGGCGTCCTCCAACACGATCATCGGGTCCTTGCCGCCCAGCTCCAGGCTGACCGGTGTCAGCCGCCGCGCGGCACGCTCAGCCACCTTGGCGCCGGTCGCGCTCGATCCGGTGAACTGCAGATAGTCGACGTGGTCGATGACGGCCTCGGACACCTCGCGGGCCCCCTGGGCCAGCGCCAACACCTCGGGCGCGCCGGAGTCCAGCCAGCCGCGGCGCAGCAGCTCGGCGGTCAGCGGGGTGCGTTCGGACGGCTTCAGCAACACCGCGCAGCCAGCCGCCAGCGCCCCGATGGCGTCCATCAGCGCGTTGGCGACCGGGTAGTTCCACGGCGCGATGATGCCCACCACCGGCCGCGGCCGGTAGTAGACGGTGATCTTCTTGATGGCCAGCGCGGCCATCGGCGCCGGCCGACGTTCCGGGGCCAGCGCCTTGTCCATGGTTTTGATCACGTACGACAGGATCAGCAGCAGCAGCGGCACTTCCTGCGCCGCGTCGGCCGCCGATTTGCCGGTCTCCTTGATCAGCAGCTCTTCGATTTCGTTGCGGTGCTCGCCCAGCCACACCGCGAAACGCGCCAGCGACTTGGCGCGGCCTTTGGGCCCGCGCTGTTCCCATTCCCGTTGCGCGGCGCGCAGCCCGGCGGCGAGCGCGGGGACGTCGGCGGGATCGGTCCAGGTCACCTGGCCCGCCACCGCGCCGGTGGCCGGGTTGGGGATGTTGCCGATGCCGGAGAAGGCGGTCTGGGGTGTGGTGGCGGTCATATCAGCAATGCTAGGCCGTGCCTTTTCGGGGCGTTCGACAGGTGTCAAGTCTGCGCTGGATCGCCCGGTGCGATGCCGCGCAGGTACGCCGCCTGACCCAGGTGCTGGGCGCAGTCGTCGAGGATGCTGACCAGCCGCACGCCGGCCGTCACCGGTGGATCCCACTGCTGGTCGACGACGCGGGTCAACTCGTCGGCGTCGATGCCGCCGATGTAGTCCAGCGTCAGCTCGTGCACGGCGTGGTAGTAGCCGGCCAGCAACGCCGCGGGTGCGCGCACCTTGGCGATCTGCGCGGCGTCGTGCCCGTAGCCGGTGTCGTTGCGCGGCAGATCCAACCCGAACCGGTCGACCCACCCGTCCCGGATCCACACCTGCTCGACGTCCGCGATCTGGGCGAGCTGAATGTCCTGCACTCGTGCGCTGTGCCAGAGCAGCCAGGCGATCGAGTTGGCCTGGTCGGTCGGGCGATAGTCGGACACGCGGTCGCTCAGTCCGTCGGTGAGTTCGTCGACGTGCTCGATCACCCGGGTGAAGGCGTCGGTGAGCAGGTCCCGGAGGGCGGCGGTGTCGGTGCCGGTCATACCGCCGACGCTACGCCTGGTGGCAGACCGCTTCGACGTTGTTGCCGTCGGGATCGCGGACGAACGCGCCGAAATAGCCGGGGTGGTATTCCGGCCAGAGCCGCGGCGCGTGCAGCGAGTCGGCACCCAGCCGCAGGGCCGCGTCGTAGAACGCCTGCACCTGCTGCTGGTCGGTGGCGCTGAACGCGATGTGAACCTCGCGGTTGGGTCCGGACGCCTCCCCCGCGCTGGCGTCGGCTACCCAGAAGGTGGGGTTGCCGTCACGTCCGTAGCCGATGGCCGGCCCGACGTCCAGCTGCCGCGAGTAGCCGAGCACCGCGAGCACGGCGTCGTAGAACTGCTGAGATCTGGCGTAGTCGGTGCAGTTGATTCCCAAGTGATCGATCACGAACAGATCCTGGCATGCGCCTACGACAGCGTCGTAGATTATTTAGATGAGTTTCGATCTCGTCATCCGCAACGGCACCATCGTCGACGGTCTCGGGGGTGTGCCGTACGTCGGCGACGTCGCGGTGCGCGACGGGGTGATCGCGGCGGTCGGGACGGTCGATGACACCGGCGCCCGCGAGATCGACGCCACCGGGCTGCTGGTAACCCCGGGCTTCGTCGATCTGCACACCCACTATGACGGGCAGGCGATCTGGTCCGATCGGCTCAACCCGTCGTCGGCGCACGGCGTGACCACGGTGGTGATGGGCAACTGCGGGGTGGGGTTCGCGCCGTGCCGCCGCGAGGACCACGACGTACTGGTCGACGTGATGGCCGGGGTGGAGGACATCCCCGGCGTGGTGATGACCGACGGGCTGCCGTGGACCTGGGAGACCTTTCCGCAGTATCTGGACGCACTGGATGCCGGCCGCCGCGACATTGACGTGGCCGTGTATCTGCCACACTCCCCGCTGCGGGTGTACGTGATGGGTGAACGGGGCGCCAACCGGGAACCGGCCACCGCCGAGGATCTGGCGAAGATGCGGGCACTGGCCTCCGAGGCGATGCGGGCCGGGGCGCTGGGTTTCGCGTCGTCGCAGCTGGCAACGCACCGCACCGAGGGTGGGCAGCAGATCCCCAGCTACTCGGCGGCCGACAACGAGATCCTCGAGATCGCCCGCGGCGTCGCCGAGGGCGGCGGCGGACTGATCCAGTTCGTGCCCGACCTGCCCACCGGCGGATTCCAGCCGGTGCTGCAGCAGGTGCTCGACGCGGCCGCCGACGCCGAGCTCCCGGTCACCTTCTCGCTTTTGGTGATGAATGCCGGTGAGCCGCTGTGGCCGGACGCGGTCACCATGATCGAGAAGGCCAACGCCGCGGCCGGAACCCCCGACCCGATGGTCACCGCGCAGGTGTTCCCCCGGCCGATCGGTCTGGTGATCGGCCTGGAGCTGACCGCCAACCCGTTCGTGCTCTACCCCAGCTATCAGGAGATCGCCGGGCTCCCGCTGGCCGAGCGGGTCGCGGAGATGCGTAAACCCGAAGTGCGTCAACGTATTCTGGCTGACCAGCCCAGTCAGGTCCCGGCCAACCCGATCATCTACATGGCCCAGGCGTTCGACTGGATCTTCCCGCTCGGCGCCGACGCCAACTACGAACCGGATCTGACCAACAGCATCGCCGCCCGCGCCAAAGCCCGCGGCGTCTCGCCGCTGGAGGAGGCCTACGACCGGCTGCTCGACGACGACGGGCACGCCGTTCTGCTGGGAGCGATGGCCAACTTCGAGGGCGGCACACTGGACACCGTCGGAGAGCTGATCCGGCGCAACGACGTCGTGCTGGGACTGGGTGATGGCGGGGCGCACTACGGGATGATCTGCGACTCAAGCTTTCCCACCTACCTGCTCACCCACTGGGCCCGCGACCGGGCGAGCGGCCGGCTCAGTGTGCCCGACGCGATCCGTGAGCTGACGTCGGTGCCGGCCCGCGTTTCCGGGCTGGCCGACCGCGGCCGCATCGCGGTGGGCTACAAGGCCGATCTCAACGTCATCGACCACGCCGCAATGCGGTTGCACAAACCCGTCGTCACCTACGACCTGCCGGCCGGTGGGCGCCGGCTGGACCAGACCGCCGAGGGGTATGTGGCGACGATCGTGTCCGGTGAGGTGATCTCGCACAACGGCGAACCCACCGACGCGCGGCCCGGCAAGCTGATCCGCGGTCGCCAACTGGCGCCGGCCTGATCCCCCCGTCGCCGAGCGTGCCGTTTTATCCGCGACTCGCCGGCGAAGGCGGATGAGATTGCACTTTCGACGTGGCGTCACCACGTCCTCGGGCAGCCGCGGGCGGTCAGGGAAGCACCCACCCGGTCGAGGAACGCCCGCGGGTGACTCGGCGCCGCCATCAAGAAGCTCTAACGTTCTGCCTGGCTGCCTGATCCCCTGTGCGCCCGGATGCGTGGCGATCACCGCCTGTATATCGACCGGCTTGACGTCGGTAGCGTTCATTAGTGCGTCGATGCGCCGCACCCCCTCTTTGAGCCGCAGCCGCCTGCCCAGGTCAAAGGCGGTACGCGCCGGAGTGGTTACCGGCATCCCGGCGACGGTTTGCGTTTCGCCTGGCGACAAAGTGTCGGAGTGGACGCAGATCAGCGGCGGCGCTCGCCGATTGGCGTGGATAAGCTCCGCAGGAGTGTCGGGTTCGATCCATTTGGCACCCGACAGAGCAGCAGCCGACAGCCCGGCTAGGACGCCGCGGCGCCCCGACCACAGCCAGGCCGCGTGGGCCCGCTGAGTCGGCGACAGGTCGACGCCCCGCGGCACCCAGACGCCCGGGTACACCGCGGAATGGAATCGGCGCAACTCCCGGAACGTCAACACGCCCGCATCTAGCGCCTCCGCAGCCCGAAACGTCCACTCAACGTTCCGCATGCCCGCGACGGTCCGACATTTCCCGCTCCGCGGTCGACGGCTATCCACAGGCCACAGCGCCAGTGTGCGAATCGATACGCCCGCACTAGCGTGTCGCGTATGAAACCGCACGGCCAGCGATCGAGGCGAACGATATGACGTCACCCAAATACACGCACGGCCACCACGAGTCGGTGCTGCGCGCACACCGTGCCCGCACGGCGGAGAACTCCGCCGCCTACCTGCTGGCGTCGTTGGCACCGGGACAGCGGCTGCTCGACGTCGGCTGCGGGCCCGGGACCATCACGGCGGATCTGGCCGGCATCGTCGCACCCGGCCGGGTGACTGCCATCGAACCCGTGCCCGAGGCGCTGGACCTCGCACGTGATTGCGCCCGCGAACGCGGACAGGACGACATCGACTTCGTCGTCGCCGACGTGCACGCATTACGGTTCCCCGACAACAGCTTTGATGTGGTGCACGCCCACCAAGTGCTGCAGCATGTCGCCGACCCGGTGACCGCGCTGACCGAGATGCGCCGGGTATGCAAGCCCGGCGGCGTGGTTGCCGTGCGCGACAGCGACTACGCGGCGTTCACCTGGTATCCGGCGTCGGCGGAGTTGGACGACTGGCTGCGGCTGTACCGCGACGCAGCGCGGGCCAACGGCGGCGAACCCGACGCGGGCCGGCATCTGCTGGCCTGGGCGCACGCGGCCGGATTCACCGACGTCACCCCGACAGCCAGCGCGTCGTGTTTCGCCACGCCCGCCGACCGCGAGCATTGGGGCGGCATGTGGGCCGATCGGATTCTGCAATCCGCCATCACCGACCAGTTACTCGCCAGCGGCGCCGCCGATCAGGCCAAACTGCAAGCGATTTCGCAGGCGTGGCGGGACTGGGCCGATCATCCCGACGGCTGGATCGCGCTACTGCACAGCCAGATCCTGTGCCGGGTGTGAGCGTCAGAGCATGCGCTGCTGCGGGGTGGATCGGGCCACCAGCTTCCCGTCTCCGGCCACCGCATCACCGAGAACCTGATCGATACGGGCCAGCAAGTCCGCAGGGATCCGAACCCCGGCCGCGGCGACGTTCTCGGTGACCTGCTCCGGGCGTGACGCGCCGACCAGCGCGGCGGCGACGTTGTCGTTCTGCAGCACCCAGGCGATCGCCAGCTGCGCGGTCGTGAGGCCCAGTTCTGCGGCGATCGGCCGCAGCTGCTGCACCCGCGTCAGTACGTCATCGGTCATGAACCGTTTGATGAAGTTGGCGCCGCCCTTCTCGTCGGTGGCGCGCGACCCGGCCGGCGGAGGCTGACCGGGAAGGTACTTGCCGGACAACACCCCTTGGGCCATCGGCGACCAGACGATCTGGCCCACACCGAGTTCACGGCAGGTCGGCACCACTTCGGGTTCGATGATCCGCCACAGCATCGAGTACTGGGGTTGGCTGGAGATCAGCGAGACACCGAGCTGGCGGGCCAACCCGTGCGCGTTGCGGATCTGCTCGGGTGTCCACTCGCTGACCCCGATGTAGAGGGCCTTGCCCGCCCGGACCACGTCGGCGAACGCCTGCATGGTCTCTTCCAGCGGGGTGAACAGGTCGTAGCGGTGGGCTTGGTAGAGGTCGACATAGTCGGTCTGCAACCGGCGCAGCGACCCGTCGATGCTTTCCATGATGTGTTTGCGGGACAACCCGGTGTCGTTCTTGCCCAGCGGGGCGGGCCCGATCGGCCAGTACACCTTGGTGAAGATCTCCAGCGCTTCGCGGCGCTGGCCCTTCAGCGCGGCGCCCAGCACTTCCTCGGCGGCGCCGTTGGCGTAGACGTCGGCGGTGTCGAAGGTGGTGATGCCGCAGTCGAGGGCGGCCCGCACGCAGGCGGTGGCGACATCGTTCTCGACTTGCGAGCCGTGGGTGAGCCAGTTTCCGTAGGTGATCTCCGAGATCTGCAGACCGGAGTTGCCGAGGTAGCGGAATTCCATACCGTCTATCCTGCCGCAGTAAGCTCGGGGCCATGAGCAAGAAGGTGGATCTGGACCGGCTCGCCGACACCCTTCGGGACTTCGGAATCGCCTATGTCATCAGCGTCGGCGACGACTACCGCACCCATACCGCGGCCGTCGAACCGGTGCTCAGCGACGGCCTGCTGCGGGTCGGGGCGATCGGCCGGCATACCCGCACGAACCTGGAAGCCCACCGCGAGGTCACCGTGTTGTGGCCGCCGCAGGTGGCGGGCGGCTATTCGCTGATTGTGGACGGTCTGGCCCAGGACCTCGATCCGTTGACGGTCAGCCCCACCCGTGCGGTGCTGCACCGGCCGGCGACCGAATACTCCCCGCCCGAGACCTGCAGCCCCGCCTATGACTGCGTGAACCTCGCCGTCGAGGTGTAGTCCCGTGCCACTGAAATAGACGTCTGAATTGATGTATGGCCCCGGGATCGGGGTGTTTTTGAAATTCA
>NZ_JCALCW010000028.1:0-73143 GCF_059812545.1 Mycobacterium sp. NGS50
TCCCTGGTAACCGGGTCACACGGCCTATTTGCGTCTGCTCGGCGCCGCTAGTCGAGGCGTTCGCTGATCTGGGTCTCAGCGGCGCTGCTGCCCAGCGCAGCCACCCAGCCGGTGATCTGGCGGGCAACGTCCTGCTCAGTCAAGCCCACCTCGCCAAGCACTTCGTCGCGAGAGGCGTGGTCGTAGAACCGCTGCGGCACTCCGACATCGCGGCATGGGACATCGATCTCGTCGGCCCGCAACGCCGCCGATACCGCCGAGCCCACACCGCCGCTCACGCCGTTGTCCTCCACGGTGACAACGAGCTTGTGCGCGACTGCCAGCTCATGCACGGCGGCGGGCACCGGCAGCACCCAGCGCGGGTCGATCACCGTCACCCCGATGCCCTGGTTATGCAGACGCCCCGCCACCGCCAGGGCCATCGCCGCAAAGGGCCCGACCGCTACCAGCAGTACGTCATGACTCAGGCCGTCGGCGGGCGCCGCGAGCACGTCCACCCCACCGCGCCGCTCAACAGCGGGAATATCTTTTCCGACACTGCCTTTAGGGAACCGGATCGCGGTCGGGCCGTCGTTGACGTCGAGCGCCTCACCCAGCTCCTCATGCAGCCGTGCACCGTCGCGGGGAGCCGCCACCCGCATACCCGGGACGATGCCCAGCATCGACAGGTCCCACATGCCGTTGTGGCTGGCGCCGTCGTTGCCGGTGATCCCGGCCCGGTCCAGCACCAGGGTTACCGGCAGCCGGTGCAGGGCGACGTCCATCATCACCTGGTCGAAGGCGCGGTTGAGGAAGGTCGAGTAGATCGCCACCACCGGGTGCAGGCCGCCCATCGCCAGTCCGGCGGCCGACGTCAACGCGTGCTGTTCGGCGATGCCGACGTCGAACAGCCGGTCGCCGAAGTGCTGCCCGAACGGTGTCAGCCCGGTCGGGCCCGGCATCGCCGCGGTAATCGCCACCACGTCGCGGCGTTTGGTGCCGTATTCGATCAGCGCGTCGGAAAACGCCCCGGTCCAGCCCGGACCGGACACCGTGGTGGCCCGCCCGGTCACCGGGTCGATCGGTGCGGTGGAGTGCATCTGCTCGGCTTCGTCGTTCTCGGCCGGGCCATACCCCATCCCCTTGCGGGTGACGACGTGCACGATCACCGGACCGCCGAAGCCGCGGGCGTGGTGCAGCGCGGCCTCCACGGCATGTTCGTCGTGGCCGTCGACCGGGCCGACGTATTTCAGCCCGAGGTCGGTGAACATCAGCTGAGGGGACACCGCGTCCTTCACCCCGGCCTTAAGGCTGTGCACAGCGTGGTAGAGCAACTCTCCGAACACCGGGATGCCGCGGATCATCCGGCGGCTCTCGTCCAGGAAACGCTCGTAGCCGGGTGTCAGCCGCAATGCGGCCAGATGCTCGGCGAATCCGCCGATGGTCGGGGCGTAGCTGCGGCCGTTGTCGTTGACGACGATCACCACCGGCCGGTTGCCTGCGGCAATGTTGTTCAATGCCTCCCAGCACATGCCGCCGGTCAGCGCACCGTCACCGACGACCGCTACTACGTGCCGGTTGCGGTGCCCGGTCAGCTCGAAGGCCTTGGCCAGTCCGTCGGCGTACGACAGCGCCGCGCTGGCGTGGCTGGACTCCACCCAGTCGTGTTCACTCTCGGCGCGCGACGGGTAGCCCGACAGGCCGCCCTTCTTCCGCAGGCTGTCGAAGTCGGCACACCGGCCGGTCAACATCTTGTGCACGTAGGCCTGATGGCCGGTGTCGAAGATGATCGGATCGTGCGGCGAGTCGAACACCCGGTGCAGCGCCAGTGTCAGCTCGACCACACCAAGATTGGGACCCAGGTGCCCGCCGGTGGCGGCGACCTTGTGGATCAGGAACTGCCGAATCTCATACGCCAGATCGGTGAGCTGCGCCTGCGACAAGTGCTGCAGATCGGCAGGCCCGCGGATCTGTTCAAGCATTCGACCAGTCTACGCACGACGTATGGTCACACCATGCACGCCGACGAGATCGCCGAGGACTTCCCGGTGGTGAGTATCGACTCTGATGCGCTGGCCGCCGCCCGGCTGCTCGCCGAGCACCAGCTGCCCGGGATCGTGGTGACCGACAGCGCCGGCAAACCCTACGCGGTACTGCCGGCCTCCCAGGTGGTGCGGTTCATCGTGCCCGGCTACGTGATCGACGATCCGTCGCTGGCCGGTGTCCTCAACGAGTCGATGGCCGACCGGGCGGCCGATAAGCTACGCGGCAAAACGGTGCGCGACGTGCTGCCCGAACATCTGCACAATGTGCCGCCGGCCCAAGCCGACGACACCATCATCGAGGTCGCCGCCACCATGGCCCGGTTCCGCAGCCCGCTGCTGGCCGTGGTGAAAGACGGCGCTCTGCACGGGGTGATCACCGCGTCGCGGCTGCTGGCCGCGGCGGTGAAGCCGTAGCCGCGGCTGATAGCGTGACAACCGGTGTGCCGGGAAGCCGGGTCGGCGTGACATGTTCTATGACCAGGAGTATCCCGTGAGCACCCGCCGATGACCGTCCTTGCAATCGCGGCGTTCGTCGTGGCCTACGTCCTGATCGCCAGCGATCGGCTCAACAAGACGCTGGTGGCGCTGGCGGGTGCCGGAGTCGTCATCACCCTGCCCGTCATGCAGTCCGGCGACGTGTTCTACTCCCACGACACCGGCATCGACTGGGACGTCATCTTCCTGCTGCTGGGCATGATGGTCATCGTCGGTGTGTTGCGCCAGACCGGAGTTTTCGAATACATCGCGATCTGGGCCGCCAAACGCGCAGGCGGTTCGGCGCTGCGGATCATGATCCTGCTGGTCCTGGTGACCGCCGTCGCGTCCGCGCTGCTGGACAACGTCACCACCGTGCTGCTGGTGGCCCCGGTCACCCTGCTGGTCTGCGACCGTTTGGAGATCGCCCCGGCACCGTTGCTGATGGCAGAGGTCTTCGCGTCCAACATCGGCGGTGCCGCGACCCTGGTCGGCGACCCGCCCAACATGATCATCGCCAGCCGCTCCGGGTTGACCTTCAATGCCTTTCTGCTGCACATGACGCCGATCGTGCTGATCGTCATCGTGGTGTTCGTGGCCCTGCTGCCCCGACTGTTTCCCGGGTCGCTCACGGTGGACGCGGAACGAATCGCCGAGGTGATGTCGCTGCAGGAGCGCGAAGCCATCCGCGATCCGCGGCTGCTGATCAAATGCGGCGTGGTGCTGGCAGCCGTGTTCACGGCGTTCATCGCCCACGGACCGCTGCATCTCGAGCCATCCCTGACGGCGCTGCTGGGCGCCGGGGTGCTGGTGCTGATCTCCGGGCTGGACCGCTCCGATTACCTGGCCGGCGTCGAGTGGGAGACGTTGCTGTTCTTCGCCGGCTTGTTCGTGATGGTCGGCGCCCTGGTCAAGACCGGGGTGATCGGTGACCTGGCCCGGCTGGCGACCGGCGCCACCGGTGGCAACGCCCTGCTGACCACCATGCTCATCCTGGGGGTCTCCGCGCCGGTGTCGGGCATCATCGACAACATCCCCTACGTCGCCACCATGACGCCGATCGTCGGCGGCCTGGCGGCATCGCTGCCCGAGCACTCCGATCCGCTGTGGTGGGCGCTGGCTTTGGGCGCCGACTTTGGCGGCAACCTGACCGCGGTCGGCGCCAGCGCCAACGTCGTGATGCTCGGCATCGCGCGCCGCGCCGACAACCCCATCTCGTTTTGGGAATTCACCCGCAAGGGCGCGGTGGTGACGACCGTCTCGGTGGCATGCGCGGCGCTGTACCTGTGGTTGCGGTACTTCGTGCTGGGCTGACGCGGCCTCGCCGCCCGTCCGAAAATAAGTTAAGGTGTCTAACATGATGCGGCTTCGCACAACCCCTGTTCTGCGCGCCGGCGCTGTGCTGGCCGCCCTCGGCGCCGCCGCGGTGGCACTGCCCGGCCCCGCCTCGGCCGATTCGACCGACGACTACCCGATCCCGCGCCGGATGATCGCCACCACCTGCGACGCCGAGCAGATCATGGCCGCCACCCGCGACACCTCGCCGGTGTACTACGAGCGCTACATGATCGACTACAACAACCACTCGCCGGAGATCCAGCAGGCCACCCAGGACAAGATGCACTGGTTCTACTCGCTGTCCTCGGCTGACCGGCGGGCCTACTCCGAGGAGATGGCCACGCACTACCCGCCGGAACCGCTCACCACGCAGTGGCCCAACCACGCCAAGCTCTTCTTCAACAACAAGGGCGTGGTCGCCAAGTCGACGGAGAACTGCGCCGGCTACCCGCGTGGCGATATGTCGGTGTGGAACTGGTAGCTGCGCACCTGATGCGTTGATCCTGCGTCCACGGCGCAGTTCACCCGACTTTTTGCGCCATAGCCGCAAAATGAACGTCGGCTAGGTGTTCTTGGCGTGGAAGCGCCGGAACAGTGGCCACACCAGCGCCAGGTTGTACAGCACACCGCCGACCAGATACGGCCACCAGGTGCCGTGGGCGCTGGCCACCCAGAATGCCTTGGCGGCCCAGTAAGGCGGCAGCACCCCGAACGCCAGGCTCCACGTCGAGTCGATGAACCACGGCAAACACGGCAGCCCGGCGATGAGCATGCCGAGGCCGCGCAATGCCGCCAAACCCTGAATCTTGTTGTTGGCCATGGCCACAATCAGCAACAGCGTCACCACCGCCGACAGCCCGGCGAGCAGCCCGATCGGGATCAGCGACACCACCAGGCCCGGCCGCAGGATTCCGCTGAACGTCATGGTGGCGGTCACGTAGCTGGTCGTCACCACCATCACGGTGCCCGCCCGGTAGGCGAAGAACACCGACATCGGGACCGGGGTGACCCGCAGCGCGGCCAGCGTACCGGCGTCGACCTCGTCGAGCACCAGGAAGGCGGCCAGACCTCCGGCGATGATGATCGACGTCAGCAACAGGAACGCCGTCAGCACCAGCGGGTAATAGGGCACCAGGTCGAAGGCGTAGCGCTCGGCGAGCATGCTGGTGAACCGCGGCGTCAGCACCGCCACACCGGTGGTCCAGATGACCGGCGCGAACACGATCATCACCAGCAGCGGGTCCCGGTAGGTGCCGCGCACATCGTTGCGGCCGAACGCCGCCAGTGCGCGCGCGTGGGCGATCACGACGGCCTCTCGATGATGTAGCGGTCGAACAGTGCCCTGGCCGCCCAGCACAACCCGGCGATGCAGACCGTCGGGTAGATCAGCGCGTACCACGCCTGCCACGGCGCCAGGTCCACCTGATCGAACGCCGCCCCGAACAGCAGCAACGGGCCCTGGGTCGGGATCAGGTAGCAGAACGGAGTCGGCCATATCCCGGCGTAGTTCAGCATCGGCAGCGACATCACGGCCAGCGGCACCGTCGCCGCCAAGAACCAGTCGCTGATCGAGGCGAACGGCAGCGAGGTGGTGAATCCGACCAGCAGCATCACCAGCGTCGCCAGCAGCACCCCGGCCAGCAGCGGCACCGGGTGATAGCCGATGCCGCTGGTGATGCTGCTGCCGGCCACCACGAACGCGATGCACACTGAAACCCCCACCAGGAGAGTCAGTTTCGCGGCTAGATACTCGGCGAACCGCAGCGGTGTGGCGATGATGGCCGACAGCGTACGGTCCTGCTTTTCGAAGAACACCGTGCCCGCGATGAAGAAGAACCCGATGATCGCGGTGTCACCGAGCAGGACATACGGCTCGGCAACCGGGCGCAGGCGCACCGGCATCGGCAACAGCACCGCCAGCCAGATCAGCCCGGAGAACACCGCGGCATGCAGAAACTTCTGCCGCACCTGCAGCGTGAGCTCCAGGCGCAGCGCGCCGGCCAGCCGGGTCACGTCAGTCGCCGTCCGGTGACCTCGACGAAGACGTCGTCGAGGCTGGCTTCCCGGCTGTGGATGGTCTCCACGTGATGGTCACGCAGCAGGGTGTGAAACGCCGGGTCATCGGCGAGGGTTTCCATCGGGAACTCAGCGGTCGCCAAGCCGCCGGGGTCACCCCGATACGTCACCCGAACCAGCCGCTGGCTGCGGGCGATCTTCAGCTCGGCGGGCGTGTCCAACGCGACGATCGCCCCGTCGACGACGAACGCAACACGGTCACACAACTCCTCGGCGGTGCCCATGTCGTGGGTGGTGAGGAAAATGGTGCGGCCACGCGCCTTCAGCTGCAGCACCATGTCCTTGACCCTGCGGGCGTTGACGGGGTCCAACCCGGAGGTGGGTTCGTCAAGGAAGATCAACTCCGGATCGTGGATCAGTGCCCGGGCGAATGTCAGCCGCATCTGCATGCCCTTGGAGTAGTTGCCCACCCGCACGTCGGCGTGCTCGGCGAGACCGACGGCATCCAGCAGCACCATCGGATCGATGGTCGGACCGCGATACAGCGACGCGAAGAACCGCAGATTCTCGCGGCCGGTGAGTTTCAGGTAGTGGTTGGGCAGCTCGAAAGAGACCCCGATGCGCTGGTAGTAGTCCGACCCCCAGGCCAGCGGTTCCGCGCCCCAGACCTCAGCATGTCCGCCGTGACCGCGCAGCAAGCCGATGAGAAGCCGCTGGGTCGTCGATTTGCCGGCGCCGCTGGGTCCCAGAAACCCGAAGATCTCTCCGCGCCCGACCGAGAAGTCCATGCCGCGGATGGCAGGTCGGTCCGCGCTCGGATAGCGGTAGCTAAGCCCGCGGACCCGGATCACCTCGTCGCCGACGGGTGACGCTGCCGCCGCAGGCGTAATCTCACTCCGACTGATCACTCCGTCGACTATACTGAAGTTTCAGAAATTATTGAAGATAGGTTCTCCGTGGCACAGACCTCCGAGGTACACGACGTTGCCGAACAGCTCGCGCTGACCCTGACCGGTCTGGGCTTGCAACGGATGACCGCGCGGGTGCTGACCGCGCTGCTGTTCACCGAGCAGCCCACCATGACGATGGGCGAGCTGGCTGAGCGACTGCAGGCCAGTGCGGGAGCGATCTCCGGAGCGCTGAAGATGCTCACCGCGGTCGGGCTGGCCGAGCGCGTTGCCGTACCGGCCAGCCGGCGCGATCATTATCGGTTGCGCGACGATGCCTGGGCGGTGCTGTTCACCAGCCAAAACGTGACGATCGCAGCCATGCAGGACGCCGCCGCGACCGGTATCGCAGCCACCGGCACCGACAGCGCGGCCCACCACCGACTCACCCAGATGCGCGATTTCTACGCGTTTTTGCTCGCCGAGATCCCGGCCCTGCTGGAGCGCTGGCAGCAGCGCTCACCGGGTCAGTAGCGCCACACACTCCACGTGATGGGTGAGTGGGAACGCATCGAACGCCCGGATCTGCGCCACGGTGTAGCCGTGCCGTTGGTACAGACCGACGTCACGGGCGAACGACGCTGCCTCACAACCGATGTGCACCACCCGAGGTACCCCGGCGGCCGCCAGCAGGTCGATCACCTCACGCCCGGCCCCGGTGCGCGGCGGGTCCAGCACGGCGACATCGGCGGCACCGCGTTGTGCGGCCAACGCCCGGCGCACCGAGTCGGTCACCACCCGCACCTGCGGCAGGTCGGCGAGCGCGGCCCGCGCAGCCCCCGACGCCGCTCGTGAGGTGTCGACACTGAGCACCCGGCCCGACTCCCCCACCGCTTCGCCCAGCGCGGCGGCGAACACCCCGGCGCCGCCGTAGAGGTCCCACGCGGTGGTACCGGCGCCAGCCTGGGCCCAGTCCGCGACCAGGGCGCTGTACACGCCCGCGGCATCGCGGTGTGCCTGCCAAAACGCCGTCACCGGCAGCTGCCAGCTCCGCCCGCCTACCCGCTGCACGCCGTGGTAGTCCCCGGTCACCACCTCCGGACGGCGTCCCCGGCCGGTGCTGACCACGTGCCGCGTCCCGGTGTCGTCGACGATCACATGTAGCTGATCACCGGGTCGGCCGTCAGCCGGCAGGCCGTCCAGCATCCCGCCGGGCACCTGCCCGCAGCGCAGATCGGTGACCAGCTCGTCACTGTGGTAGCGGTGAAAACCGGCGCGCCCGTCGGCGCCGACGTCCAGCCGGACCCGGGTTCGCCACCCGGTGGGTTCCCCCAGCGACTCCGCCTCGCCCTGCCATTGATGTCCACCGAGCCGCGCCAGCTGACCGGCCACCACTTCGGCTTTCATCCCCCGCACCGCCGCCGGCTCGGCGAACGCCAGATCGCAGCACCCGGCGCCGTTCGCCCCGGCGATCGGGCACAGCGACGCCACCCGGTTCGGTGACGGTTCGAGCACCTCAATCGCCTCGCCATGCCAATACGCGTCGCGCTGCGCGGTGATGCGGACGCGGACCCGCTCGCCGGGCAACGCGTACCGCACGAAGACCACCCGCCCGTCGTGGCGGGCCACGCAACTTCCGCCGTTGGCCGGGGCACCGGCGGTCAGCGTCAGTTCCTCCGAAACGTCCGAGGTCACTGCGCCCCGTCCGTGAAACCTCGCCGCGTGTCGCCGGCGACCACATGCGGCTGCAGCGTTTTGCGACGTTCCGACGAATTGAGCTGCCAGGGAACCGAAGTCACCATCACACCCGGCATGAACAACAACCGGCCTTTGAGTCGGAGCGCGCTCTGGTTGTGCAGCACGTGTTCCCACCAGTGGCCGACCACGTACTCGGGGATGAACACCGTCACCACCGTGCGGGGCGACTCCTTACTGACCCGCTTGACGTAATCGAGCACCGGACGGGTGATCTCACGGTACGGAGAGGCGATGACCTTGAGTGGGACGCTGATATCGCTGTCCTGCCACTTGTGGACCAGCGCCCGGGTTTCCGCGTCATCAACACTGACGGTGACCGCCTCCAGCACATCGGGCCGGGTGGCGCGAGCATAGGCCAGCGCGCGCTGGGTCGGCAGATGCAGCTTGGAAACCAGGACCAGCGCGTGGTTTCGGCTGGGCAGTACCGTCTGGTCCTCGTTCTCGGCCTCCTGCTCAGCCAGTTCGCGATTCACCGCCTCATAGTGCCGGCGGATCATCTTCATCAACGCGAACAGGATCGACATCGCCACGATCGCGATCCACGCGCCGGCGGCGAATTTCGTGATCACCACCACGACCAGCACCGTCCCGGTCATGACGAACCCGAGGGTGTTGACCATCCGGGAGCGGATCATCGTGCGCCGCGCCGCGGCATCGGTTTCGCTGCGCAACAACCGGTTCCAGTGCCGGACCATGCCGATCTGGCTGAGTGTGAACGAAACGAATACCCCGACGATGTACAGCTGGATCAGCGCGGTCACCTCGGCGCCGAACGCCACGATGAAGGCGATCGCGACCGCCGCCAGGAACACGATGCCGTTGGAGAACGCCAGCCGGCCACCTCGGGTGTGCAGTTGGCGGGGCAGGTAGGAGTCCTGGGCCAGGATCGATCCCAGCACCGGGAATCCGTTGAACGCGGTGTTGGCCGCCAACGCCAGGATCAGCGCGGTGACACCGGCGATGATCCACAAGCCGAGCGGAAATCCGCGGAACACGGCTTCGGCCAGTTGCGCCAGGATCGTCTTCTGCTCATAGTCCGGCGGCGCACCGATCAGTTGCTCGGCCGGCCGGTTGGCGATCTTCACCCCGGTCTTCTGCGCCAGCATGATGATGCCCAGCAGCAGCGTCACCGCGATCCCGCCGAGCATCAGCAGCGTGGTGGCCGCGTTCTTCGACTTGGGTTTGCGGAACGCCGGCACCCCGTTGCTGATCGCCTCCACGCCGGTCAGCGCCGCACAGCCCGAGGAGAACGACCGCGCGACCAGGAACACCAACGCGAAACCGGCGATCTCGCCGTGCGCGGAATGGATCTTGAAGGAGGCCGACTCAGCCTGCAGCGGGTGGCCCAGCACATAGATCTGGAAGAGCCCCCAGCCCAGCATGATGTACATGCCGATCATGAACGCGTAGGTCGGGAAGGCGAATGCGGTTCCGGACTCCCGGATCCCACGCAGGTTCGCTGCCGCGATCAACACCACGGTGCCGACCGCGAACGCCACCTTGTGCTGGGCGATGTAGGGCACCGCCGAGCCGATATTGGCGATGCCCGACGAGATCGACACCGCCACGGTCAGCACATAGTCCACCATCAGCGCACTGGCGACGGTCAGGCCCGCGGTGCCGCCGAGGTTGGTGGTCACCACTTCGTAGTCGCCGCCGCCGGACGGATACGCGTGCACGTTCTGCCGGTAGCTGGCCACCACCGTGATCAACACCACAGCCACCGCCAGGCCCACCCACGGGGTCATCCGGTAGGCGGCGATGCCGGCCACCGAGAGCACCAGGAACACCTCTTCGGGGCCGTAGGCCACCGAGGACAGCGCGTCCGAGGCGAATACCGGCAGGGCGATGCGTTTGGGCAGCAGGGTGTGGCTCAGTCGGTCGCTGCGGAATGGCCTGCCAAGCAGCAGTCGGCGCGCGGCGGTCGAAAGTTTGGACACGAGAGCCAAGAGTAAGCCCACCGGGCGTTGGCGGTAGCGTTCACCGATACCGACGTGGCGTTCGAAGGCGTCCACCTAGTGTGAGCACGATCCAGCCGAAAGGATCTCCAGGTGCGGGTAGTAGTGATGGGGTGCGGTCGGGTGGGCGCTTCCCTGGCCGACGGCCTGTCGCGGATCGGCCACGAGGTCGCGATCATCGACCGAGACAGCACGGCGTTCAACCGGCTGGGCCCGGAGTTCAACGGCAGCCGGGTGCTGGGCATGGGATTCGACCGTGACGTGCTGCTGCGGGCCGGCATCGAGGACGCCGGGGCGTTCGCGGCGGTGTCCTCCGGTGACAACTCCAACATCATCTCGGCCAGGCTGGCCCGCGAAACGTTCGGGGTGGGCCGCGTGGTCGCCCGGATCTACGACGCCAAACGTGCCGCGGTCTATGAGCGGCTGGGGATCCCGACGGTGGCCACCGTGCCGTGGACCACCGACCGACTGCTCAACGCCCTGACGCGGGAGACCGAAACCACCAAATGGCGCGATCCCACCGGCACCGTCGCCGTCGTCGAGGTCATCCTGCATGAGGACTGGGTCGGGCAAAAGGTGACCGACCTCGAGGCGGCGACCGGCGCCCGGGTGGCGTTTCTGATCCGATTCGGCGCCGGAGTGCTGCCGGAGCCCAAGACCGTGCTGCAGGCCAGCGACCAGGTGTACGTCGCCGCGGTGGCCGGCCGGGCGGCCGAAGCGATCGCCATCGCCGCGCTGCCGCCCAGCGAGGATCTGGGCGCGTGACCGCCGGCCACGAAGAGACCGGCGCAGCCGGCGATAAGGAGCGGCGCGGATGAAGGTCGCTATCGCGGGGGCCGGCGCAGTCGGCCGATCCATCGCCCGGGAGCTGATCGAGAGCGGCCACCAGGTGAGCCTGATCGAACGCAACAGCGAGCACGTCGAGGTCGACGCCATCGCCGAGGCGCACTGGCATTTGGGTGACGCCTGCGAGCTGACCCTGCTGGAGTCGATGCACCTGGAAGACTTCGATGTGGTGATCGCCGCCACCGGCGACGACAAGGCCAACGTCGTGCTGTCCCTGCTGGCCAAGACCGAGTTCGCGGTGCCGCGGGTGGTGGCCCGGGTCAACGACCCCCGTAACGAATGGCTGTTCACCGAGTCCTGGGGGGTGGACGTCGCGGTGTCCACGCCGCGGATGCTGGCGTCGCTGGTGGAGGAGGCGGTCGCGGTCGGTGACCTGGTGCAGCTGATGGAGTTCCGCAAGGGTCAGGCGAACCTGCTGGAGCTCACGCTGCCCGACGACACACCGTGGGGCGGGAAACCTCTGCGCAAGCTACAGCTGCCGCGCGATGCCGCGCTGGTGACGATCCTGCGCGGGCAGCGGGTCATCGTGCCGCAGGCCGACGAACCGCTGGAGGGCGGCGACGAATTGTTGTTCGTGGCCGCCCCGGAGTCCGAAGCCGAGCTGCGCAATCTGCTGCTGCCGCCGCGCTGAGCACCGCGCTCGATCGCGTCGCGATTGCGACCAGCACGTCGGGATTGCCCCGACGCCTATGGGGTTGGGGTTACCGAAGCGCTGATGGCGCGTTTCGCGGCCCGGACCGCAAACCAGGTGACCACTGCGGCAATCCCGGTCAGCGGCCAGCCCATCGCGATGCGGGTCACCGCCAGCCAGCCGATGTGGCCGGTGTCATACAGACCGCGTTGCACCAGGAACCGGGAGACGAACACCAGCACCCAGGTCACGGTCGCCAGGTCGAAGGCGTAGACGGCGCGACGCACCGCCCGCCATCCCAGGTCGTGCCCACCCATCCAGCTCCACAGATACCCGACCACCGGACGGCGGATCAGCACCGAGACCAGGAACACCGCCGCCCACAGCAGCGAGGTCCAGATCCCGAGCAGGAAATACCCTTTGGACTGCCCCAGCAGGTAGGCGATCAGTGCGCAGAGGGCGACCCCGAAGAAGCCGGAAACGGCCGGCTGCACGGAATCCCGGCGAATCAACCGCCACAGCAGGATCAGCGCCGCCACACCCAGCGCCGACGCGATCGCGGGCAGTAACCCGTACACGCTGGACACCGGAACGAAGATCAGCACCGGCAACGAGGAGTACACCAGCCCGCTGAGGCCGCCCATTTGCGCCAGCAGGCGCTCGGAACCGGTGCGATCGTCGGTCTGCGCGACGCTCACTGCTGAAGTTCGTAGTGCGGGTTGTAGATCGCCTTGCCGCCGTTCTCCAGCTTGCCCAGCCGACCGTGCACCCGCAGGGTGCGCCCGGAGTCGATACCGGGTATGCGTCGCTGCCCCAGCCACACCAGGGTGACGGTGTCGGTGCCATCGAACAGCTCGGCGCGGACACTGCAGCCACACCCCTTGGCGTTGGCTTCCACACTGCGCAGCATCCCGACCATGGTGACCTCCTGGCCACGTTCACAGTCGATCGCGCGCTGCGCTCCGGTGTTGGCCGCTTCATCGGACAGCTGCTCAACGTCGCGTAGCTCTGGGTCCTCCGTCAACCGTCGCGTGAGCCGGCGCAGATAACCTTCGGCCGTAGCCATGGCCTCTCCTGATACTTCAGCTATTCCACCCAGGAAGGCCCTCGGCGGAAGCCACTACGTTGTGTGCCTACGCCACCGTAGACCTGTTGGTTCGCGAATGCCACGCGGCAGGCACGATCATGGGATGGTTGTCGATCTCCACGACGTCACCGCCGTCCTGCTGCCCGGCACCGGGTCCGACGACGACTACGTCTACCGGGCATTTTCCCAGCCGCTGCGTGCCGTCGGCGCCACTCTGGTGGCCCCGGCACCGCACCCAGAATGCTTGATCGACGGCTATCTGGCCGCCCTGGACGAGGCGGCCGGCGGCGGCCCGATCCTGGTCGGCGGGGTGTCGATCGGGGCCGCCGTCGCAGCTGCCTGGGCGCTGAACCACCCCGAGCGCACGGTGGCGGTGCTGGCCGCCCTGCCGGCCTGGACCGGCGCTCCGGACACCGCACCGGCCGCCCAGGCGGCCAGCTACACAGCTTCTGAGCTGCGTCGCGAGGGTTTGCAGGCCACCGTCGCCCAGATGCGGGCGTCGAGCCCGCCATGGCTGGCGGACGAACTCACCCGCTCGTGGACGGGTCAGTGGCCGCATCTGCCCGACGCCCTGGAAGCCGCCGCGCGCTACCGCTCGCCGCGGCGGTCTGAGCTGGAGCGGCTGCCCGTACCGCTGGGTGTGACCTCGGCCACCGACGACGCGATCCACCCGCTGACCGTCGGCGCCGAATGGGCGGCCGCCGCCCCGCGCGGGGCGCTGCGCACCGTGACGCTCGACGAGTTGGGCGCCGATCCGACGGTGCTGGGCACCGCCTGCCTGTCCGCGCTGCAGGACGCCATCCAGGGCGGCTGGCCGGCAGATCGCCGCTAGCCCCCGGTGGTGGTGCGCAGCTGCTGCATCGCCGAGCCCTGCGCGCTGCGCCGGGCCTCCGGCGCAGGCGTCTCCGGCGACGGCGGCTGCTCGCCCGACTGCTGGGCGACCGCCTGTCGCAGCTGCTCGGCCATCGCCTGGGGCAACTGAACCGGCAACGGGGTGCGCACCGGCATCGGGGTGTCACCGCGGCGCACCACCGTGTCCGCCAGCGCGGTACGCGCCTGGGCGGTCAACGCCTCCAGCGTCTCGTGCGGCCCGTTGACCACGCAACGAACCATCCAGCGATAGCCGTCCACGCCGATGAAACGTACCGCCCCGGTAGCGGTACCCAACACTTCCCGACCCCAGGGCCCATCGACGATGCTGACCTGCGCCTTGTCTTGGCGTAGCGACTCGGCAAGCTCGCCGGCCACCTCGCGCCACAGACCGGCCGACTTCGGAGCCGCGTACGCGGCGATCGTGAAGCGGCCGTTGGGGGTGACCACCCAGACCGCGCTGGGCACACCGGCGTTGGTGAGCTCGACCTGCACCTGACCGTCCGCGGGCAGCGGAATCAGCACCGAACCCAGGTCCAGGCGAGCCTCCTCGGCCGCCGCCGGGTCGTCGAAATCGTCGATGTCGAACGGACCGTCCGACTCCGAGTCGTCAAGCTCGTCGGACTCGTCGTCGAGCATGTCGACCTCGTCGGGGTCAGCGGCAGACTGCTGCGCAGCCCCGTTGTCGTCCGTCTCTTTACGCTTACCGAATGCCATGACCACACACCTCACAAACTCGCGTGTCCGCCGGAGGAACCGTGGCCGCCGTCGCCACGGGTTGTGTCAGCCAGCCCCGCCTCGTCGAATGACGTCACCTCCACCAACTGGGGCAACTCGACCCGCTGCACCAGCAGCTGAGCGATCCGGTCGCCGCGATGCACGACGATCGGCGTGCTCGGATCCAGATTGATCAGCGAAACCTTGATCTCTCCACGATAACCAGCATCGATGGTACCGGGGCTGTTGACGATCGAAAGGCCTACCCGCGCAGCCAAACCCGAACGGGGATGCACCAATCCCACCATTCCGTGCGGGATGGCCACCGCGATTCCGGTGGGTACCAGGGCCCGCTGACCGGGCAACAGTTCCACGTCTTGGCTGCTGTAGAGATCGACGCCGGCATCGCCGTCGTGGGCTCGGCACGGCAGCGGCAGATCGGGGTCAAGGCGAACCACCGCCAGACTGGTCGACACGAGGGCACAGACTACTCTGAGCCGCGTGTCGGGTTCACGCGTCACCGCGCAAAGCGTGAGATATCGCGAGCGGCTGTGGGTTCCGTGGTGGTGGTGGCCCCTCGGCTTCGTTCCCGCCGCGGTGCTGGCCTACGAAGTCAACCTGGGAGTGCGCAGCCTGCCCGACTGGCTGCCGTTCATTGTGCTGTTCGGGGTCGTGGTCGCCACACTGCTGTGGTTGGGGCGGGTCGAGGTCCGGGTGACCGACACCGGCGGTCAGGTCGAGCTGTGGGCCGGCCAGGCGCATCTCCCGGTGGGCGTCATCGCGCGTTCCGCGGAAGTGCCCCGCACGGCGAAATCTGCGGCGTTGGGGCGCCAGCTCGACCCGGCGGCCTATGTGGTGCACCGCGCCTGGGTCGGACCGATGGTCTTGCTCATTCTCGACGACCCCGAGGACCCGACGCCGTACTGGCTGGTGAGCTGCCGCGACCCGCGGCGGGTGCTGGCGGCGCTGTCGAGCTGAGCCGCCCTCAGGCCGCGCAGTCGGTGCAGATCATCACACCGTTTTTCTCGCTGGCGAGCCGGCTGCGGTGCTGCACCAGGAAGCAACATGAGCAGGTGAACTCGTCGGCCTGCTTCGGAACCACGCGTACGGACAGCTCTTCGCCGGACAGGTCGGCACCTGGCAGCTCGAAGGACTCGGCGGAATCGGATTCGTCGACGTCCACAACCGCAGACTGTGCTTCGTTCCGCCGCGCTTTGAGCTCCTCCAGCGAATCCTCGGAAACCTCGTCGGTTTCACTGCGCCGTGGAGCGTCGTAGTCGGTTGCCATCGGAACTCTTCCCCTCACTCCCCCGGTATCCCCGCAAGCACTGCTTTGTACCAGCGTCGAACGCTTCCGCCAAACAATTCGTGCCCAGATGAGTCCCAGTTCATGTGTGATTTACATCACATTACGGGATTGACCGTGGTGGACGGTCATTGTCGCCACGGTCCGAAGCACCTTGTGGCGACCCGCCGCGCCCGGCACCACCGCGCTTGCGATCGCCCACACCCAACGGTGGCGACCCGCCGCGCCCGGCACCACCGCGCTTGCGATCGCCCACACCCAACGGTGGCGACCCGCCGCGCCCGGCACCACCGCGCTTGCGATCGCCACTAGAGTGCGTTTGTGGTTTCACAGATCACCGAGGGCACCGCGTTCGACCGACACGGTCGGCCGTTTCGACGGCGCAACCCCCGGCCGGCCATCTATCTGCTGGTGGCGCTGGTGGTGGCAACGGGCGTGGCGTGGACGATCGCGCTGACCCGCCCGCCCGACGTCGCCGAGGCCGAGGCGTGCAACCCGCCGCCCGCACCGCCGGAGCCCGGCCAACCCGCGCTAGGCACCCCCGTGCCCCGCTCCGAGATGACCGATGTCGCGCCGGCTCTGCTGTCGGGCACCAAGGTCCGCGTGCTCAACGCCAGCGGCCGGGCCGGGCAGGCCGGCGAGGTCGCCGACACGATGCGTGATCTGGGGTTCGCCCAGCCCACCGCCGCCAACGACCCGCTCTACGCCAACGCCAAGCTGGACTGCCAAGGTCAGATCCGCTTCGGGCCGGCAGGCCAGGCCGGCGCCGCCGCGGTGTGGCTGGTCGCACCGTGCGCCGAGCTGTTCCGCGACAACCGCACCGACGATTCCGTCGACCTGTCGCTGGGCACCGACTTCACCGCGCTGGCCCACAGCGACGACATCAACGCGGTGCTGGCGGGTCTGCGCCCCGACGCCACCGAACCCGCCGACTCCGCGCTGCTCACCAAAATCCACTCGGCGATCTGCTGACGGCTCAACGCGCCAGCGGCTGCAACCCGCCGAAGCCTTCCAGCACGGCGAGGAATTCGTCGGCGATGCCGGGAGCGGCGGCGGCCACCACCGAACCGGCCGGTGAACCCGGTGGCGGCAGCCGCACCCATGCGCCCGCCTCGGCCGCGATCAGCGCGCCGGCGGCGCAGTCCCACACGTTGAGTCCGTGCTCGTAGTAGGCGTCCAGCCGGCCCGCGGCGACCATGCACAGGTCCAGCGCGGCCGAACCCATCCGGCGGACATCACGTACCACCGGAAGCATCCGGGCCAGCAACGTCGCCTGCGTTGCGCGTCGCTCCGCTGAATACCCGAATCCGGTGCCCAGCAACGCCATCGACAACTCCTGCACCGCCGTGCACCGCAACGCGCGGACGCCCTGCGCGTCGGTCACGTGCGCCCCGCCGCCGGCCGAGGCGGAGTACACCCGGTCGCCCGCGACGTCGGCGACCGCGCCGGCAACCGACACCCCGCCGATCTGGGCCGCCACCGACACCGCGTAGGCCGGGATGTCGTACACGAAGTTCACCGTGCCATCGATGGGGTCCAACACCCAGGTGACGGTGCCGTCAGGCACTCCCTCGGGCGCAGCACCACCCCCCTCCTCGCCCAGGATCGGATCCCCCGGCCGCAGCTCAGCGAGCCGGTCGCGCAGCAACCGCTCGGCGTCGGTGTCGACCACCGTGACCGGGTCGGTCGGAGTGCTCTTTGACCGCATCGCCTCAGCCGCAGGCCGGGGTTGGTCGAAGACCTCGCCGCGGCGGCGGCGCACGAACTGCGCAGCCTGCCCGGCCAGACTCTCGGCCACGAGACGAAGTTGTGCGGGCTGATCGAATGTCGACACACCCCTATCGCAGCACAATTGCCTCCGCTACCTCCGCTGCCTCGGCGGCGGAGCCCCCGTTAGGGTGTGGGCCAACACGTCAGCCTCCCCGAGGAGACCCCATGACCAGTCCCCAACGCCGCGGATTCGGCGTCGACGTCGGCGGTAGCGGGATCAAGGGCGGCATCGTCGACCTCGACACCGGGCAGCTGATCGGCGAACGGTTCAAGCTGCTCACCCCGCAACCCGCCACCCCGGCCTCGGTCGCCAAGACCGTCGCGGCGGTGGTCAACGAGTTCGGGTGGTCCGGCCCGCTGGGGGTGACCTATCCCGGCGTCGTCGTCGACGGCCTGGTGCGGACGGCGGCCAATGTCGACAAGTCCTGGATCGGTGTGAATGCGCGCGATGCGATCGGTGCCGCCCTGCCCGGCCATGACATCACCGTGCTCAACGACGCCGATGCGGCCGGCCTGGCCGAGGTGCGCTACGGGGCGGGGCGGGACAACAGCGGCGTGGTCGTGCTGTTGACGTTCGGCACAGGCATCGGCTCGGCGATTCTGCACAACGGGAAGCTGCTGCCCAACACCGAGTTCGGCCACATCGAGGTGGGCGGCCGGGAGGCTGAGCATCGGGCCGCCTCCTCGGTCAAGGACAAGCGCGACTGGAGCTACAAGCGTTGGGCGCGCGAGGTGACGAAAGTGCTGGTAGCCGTCGAAAACGCGATCTGCCCGGATCTGTTCATCGCCGGCGGCGGCATCAGCCGCAAAGCCGACAAATGGCTGCCGCTACTGGAGAACCGGACCCCGGTGGTGGCGGCGGTGTTGCAGAACACCGCCGGAATCGTCGGCGCGGCGCTGGCATCGACCACCGACGTCACCCGTTGATTTGTGCCCGCTCGGCGCGGTGCATGCAGACTTTGTCGTTACAATGGTCGACGGCGGCCGCCTAGCCGATAGCCGCGGTACATCACCGCCGACATTCGACATATCCGACACGTTCGGTGGCGCATGCCCAGAGACATTGAAACGACCGTCTGACCGAAGGGGTGTACGTGGCCGCGACCAAGGCAAGCCCGGCAACCGACGAGCCGGTAAAGCGCGCCGCCGCGGCGGCCCCTCGCAAGGCTGCCGCCAAAACGCCAGCCAAGGCTCCCGCCAAGCGCGCCGCGGCCAAGGCCGCCGACGGCTCGGCCCCGGCCAAGAAGGCCACCAAGACCACCGCGCGGGCCACCAAGGCGACCGCCGCCAAGGATGCTCCGGCCAAAGCCGGCAAGACCAAAGCGGCGACCGCGCGGGCGAAAGACGCCGTCGACGGGGACAACCTTGACGCCGACGCCGTCGTCGACGACGAGCTCGACGCCGAGCCCGGTGACGACGACATCGACGTAGACGCCGACCTCGATCTCGAGGACCTAGAAGACGACGCCGCCGACGAAGCTGACGACGACGCTGACGAGGCCGAGGGGGACGGCGAGGGCGCCGAGGCCGCCGAGAGCGCCGGCAAGGCCGGTGGCGACGCCGGCGCCGCCAAGGCCGGCACCGACGAAGAAGAAGACGAGATCCCCGAACCGTCCGAAAAGGACAAGGCATCCGGCGATTTCGTATGGGACGAGGAAGAGTCCGAAGCACTGCGGCAGGCCCGCAAGGACGCCGAACTCACCGCTTCCGCGGATTCGGTGCGCGCCTACCTCAAGCAGATCGGCAAGGTTGCGCTGCTCAACGCCGAGGAAGAAGTCGAGCTGGCCAAGCGGATCGAAGCGGGCCTGTACGCCACCCAGAAGATGTCCGAGCACGCCGAGAAGGGCGAGAAGCTGGCCGTGGCGTACCGCCGCGACATGGCGTGGATCTGCCGGGACGGCGATCGCGCCAAGAACCATCTGCTGGAGGCGAACCTGCGTCTGGTGGTGTCGCTGGCCAAGCGCTACACCGGGCGCGGCATGGCATTCCTGGACCTGATCCAGGAGGGCAACCTGGGCCTGATCCGGGCCGTGGAGAAGTTCGACTACACCAAGGGCTACAAGTTCTCCACCTACGCGACCTGGTGGATCCGCCAGGCCATCACCCGCGCCATGGCCGACCAGGCCCGCACCATCCGTATCCCGGTGCACATGGTCGAGGTGATCAACAAGCTGGGCCGCATCCAGCGCGAGCTGCTGCAGGATCTGGGCCGCGAGCCCACTCCCGAAGAGCTGGCCAAGGAGATGGACATCACCCCGGAGAAGGTGCTGGAGATCCAGCAGTATGCGCGGGAGCCCATCTCACTGGACCAGACGATCGGTGACGAGGGCGATTCCCAGCTCGGCGACTTCATCGAAGACTCCGAAGCTGTAGTAGCGGTGGACGCCGTCTCGTTCACCTTGCTGCAGGATCAGCTGCAGTCGGTGCTGGAGACACTGTCCGAGCGGGAAGCCGGCGTGGTGCGGCTACGGTTCGGGCTCACCGACGGCCAGCCCCGCACCCTCGACGAAATCGGCCAGGTGTACGGCGTGACCCGCGAACGCATCCGCCAGATCGAGTCCAAGACGATGTCCAAGCTGCGCCACCCGAGCCGCTCGCAGGTGCTGCGGGACTACCTGGACTAGCGACGTAACACCGTGCCTAAAGCACCACCGTCGGCGCTGCTGAGTGCCCTCAACGCGTTTCGTGGCGGGCTGCAGCGTCTGCACCAGGCCACCGCCCCCGCCGCCGTCGCGGTCATGGAACTGGGATTCGGCGGGTGGCTGACCCAGGCGCTGTATGCCGCGGTGCGGCTGGGCATCGTCGATGCGCTCAAATCCGGCCCGCTGAGCGCCGAGGACGTCGCCGCGCGGGTCGGCGCCGACCCGGGCGCCACCTACCGGTTGATGCGCGCATTGGCCAGTCAGTCGGTGTTCAAACTGCGCCGCGACGGCCGCTTCGCGCTGACCCGCACCGGACGGGCCCTGGTCTCCGACGAGGCGGCCAGTGTGGCTCCGATGATCGCGTTCATCGGCCACCCGGCACACCGCGAGCATTGGTCCCACCTCGAGCACTCGGTGCGCACCGGTGAGACGGCGGTCGCCAAGTTGCGCGGAATGCCGTTCTTCGAATACGCGGACACCGACCCCGAACTCGCCGAAGTCTTCAACGACGCCATGACCGGCGCCTCCACCCTGGCCATCGAAAGCGCCGTTCCCACATATGATTTCAGCGCCAGCAAGGTGATCGTGGATGTCGGCGGCGGACACGGCGCACTGCTGGCCGCGGTGTTGCGGCAGGCTCCGGACGCACGCGGCGTGCTGTTCGATTTGCCGCCGGTGGTGGCCGGCGCCGACGCCACCCTGGCGGCCGCCGGAGTGACGTCGCGCTGCGACACCCAGGGCGGCTCCTTCTTTGATTCGGTCCCCTCCGGCGGAGACACCTACCTGCTCAAGACCGTCATCCACGACTGGGACGACGATCGATCGCTGGCGATTCTGCGCAATGTCCGCAACGCGATCGCCCCGGACGGCAGGCTGCTGCTGTTTGAAATGGTGCTGCCCGAAGGCGCACCCGCTCATTTGGGGCTGCTGCTGGACCTGGAGATGCTGGTGGCGGCCGGCGGCCGGGAGCGGACCCAGCGTGAGTACGGCGAGCTGCTGGCGCAGGCGGGATTCCGGCTGCAACGGGTGATGCCCACGACGAGTCCGTTGGCGATTATCGAGGCTTGGCCCGTCTGAGGCCCGCACCGCGGTGATGCCGCGTAGGATCGCGGACCATGCCGACGGATGAGGCATCGCAGACGTTCGCGGCGCTGCTGAACCGAGCGATCGTTCACGGTCACCCGGTGCCGGCCGAGGCCGTTCTGGATCCTGCGGTGCTCAAGGCCATCAACGCCGTCGCCGCGGCATGGCCGCGAGTGCCCGCCGCACTGATCAGCAAAGCGCGGACCACGTTCGCCCGTAGCGAACGCACCCGGGTTTCTGCGGCCAAGCCCACCACCCCCATCAGCTTCAATCCGCCGCTGGGAAGGCACCGTCCGGACCCGGCGGATACGCACTGACACCGATCACCGCTTCGACCGGCAGCGGGCCATACAGATGCGGGAACAGCATCGCGGCCGGATCGGCTGGGACCCCGGGCTCCCAGCGCACCGGGCCCACCAGCTTGGCCGGGTCGACCTGCAGCAACACCAAATCGGTGCGGCCCGAGAAGAGCCGATTGGCGGGCAGGTGCACCTGCTGCGGCGTCGACAGGTGCACGAAGCCGGCGGTACGCAGCGACTCGGGCCGCAGCACTCCCGACGCCCGGGCGCTCGACCATTCCTGGGCGCTGCACAGGTGTACCAGGACTCCTTCGTGGCTCATCGGTGAGATCCTGCCCGACTCAGCCACCCGTAAGGGTGAGACACGACACAGCAACGGCGGGGAACAACGCTGAATCCGCCAGCGTCTGACACACTTGAGAGACACGCGAGAACGGAGGAGCCATGAACGCGACTCTGACCAGTCCCGAACTGACTCGGGCTGATCGGTGTGACCGGTGCGGTGCTGCTGCCCGGGTGCGCGCCACGCTGCCTTCCGGAGCCGAACTGCTGTTTTGTCAGCATCACGCAAACGAGCACGAAGCCAGGCTGATTGAGCTGTCCGCCGTGCTTCACGTCAGCGCCCCCGTCGAGGCCTAGCGACAACACGCCCGGCCGCTCGATTGGGCAGCAGCGGCATTCGTCAGGAATGCTGGACGGGTCATGACTGACCAGATTGTGAAACCGTCCCGCCACCACCTGCTGCACATCGGGCGGCGCACCCTCTCCAAGAGCTGGGACGATTCGATCTTCTCCGAGTCGGCCCAGGCGGGCTTCTGGTCGGTGCTGTCGCTGCCGCCGCTGCTGCTGGGGATGCTGGGCAGCCTGTCGTATGTGGCGCCGCTGTTCGGCCCGGACACTCTGCCGACCATTCAGGACCGGCTGATCAGCATGGCGAGCAGGTTCTTCTCCAAGAACGTCGTCGTGGAGATCATCGAACCCACCGTGCGCGACATCGTGGCCAATGCCCGCGGTGAAGTGGTGTCGCTGGGTTTCGTCATTTCGCTGTGGGCCGGGTCCTCGGCAATCTCGGCTTTCGTCGACTCGGTGGTCGAGGCACACGACCAAACGCCGCTGCGTCACCCGGTGCGGCAACGCTTCTTCGCCCTGGGCCTCTATGTGGCCATGCTGGTGATCGTGGTTTCCGGAGCGCCGTTCGCCGCACTGGGGCCCCGCGCGATCGCCGAGCACCTTCCCGACCAATGGACCGACCTGCTGCGCTTCGGGTATTACCCGACGCTGGTGTTGGGCCTGCTGGTGGCCGTGACAGTGCTGTACCGCGTGTCGCTGCCCAATCCCCTGCCCTCGCATCGCCTATTGATCGGTGGAGTGCTGGCGACGACGGTGTTCGTCGTCGCCACGGTGGGGTTGCGAATCTATCTGCGTTACATCACCAGCACCGGGTACACCTACGGTGCGCTGGCGACACCGATCGCCTTCCTGCTTTTCGCCTACCTGCTCGGCTTCGCGATCATGCTCGGCGCCGAGTTGAACGCTGCCATCCAAGAGGAATGGCCGGCGCAGAAAACCCATCTGCACCGCCTGCGCCTCTGGGTGGCCGCGCGAGCGTCAGGATCCGACCGCGCCGCCGATGCGGATCAGCCCGACTTGAGCGTCTCGTAGATCCGCTTGCAGTCGGGGCAGACCGGCGAACCCGGCTTGGGTGAGCGGGTCACCGGGAACACTTCACCGCACAACGCCACCACGTGGGAGCCCATCACCGCGCTCTCGGCGATCTTGTCCTTCTTGACGTAGTGGAAATACTTCGGGGTATCGCTATCGGTCCCGTCGTCGACGCGTTCGTCGGAATCGGTGCGTTCGATCGTCTGGGTGTCCATGGTCACATTGTGCCCTGGTAACCCTGCCGCCCGGTAGCCGGCCGGTGCCGAGACCGCGCGGGTGTGGGACAGTGGAATGCATGAAGCGCAGCCCCGAGCTGGGTTTCGACGACGATGGTCGACCGGTATTGATCACCGCCGCCGCGCCCTCCTATGAGGAGCAGCACCGCGCGCGGGTACGCAAGTACTTGACCCTGATGGCGTTCCGGATTCCGGCGCTGGTCTTCGCCGCGATCGCCTACGGCGTGTGGCACAACGGGCTGATCTCGCTGCTGATTCTGCTGGCCTCGATTCCGCTGCCGTGGATCGCGGTGCTGATCGCCAACGACCGGCCACCGCGCAGTGCCGACGAACCGCGCCGCTACGACGACGGCGGACATCGCACCCCGCTGTTCCCAACGGCCGAGCGTGCCGCGCTGGAGCCGCCCAGGCCGCAAGCGCCGCAATCGAACTCGTCGGGCAACTAACGGTCCCTGATCACCGCCCGTTGTCGCAGGTTCTTACTACATTCTCAGAACGTCGGCGTATTTCCGCAGTTCAAGAGGGGTGAAGTTGGCCCTCGGTGGGAACTCTTGACTCGAGTTGGGCGTTAAACCCCATGACAGTTCAAGTCGATCAGGAGGTCGTCATGGCAACTGACATCACACCCCGGGGTGACAGCAGCGATCTGGACGCTGCGAGCCCCGCCGCGGACCTGGTGCGCGTCTATCTAAACGGCATCGGCAAGACAGCATTGCTGAACGCTGCCGATGAGGTCGAACTCGCCAAGCGCATCGAGGCAGGCCTGTACGCGGAGCATCTGCTGGCCACCCGCAAGCGACTCGGCGTCAACCGCAAACGCGATCTGGCGACCGTGGCACGGGACGGCAAGGCAGCACGTCAGCACCTGCTCGAGGCCAACCTGCGGCTGGTGGTGTCGTTGGCCAAGCGTTACACCGGTCGCGGTATGCCGTTGTTGGACCTGATCCAGGAGGGCAACCTGGGACTGATCCGGGCGATGGAAAAGTTCGACTATGCAAAGGGTTTCAAGTTCTCCACCTATGCCACCTGGTGGATTCGGCAGGCCATCACCCGCGGTATGGCCGACCAGAGCCGAACCATCCGGTTACCGGTGCATCTGGTCGAGCAGGTCAACAAGCTGACCCGGATCAAGCGCGAGATGCACCAGCAGCTGGGCCGCGAAGCCACCGACGAGGAGCTCGCCAACGAATCGGGTATCCCGGTGGAGAAGATCAACGACCTGCTCGAGCACAGCCGTGATCCGGTGAGCCTGGACATGCCGGTCGGCTCCGACGAAGAGGCGCCGCTGGGCGACTTCATCGAGGACGCCGAAGCGATGTCGGCGGAGAGCACGGTGATCGCCGAACTGCTGCACACCGACATCCGCAGCGTGCTGGCCACCCTCGACGAGCGTGAGCATCAGGTGATCCGGCTGCGGTTCGGGTTGGACGACGGACAGCCCCGGACCCTGGACCAGATCGGCAAGCTGTTCGGTCTGTCCCGGGAGCGGGTCCGCCAGATCGAACGTGAAGTGATGGCCAAACTGCGTCACGGCGAGCGAGCCGACCGGCTGCGCTCCTACGCCAGCTGACGCCGACCGCGATCTCCTGGACAGTGTGCCCGCCGTATTGCCGCGGCGGGCACACTGCTGTCCGGAGGTGGTGTTAGGCGACCATCCGTGCAGCTGGGCAAGTAGACTCGGCGGCGATGGAGGATACGGAATGAACGACCTAGTCGACACCACCGAGATGTACCTGCGGACGATCTACGACCTCGAGGAAGAGGGCGTCACGCCGCTGCGTGCCCGGATCGCGGAACGGCTCGAGCAAAGCGGGCCGACCGTCAGCCAGACCGTGTCCCGGATGGAGCGCGACGGGTTGTTACGGGTGGCCGGCGACCGCCACCTGGAACTGACCGACAAGGGGCGGACCCTGGCGATCGCGGTGATGCGCAAGCACCGGCTGGCCGAGCGGCTGCTGGTCGACGTCATCGGGTTGCCTTGGGAAGAAGTGCACGCCGAGGCGTGCCGCTGGGAACACGTGATGAGTGAGGACGTCGAGCGGCGGCTGGTCAAGGTACTCAAAAACCCCACCACCTCCCCGTTCGGCAACCCGATCCCGGGTCTGTTGGAGCTGGGCGTCGGTCCAGAATTCGGTGGTGGGGACGCCAACCTGGTGCGGTTGACCGAGTTGCCGGGAGGATCACCGGTGGCGGTGGTGGTGCGCCAGCTCAGCGAACACGTCCAAGGTGATGTCGACCTGATCAGCCGCCTCAAGGACGCCGGGGTGGTGCCCAACGCGCGGGTGACGGTCCAGACAACCCCGGAAGGCGACGTCACCATCTTGATGCCGGGCCACGTCGACGTCAGCCTGCCGCACGAGATGGCGCACGCCGTCAAGGTCGAGAAGATCTGAACGGCTGATACCGGCTACCCAGCGCGGCGGCCCCGGTGTTGGCGCGCCGGTAGGCGCACCCCCAGCTGTTCGGCCAATCGGTAACCGGTAAGCGCGAGTTTGCGGATCTTGTCCGGCCGCAGTCCCGACTGCAGCGCGGTGTCGAGCATGCCGGCCATCCGATGGCTGGGGTCGGTACGCAGCGCGGCTTCCAGTGACACCCCGGCCAGCGGGCCGTCCCCGCGCACATAGGCGCTGAACGCCAGCAACACCAGCGCCTCGACCCGCCACGGATCGGGCAGCGTTCGGGCCAGCAGCACCCACAGCATCTCGGCCTGCCCGGCGCTCTCCCCCGCAGCCAGCCCGTACAACACGTCGCGGACCTCGATGTCGGTCAACGCACAGCCCAGCGCCGCCAGCTCCGCATCGTCGAGCCGCCGGTCCGCCGCGACCCGACCGGCGGCGGCCACCATCGCCTCGACGTCGCGGCGGCGCTCACCTCGAGGGTCGATGCGGCGTCTGCGCGCCGATGCCTGCTCGGCCATCGGCGCGACCAGCGCTCCGCGCCGTTCCTCATCGACAGCGATGACCTCCTGCAGGTCGGCACGGTGCCCGTAGAGCCGGCGCCCCTCCAGCACCGCGGCCGCGGCCAGCGGGGAGGCCGACGGATCGTCGACCTGGCCCGCCAAGCCGCAGCCATCCGCGCACTGCCAGCGTCCGCTGGCGGTCACCTGGTCCACCAGGTGCGCCGCCCGCAACACGATGCCGTGTGCCGAGAGGGCCATCGCCAGAGCCCCGCACACGTCGCGGTACTGCTGGGCGCAGACCGGGCACCGCACACCGTCCGGGTCGATGATCACCGCGATCGCCGCGTCGGGGTGGGCGGCGGCCGCGACCGAGGACAACTCCCCGACCCGCTCGGCGAGTTGCTCGCACAGGTCGACGCGTAGCACCGACCCCAGCTCGCCGTCGGCAATGGACACCAGGACCAGCGACTTCTCCGGTACGAAGCCCAGGATCGCCGGCAGCGCGGCGATCAGCGCCCCCGGCCGCCGCAGCGTGAAGTCGGGTCGGGTGACGTCATTTCGGGCGAAGCCTTTTCGATGTGTACTCATGCCTGGAACGCTGCCGCCGCGCACCGTCAATCCGCGCCCGCCAACCGCGACACAGCGTCGAACTGTGCATGAACCCGCAACTGTGGAGCGTGTCCCCGATTGACCTGTCGCGGCGCGGCGGCATAATTGGCAGTCTCATGAGTTCGATGCGGGAATACGACGTCATTGTCATCGGCTCCGGGCCGGGGGGTCAGAAGGCTGCGATCGCGTCAGCCAAGCTGGGCAAGTCGGTCGCGGTCGTCGAACGCGGCCGCATGGTGGGCGGCGTATGCGTCAATACGGGCACCATCCCGTCCAAGACGTTGCGCGAAGCGGTGATCTACCTGACCGGGATGAGTCAGCGCGAACTCTACGGCGCCAGCTACCGGGTCAAAGACCGGATCACACCGGCGGACCTCCTGGCCCGCACCCAGCATGTGATCGGCCGAGAAATCGACGTGGTGCGAAATCAGTTGACACGCAACCGCATCGACCTGGTACTGGGGCACGGACGGTTCATCGACCCGCACACCGTTGTCGTCGAGGAGCACTCGGGGACCGACAAGACCACGCTGAGCGGTGACTTCATCGTCATCGCCACCGGCACCCGCCCGGCACGCCCCGGCGGAGTCGAGTTCGACGAAGATCGGGTGCTCGACTCCGATGGGATCCTGGACCTCAAGTCGATCCCGACCTCGATGGTGGTGGTCGGAGCCGGCGTCATCGGCATCGAGTACGCCTCGATGTTCGCTGCGCTGGGCACCAAGGTGACCGTGGTCGAAAAGCGCGACACCATGCTGGAGTTCTGCGACCCCGAAATCGTCGAGGCGCTGCGGTTCCACCTGCGCGACCTGGCGGTGACGTTCCGGTTCGGCGAGGAGGTGACCGCGGTCGACGTCGGCTCGGCGGGCACCGTCACCACGCTGGCCAGCGGCAAGCAGATCCCCGCCGAGACGGTGATGTACTCCGCGGGGCGGCAGGGCCAGACCGACCACCTCGATCTGCACAACGCCGGGTTGGAAACCGACAACCGCGGCCGGATCTTCGTCGACGACCAGTTCCAGACCAAAGTCGAGCACATCTACGCCGTCGGCGATGTGATCGGCTTCCCGGCGCTGGCCGCGACCTCAATGGAGCAGGGCCGACTTGCCGCCTACCACGCGTTCGGTGAGCCGACCTCGGGTATCACCGACCTGCAGCCGATCGGCATCTACTCGATCCCGGAGGTGTCCTACGTGGGCGCGACCGAGGTCGAGCTGACCCGCGACGCCATCCCGTACGAGGTGGGCGTGGCGCGCTACCGCGAGCTGGCCCGCGGCCAGATCGCCGGCGACTCCTACGGCATGCTCAAACTGCTGGTGTCCACCGAAACCCTCAAGCTGCTCGGCGTGCACATCTTCGGTACCAGCGCCACCGAGATGGTGCACATCGGGCAGGCCGTAATGGGCTGCGGCGGCACCGTCGAGTACCTGGTGGACGCGGTGTTCAACTATCCGACGTTCTCCGAGGCCTACAAGACGGCCGCGCTGGACGTGATGAACAAGATGCGGGCTCTGAACCAGTTCCGCGCCTGAGACGTCACGGAATACGAGCCCCCGCGCCCACGTTGGCACCAGCTAGGCGCGGGTAGCCATCCCGCGCGGGCACGTCCTGAGGGACACTGGACACAGGACCACCCGCGAGCCAATGGTGAGGAGGCGAAACCGATGGATCAGGACAACTACCCCGACAAGGCCCGTTACCAGCCAGAACAGAGCGCGATGTACGAGCTGGAGTTCCCGGCTCCCGAGCTGTCGTCGCCCGACGGGCGCGGGCCGGTGCTGGTTCATGCCCTGCAGGGGTTCTCCGACGCCGGGCACGCGATCAGACTGGCCGCGACGCACCTCAAGGATGCGTTGGACACCGAGCTGGTGGCGTCGTTTGCGATCGACGAGTTGCTCGACTACCGCTCGCGGCGACCGTTGATGACGTTCAAGACCGACCACTTCACCGCCTACGACGAGCCGGAGTTGAGCCTGTACGCGCTGCACGACAGCGTCGGCACACCGTTTCTGCTGCTGGCCGGGATGGAACCCGACCTCAAATGGGAACGGTTCATCACCGCGGTGCGGTTGCTGGCCGAACGGCTCGGCGTGCGGCAAACCATCGGCTTGGGCACCATCCCGATGGCGGTTCCGCATACCCGTCCGGTCACATTGACCGCGCATTCCAACAACAAGGAACTCATCACCGAGTTCACGCCGTGGATCACCGAAGTCCAGGTTCCCGCGAGTGCATCCAACCTGCTGGAGTACCGGATGGCCCAACACGGACATGAGGTGGTCGGTTTCACGGTGCACGTTCCGCACTATCTGACACAGACCGACTATCCGGAGGCCGCCCAGGCCCTGCTTGCGCAGGTGGCCAAGAGCGGTTCCCTGGAGCTGCCCCTGGCGGCGCTGTCCGATTCCGCGGCGGAGGTTCGGGCCAAGATCGACGAACAGGTCCAGTCCAGCGCCGAGGTGGCACAGGTGGTGGAAGCGCTGGAACGCCAGTACGACGCGTTCGTGACCGCTCAGGAGAACCGGTCGCTTTTGGCGCGCGATGAGGACCTGCCCAGCGGTGAGGAATTGGGTGCCGAGTTCGAACGATTCCTGGCGCAGGAAGCCCGCAAGAAGTCGACCGACGAAGACTAGAACGCGACACCATGGGCATCGAGGTGACGGTGTTGCGCGTGTTCACCGACGCGGACGGCAACTTCGGAAACCCGCTGGGGGTGATCGACGCCCACCAGGTCGAGCCTGCGGATCGGCAGCGGTTGGCGACCCAATTGGGTTACAGCGAAACGCTATTCGTCGAGATCCCGGCCGCAGGATCGACCAGCGCGCACGCCCGTATCTACACCGCGATGACTGAGTTGCCGTTCGCCGGTCATCCAACGGTGGGGGTGGCGTGGTGGCTGCGTGAGCGGGGTACCCCGATCCACACTCTGCAGGTGCCCGCAGGCGCCGCGCCGGTCAGCTATGAGCTGGACCTGACCGCGGTCAGCGCCCGGGCCCAGTGGGCGCCCGAGTTCGCGATCCATGACCTGGATTCCGTGGCCGACCTCGCCGCGGCCGATCCCGGCCAGTTCCCCGACGACACCGCACATTATCTGTGGGCCTGGACCGACCGGGACCGCGGCGCGCTGCGCTCGCGGATGTTCGGCGAAAACCTCGGCGTACCCGAAGACGAGGCGACCGGGGCGGCAGCGCTGCGGCTTACCGACTACCTCAGCCGCGACCTCACCATCACCCAGGGCGCCGGATCGATGATCCATACCACCTGGAGTGCCGACGGTTGGGTAAAGCTGGCCGGCCGGGTGGTCAATGATGGTGTGATGCAGGTTGTTTGACTGCCGATCAAGGCTAGCTCGTGCGTTGTAATACCGCGGTGAGGTGGTTCTGCGCGGGCTGGCCCACCGCGCCCATCTCCAGCGTGTAGGACAGTTCGTCGCCGTCCAAACGGTATTGACGAGCCAGGGCGGTAACTTCTTTGGCGCTGGGCGCCAATCCGATGGTGGCCGCCGTCATCGCAAATTCGAGGACGCTCCCGGCCGAGGTGAACCCGCCCACCTCGATCTCGGTGATACCGCTGGGATGGGCAAGGATCCACTCCACCCGACCCGGCTGCGGCACCCGCAGATACCCAGTCTCGGCGTGCAGCGGCTTGCCGTCCACGGGCGACCGCGTCTTCTGGCCATAGACCAGAAACGGCTTGCCGACATGAGAGAACACCACCTCTTCGAGGTAGTCGAACGTCTCGATGGTCGGATACACCCCGCGGCCGCTCCCAGACCACGTGCCCAATAGGGGTGCCAAAACTGCGACGTCGGGATGCAAATCGGGCGACATGGCGTCAGCCTACCCAGCGAGGGTCGACGCACCCGCACCCCAAACGCGGTGTTTCAGGATGCATTTGTCTCTGCCGAACCCACTTCGTTGCGGTGTTCGCGCAACGCTTCGATCTCCCGCTCAAAATCATCCGCCGAGGTGAACGACCGGTACACCGACGCGAAACGCAGGTACGCCACCTCGTCGAGTTCCCGCAGCGGACCGAGGATCGCCAGCCCCACCTCGTGACTGGGAATCTCCGGTGACCCCGACGCGCGGACGGTGTCCTCCACCTGCTGCGCCAACAGATTCAACGCATCGTCGTCGACGTGGCGCCCCTGGCAGGACCGGCGTACTCCGCTGATCACCTTCTCCCGGCTGAACGGTTCGGTGACCCCGCTGCGCTTGACGACCGCCAAGACCGCGGTCTCCACAGTGGTGAAACGCCGACCGCATTCTGGACACGATCTGCGCCGCCGAATGGCCTGGCCTTCATCGGCTTCGCGGGAATCAACCACCCGCGAATCGGGGTGCCGGCAAAACGGGCAGTGCATAGCCGCTCCTTCGCCTCGCGGGCAAGGTGTCTGAGACGACACCGAGCCTACCCGCGTCGGATGCGTTGCCAGCAGCCGTAGCATCGTTCAGCCCATCGGTGCGATCAACGTCTGGCCCGCGGCCAATGCCACGGAGTCCAGTCGGTTGAGCTCACGGATCCGATCGGTCACCTGCCCGGCCGGCGCGCCGGGCGCCACCCGCGAGGCCAGGTGTTGCAACGTCTCACCCGGCTCCACCCGCACCACCCCGAGCCGATCGGGTACCGGCTCGGCACTGCGGGTGACCGCGGCACCGAATTGCGCCACCAATCCCAGCCATACCGTGATCAGGGCCGCCAGCAGTGCCAGTGCGGCCGTGGCCCCCGGCGAGATGGGGCGGCGACGGTGCGGTCCACGCGACATCAGCACGCCGGTCCCCCGGTAACGCACCGCCGCACCAGCGGGCCGCCGGCGCGAGGGCCGGGTCCGGGCGGCGGAGGCGGGCCTGGCGGCGGGCCGCTGCGCTGCCACCCGGCCGCGGGACGGAATGTATTGCGGGGTGCGGGGCCGGGCCGTGTCGATCAGTGTCATGTGCGTTCCTTCCGATGGAGGGCGTATCGCTGATGTGTTCGAATATTACTCGCTCATTCGTTCGATTGACGAACGTGTGATCGAATCGTTGTCGAACACTAGTGCGGCCCACCGACAAGAAGGGCCCTACATCATGGCCGGACCCTGGCCGCAGCTCCGCCACGCCCATCGAACAGGTGTTTGATAACCGCACGAAATCGTTCTACATTCGTTCCTATGAGCGATGACAGCGACACGTCGGACAAGCCACTGGACAAGACGCTGACCGCCCGCCAGCGCACCATCTTGGAGGTCATCCGCACCTCGGTTACGCAGCGCGGCTATCCCCCGAGCATCCGGGAGATCGGCGACGCCGTCGGCCTCACCTCGACGTCCTCCGTCGCTCACCAGCTGCGCACCCTGGAGCGAAAGGGCTACCTGCGCCGCGATCCCAACCGACCGCGGGCAGTGGATGTACGCGGCCCGCAGACCGCCGTCGCCGCGGTCACCACCGAGGTGGCCGGCTCGGATGCCCTTCCCGAGCCCGCCTTCATCCCGGTGCTGGGTCGGATCGCCGCCGGTGGTCCGATCCTGGCCGAGGAAGCTGTCGAAGACGTGTTCCCGCTGCCCCGTGAACTTGTCGGCGAGGGCGCACTGTTCATGCTCAAGGTGGTCGGCGAGTCGATGGTCGACGCCGCGATCTGCGACGGCGACTGGGTGGTGGTGCGCCAGCAGAACGTCGCCGACAACGGCGACATCGTGGCGGCGATGATCGACGGCGAGGCCACCGTCAAGACGTTCAAACGCACCGGCGGCCAGGTGTGGCTGATGCCGCACAATCCGGTGTTCGATCCCATTCCGGGCAACGACGCCGCCATCCTCGGCAAGGTTGTCACGGTGCTGCGCAAGATCTGAACGCGATGAATCTCCTTGAGGCCCTCGGGTTGCAGTACCCGGTGGTGCAGGCAGGAATGGGCGGCGGTGTGGCCGGCGGTGAGCTGGCCGGGGCGGTGTCGGCCGCCGGCGCCCTGGGCACGGTCGGGATCACCGATGTCCGTAGTTTCGGCGAGGAGCTGCGCAGGGCCGCAACGCTGGCACCCAAGCGCCCCATCGCCGCGAACCTGCTGGTGCCGTTCATCCGCAAAGCTCATATCGACGCCTGTATCGCCGGACGAGCCGCCCTCGTGGTGCTGCACGGCGGGTTCTCCGCCCGCTGGATAGGCATGCTGCGCGCGGCACGCGTTCCGGTGCTGTGCACCGTGGGCAGCGCGGCACAGGCCCGCCACGCGTTGACCGCGGGTGTCGACGGCCTCGTTGTGCAGGGGGTCGAGGCGGGCGGTCATCTGATGGCCGATCGGCCGCTGACCGTGACGTTGCCGGAAGTACTCGAAGCAGCCGACGGTGTGCCGGTGCTGGCCGCCGGCGGGGTGGTCGACAGTGCCGATGTGCGCCGACTGCTGGCCGCCGGCGCCGCCGGCGCGATCGCCGGAACCCGCTTCCTGCTGACCACTGAATCGCGTGCGCACCCCGACTACAAGCAGCGGGTGCTGGCCGCCGAGCGCACCGTGCGCACCCTGCTGTTCGGCATGGGTTGGCCGCTGCCGCACCGGGTGGTGCCCAATGCGGTGACCGACCGGTGGTGTGCACGCTCCGAGCTGGGGCCAGGCCTGGTCCGGGGGCTCAACCGGGTCAGTGCGCCGCTGGCCGGCTTGCTCCCGCTGACCGCGCTGGACACCGTCGCGGCGCAGCAGCGGGTTTCGCTGCCGCTGTACACGCCGGCCCTACCGCTGGCCGGGATGGACGCCGGCCTGGTCGACCGCTCGGCGCTCTACGCCGGCGAGACGATTCACCGCATCGATGACATGGTGTCGGCCGCCGAGGCGGTGGCGCGGCTGGCGCCGTGAGACCGGGGCGGGCTCAGTCGGCCTTGATAAAGCCGTTGAACTGCGCGACTTCCTCACTGACAAACCAGACTTCGGCCAGGGTGTCAGCGTAAAGCGGGCTGTCGGGTGTGTAGTACAGGCCGGAGACCGTGTTGGCCTTCACCGGGTACCCGCTGGGTGCCTGGTACGGGTCGTCCAGCGGCAGGTGAAACGCCGGATAGGCAGCGGTATTGCGGGTGGGCGGTTCCGGAGTGACGTCGTCCTCGGCGCCGGGGACCGCATGGCGGCCGCCGTGCAGTTCGGCGGCGGTCGGAATGCGGGTGGGAGCCGTGTCGATGGCGTCGGGATCCTCGTCCTCGTCGAAGTCCTCCGCAATATCCTCACCGAAGTCCTCGTCGTCGCGCGCCTCGTCGCCCGCGGCGTCGTCGTGCACGTCGGTGAAGGCGCCCGGCCGCCAGTCCTCGTCGGGCTCCGGGTGGCCGAACAGCTCGGCCTCGGCCGGCGCGCCCGGGTCGTCTTCGTAGTGCCCGGACGTCTGCGGAAGCCGTACCCGCGCACCGGTTTCTTCAACCGGCTCCGGCGACCAGTCGGCGTCAACATCGTGGTCGGCAACCGGAGCCGGACGGGTCCGCAGCGCTGGGCGCCGTCCGCTGCGCCGCAACAGAAATCGCTCAGCGTTGCGCCGTCGCTGACGCCACCACGCCGCCAGCGCCGCAACCAGCGCCAGCACGCCCAGCGTGGCGGCCAGCCACCACCAGTGCCAGCTGAACCCGCTACTGGTTTTGTGGCCCGACGCCGTAGTGCTCGGCGAGCTCTGACCCGGCACCTGCAGACCCGCCAGGTCGGTTGCCAGCTTTGCCGGGTCGGAGCTGAACCTGTTGGCCAGCCGGTCCCACGAGACCGTGCCGCCGCTGAACTTCTGCGAGACCGCGTCGCCGTCCACCGTCTGGTCGCCCACGGGTGCCCCGAGCGCCCCAGCGGCGCCGCCGAGTTTTTCCCAGGCGACCGCCATCGCACCGCGCACCACGAACGCACCGTGTTCAGGGGTGAAGAAGATCACCGGTTTGTCGGCGGCGGAGAAGGTGCTTACCCGGCTGCCCGGCAGGGAGCCGTCCGCCACATTGGTCGCCGGGAAACCCAGATCGCTGCCGCCTGGTCCGCCCACCGACTCGTACTTTGCGAGGACCTCGCCGTCGATGGTGTTCGCACCGGTAGCCGGGGTGAAAAAGATCTTGCCGCGGTCGAAGTCCTGGCCGGCACCGTCGGCGCCAACCGTGTATTCATCACCGGATTTGGCTCCGAGCGCGCCGTCGGCTCCACCCGCCGCGTGCCAGGCTCGGTTGATGGCGGCCGTCGCATCCACCGGGACCTGCAGGTCCTGCAGCTCACCGGCCAATTCCGGCGGGGTGGTGCTGAATTT
The DNA here is from genome assembly GCF_059812545.1 of Mycobacterium sp. NGS50. Taxonomy (NCBI): domain Bacteria; kingdom Bacillati; phylum Actinomycetota; class Actinomycetes; order Mycobacteriales; family Mycobacteriaceae; genus Mycobacterium; species Mycobacterium sp. NGS50. The sequence continues at coordinate 35,328 of NZ_JCALCW010000028.1, forward strand.
CTTCGTCGCCTTGTTCCACGACACCTCGCCACCGCTGAACTTCTGGGCAATGACGTCGCCGGTGGCCGTCTCGTCGGCGGTGGGCACCCCCAGGGCGCCCGAGGAGCTGCCCAGCTTGTCCCATGCGGCGTTCATGGCGCCGCGAACGACGAAAGCGCCGTGCTCGGGCGTGTAGAAGATGACCGGGTTGTCGCCGGCCGAGAAGGTCACCGATCGACTGTCCGGACTCGCCTTGCCCGGGCCTTCGTCGACGTTCGGGAAGCCCAGGTCGCTGCCGGCGGGCCCGCCCACCGCCTCATACTTCTGCAGCACCGGCCCGTACAGCGCCCGTGCGCCCGTGCCGGGCGTGTAGAACATCTTCCCGTCGGCGAAGTCCTCCGCGAACCCCTCACCGACCGGATAGACGTCGCCTTGATGCACGCCGACGCTGGAATTGTCGCCGCCAGCAGCCTCCCAGGCTGCGGTGATGGCATCGGATGCGTCTGACTCCGGCGTTGCCGCAGCGGTCGGCACCAACAGCACGATCGCTGCGGTGGCCACCAACCCCAGCGCTGCGCGCGTCGCCGTACTGCCAAACCACTTTCCCTGCCCAGCCACCAAACCTCCCGGCCGTATCCATATTCCGTTATCCGGTCGCACAACTATTGCGCTGGTTGGCCACAATCGCGCAGTCGTAACGCGCACATTACGGAAATGGATGCGAAGCCGACGTCAAATCGATGCACGGTCGCGCCCGTGTCGCCGGAAGACGCGATGGCTTCGCCCCGATCGCCCCGGTCAAACCCCGAGGCTGCGACCGATGATTTCCTTCATGATCTCGGTGGTGCCCCCGTAGATGGTTTGGACGCGGGAGTCCAGGAACGCCCGCGCGACACCGTATTCGCGCATGTAGCCGTAGCCGCCGTGCAACTGCAGACAGCGGTCGATCAGGTACACCTGCTTCTCGGTGGTGTACCACTTGGCCATCGCGGCCTGTTCCACGGTGAGCTTGCGGTCCAGGTGCAGTTTGACGAACTCGTCGACCATCATCCGCACCACGGTGGCTTCGGTGGCCAACTCCGCCAACACGAACCGGCTGTTCTGGAAGCTGCCGATCGGCTTACCGAATGCCTTACGCTCCTTGGTGTATTGGATGGTTTGCTCCAGCACGTGCTCCATCGCGGCGGCGGCCATGATGGCGATCGAGATCCGCTCCTGGGGCAGGTTCTGCATCAGGTAGATGAAGCCCAGGCCCTCCTGACCGAGCAGGTTCTCCGCCGGGACCTTCACATCGGTGAACGACAGTTCTGCGGTGTCCTGGGCGTCCAGGCCGATCTTGTCCAGGTGCCGGCCGCGTTCGAAGCCCTCCATGCCGCGCTCGACGGCCAGCAGGGAGAACCCTTGCGCGCCCTTCTCCGGGTCGGTCTGGGCAACCACGATGACCAGGTCGGAGTGGATTCCGTTGGTGATGAAGGTCTTCGACCCGTTCAGGATGTAGTGGTCGCCCTGCTTGACCGCCTTGGTCTTGATGCCCTGCAGGTCACTGCCGGTACCCGGCTCGGTCATCGCGATCGCGGTGATCAGCTCGCCACTGCAGAATTTGGGCAGCCAGCGCTGCTTCTGCTCCTCGTTGGTCAGCTCCAGCAGATAGGGCGCGACGACGTCGTTGTGCAGCCCGAATCCGATGCCGCTGTAGCGGCCCGCGGTGGTCTCCTCCGTGATGATCGTGTTGTACCGGAAGTCGGGGTTGCCGCCGCCGCCGTACTCCTCAGGCACCGCCATCCCCAGAAAGCCCTGCTTGCCGGCCTCCAGCCAGACCCCGCGGTCGACGATGTGCGCCTTCTCCCACTCCTCGTGGTAGGGGGCGACGTGGCGGTCCAGGAACGCCCGGTAGGACTCGCGGAACAGGTCGTGCTCCGGCTCGAACAGGGTGCGCTGGTATTTGACGGCACTACTCATGGGATGACCTCCGGGAGACTCGGTGCTGTTGCGAACGAGAATAGACCAACCGGATGGTTGGTCGGACCGGTGGTCCGGGTTATCGCGGCTCCCCCGGGCGTCGCAGATCACGGCGCATGACTGAAAACGCCCTCCCAGCGGCGCAACCCCGCGATTTTGTCGGGGGGGTATGTCAGCTGGGAGGGCGTTTTCAGCAGCGTGGGTCTTAGCGGGCGTCCGGCGGCGCGCTGCGTGTCCTGCGTCGCCGGGCCTGCGGTCCGTGCGGCGCCTGCCGCTGGGCTGCACCGCTGGGGCGGCGCCGCCGCAAGCTACTCGAACGCGCAGGCTGGGCTACAGCTTTGACGCGGGCCGGCTGACTGGTTTTCGGTGCGGGCATCTGCAACGGGGCGACCTCGCCGACCAGCGCCTGCACGGTGGTGGAATCGGCCGCCACCTGCTGAGGCGCCACGGTGATGCCGGCCCGGCGCAGCAATACCTGGGTATCCTTGCGCTGCTCGGGCAACACGATGGTGACGACGTCGCCGGCGCTGCCGGCCCGCGCGGTGCGGCCCGAACGGTGCAGGTACGCCTTGTGTTCGGCGGGCGGGTCCACGTGCACCACCAATTCGACCTCGTCGACGTGGACGCCGCGGGCAGCGATGTCGGTAGCCACCAACACCCGAGCCTGCCCGGCACTGAACGCGGCGAGATTGCGGTCCCGCGCCGGCTGAGACAAGTTGCCATGCAAGTCAACTGAGGGCACACCGGCCTCGGTGAGCTGTCGTGCGAGCTTTCGGGCTTGATGTTTGGTGCGCATGAACAGAATTCGGCGGCCGGTACCGGAGGCCAGTCGGTGCACCAGATCTTTCTTGTCCTGCGCTCCCGCTACGTGGAACACGTGATGTGTCATCGTCTGTGGTGGCGCGGCGACGTCGTCGACGGAATGCGACACCGGGTCGCGCAGGAATCGCCGAACCAGCTTGTCCACCCCGTTGTCCAGGGTTGCCGAGAACAGCAGCCGCTGACCGGTGGCCGGGGTGGCCGCCAGGATCCGCGTCACCCCGGGCAGGAAGCCGAGATCGGCCATGTGGTCGGCCTCGTCGAGGACGCTGATCTGTACCGCGTCCAGGCTGATCAGTCGCTGTTTCATCAGGTCTTCAAGGCGGCCGGGACAGGCCACCACGATGTCGACGCCGCGGTCGAGCGCACTGACCTGCCGACTCTGGGGAACACCGCCGAAGATCGTGGTGACCCGCAGCCCGCACGCTGTCGCCAGCGGCTGCAGGGTCGCGGTGATCTGGGTGGCCAGTTCGCGGGTGGGAGCCAGGACCAGCCCCGTCGGCATGTTGGGGCGGCGCGTGACGCCGACCAGACGACTCACCAGCGGAATCGAGAACGCCAACGTCTTTCCGCTGCCCGTCTTTCCGCGGCCAAGTACGTCACGGCCGGCCAGGGTGTCCGGAAGAGTCTGGACCTGGATCGGGAATGCGGCGGTGATGCCGTTGGCGGCCAGCGCCGCGACAACGGGCTGGGGCGCGCCGAGTTCGGCGAAGGAGGAAGTCATTTCCAGTGGTGCCTTTCCGGCATCGGTTGTGCGGCAAGCCGCGACGACGTCGTCAAGCGGCCGGTAACACAAAATGGCGAGATTGCCGGTGGGCAAAATCGATCGCCGCGAGAAGAGCTTGCGTTGAATCAGCGGCGCAGCCGCCACAGTGGTGAAGAAGCATTCCACGACGTGGTCGGCGTCACAGGTGTCACACCGACGTTGGGTATCAGCCTAGCGCATCGGCGAGCAATCCCCGGCCAACTCAGTGAGTGACTGATCACACCTACGAGTGGGCGAATTCGCGCACGCTGGCTGCCAACGCGACCGGGACACGCGCGCGGATCCGGGTGCCGTTCTCGCCGTGCTCGGCCGCATCCACCCGGCCTTCATCGTGCAGTCGGGCGACCAGGTCGCCCCGGTGATAGGGAATTGTCACGTCCACGGCCACATCGGTGGGAGCCACCAACTGGCTCATCCGCTGCCGCAACTTTTCCAAACCGTCACCGGTATGCGCAGAGACGAAGACCGCCTCAGGCAGCGCGCGACGCAGCTGGGCCAGCGCGAGATCACCCGCGGCATCGACCTTGTTGACCACCAACAACTCCGGTGCGGGTCGACCGTCGTGCTCGGCGATTACCTCGCCCACTACCTGGCGGACAGCGTTGATCTGGGCCAACGGGGTGGCATCGGATCCGTCGACGACGTGCACCAAAAGATCGGCGTCGGCCACCTCTTCGAGGGTGGACCGGAATGCCTCCACCAGTTGGGTGGGCAGGTGCCGGACAAAGCCGACGGTGTCGGTGATGACGAATGGCCGTTCGTCATCGAAAGCCCCTCGGCGCGTAGTGGGTTCCAGCGTGGCGAACAGCGCATCCTGTACCAGGACCCCGGCTCCGGTGAGCGCGTTGAGCAGGCTGGACTTACCGGCATTGGTGTACCCGACGATCGCGATCGACGGCACTTCACTGCCCAGCCGGCGACTGCGCTGGGTATCGCGGATCTGCTTCATGGCTTTGATCTCGCGGCGCAGCTTGGCCATCCGCTCGCGGATGCGACGGCGGTCGGTCTCGATCTTGGTCTCTCCGGGACCGCGCAAACCCACGCCGCCGCCGCTGCCGCCGGCGCGGCCACCGGCCTGCCGCGACATTGACTCACCCCAGCCGCGCAGCCGCGGCAGCATGTATTCCATTTGCGCCAACGCCACCTGCGCCTTGCCCTCAGCGCTGGTCGCGTGTTGAGCGAAGATGTCCAGGATCAGCGCTGTGCGGTCAATGACTTTGACCTTGACCGCTTTTTCCAATGCGGTCAGCTGTGCCGGGGAGAGCTCGCCGTCGCAGATGACGGTGTCCGCACCGGTGGCCACCACGACCTCCCGCAACTCGGCAGCCTTTCCGGATCCGATATACGTCGACGGGTCAGGCTTGTCCCGGCGCTGGATCAGGCCTTCGAGCACTTGGGAACCGGCCGTTTCAGCCAGAGCGGCCAGCTCGGCCATGCTGGCTTGGGTGTCGGCGGCACTGCCGTCGGTCCACACGCCCACCAAAACCACCCGCTCGAGCCGCAGTTGGCGGTATTCGACCTCGGTGATGTCATCGAGCTCGGTCGACAGTCCGGCGACACGGCGCAACGCCGCACGATCGTCGAGGGCGAGGTCGCCGGTGCTGGGGATATCGGGGGATTCGGTCATCGTCGATTCTCGATGGTGCCGGTAATCGCCGCGTCTCGCATCTGATTTATCGCTGCCCGCGCCACCATTGCTCCGCGATTTCGCCGTGGCCGACCAACACCGAAGGGCCGCGCAGGAAACTGGTGGCATCGGTCACGGTGACACTGACCTCTCCGCCGGGAATCCGCACCAGCAGGGTGCCGGTCTCCGCCCCTTCCCATGCCAGCGCGGCGACCGCGGCGGCAACGGTTCCCGTTCCACAGGAACGGGTTTCACCGACGCCCCGTTCGTGTACGCGCATCGACAACGCCCCGTCATGCGGCGCGGTCAGAATCTCCACGTTCACCCCGTCGGGGAATTGACTCCCGTCGAACGACACCGGCGCCGCGACGTCCAGCGCTGCCAGGGCATCCGAGGTCAGGTCGGCGTCCACGCAGGCCAGGTGCGGGTTGCCGACGTCGATCGCCAACCCCTGAAACGGCCGGCCGCCTACGATCGCCTCCCCGGTTCCGAGTTGGTTGGCCTTGCCCATCTCGACGGTGATGTCGGCGGCGGTCGCGTCGGCGTGGTGGACGGTGACCGGCCGCGGTCCGGCCAGCGATCCGACCACGAACTCGTCGCGCTGTTCCCATCCGCTGGCCCGCAGGTAGTGGGCGAACACCCGGACCCCATTGCCGCACATTTCCGCGATGGAGCCGTCGGCGTTGCGGTAGTCCATGTACCAGTCACCGGCCGCGACACCGTCGGGCAGCCGCTCGAGCACGCCGGCGTGCCGCGCCGCGCCGGCGGTGGTCACCCGCAGCAGGCCGTCGGCGCCCAGGCCGCGACGCCGGTCACACAGGGCAGCGACCGCGCCCGGCGTCAGCGCCAACGCGGCGTCCGGATCGGGCAGCAGCACGAAATCGTTCTGCGTACCGTGGCCTTTGGCGAACATCACCTGTTCAGGATACGTGTCGGTGCTTGTGCAGGACCGCCTCGACGTTGGCGGCCGGGCTGGCTTCGGCATCCAGCCAGTGGATCCGGTGGTCGCGACGAAACCAGGACCGCTGCCGTCGCACGTAGCGGCGGGTGCCGACAAAGGTCTGCTCTCGCGCCACGGCCAGCGCGGACTCTCCCCCACCGGCATCCAGTGCGGTGATCACCTGCGCATAGCCCAGCGCACGGGCCGCGGTGACGCCGTCGCGCAGCCCCGCGCCCAGCAGGGTCCTAACCTCGTCGACCAGCCCGTCGGCGAACATCGTGTCGGTGCGCGCAGCCAGTCGTTCGTCGAGGCGCTCGGTGTCACCGTCGAGTCCGACGATCACGGTGTCCCATCGCGGGGTGCCGATCGTGGGTGCGGACGCGGCGAACGGTTTTCCGGTCAGCTCCACCACTTCCAGCGCCCGCACGATGCGCCGCCCGTCGGTGGGCAGAATCGCCGCGGCCGCCGCCGGGTCGGCGTCGGCCAGCTCGCCGTGCAGGGCGGCGACCCCGATCTCGGCGAGTCGCTGTTCCCATTTGGCCCGCAACGCCGGGTCGGTGGCCGGAAACGTCCAGTCGTCGAGCAATGCCTGGATGTAGAGCATGGAGCCACCGACCACGACCGGTACCGCGCCCCGGGCAACGATCGCCTCGACGTCCGCGGCGGCGGCGCCCTGATAGCGGGCGACCGTCGCCGTTTGCGTGACGTCGAGGACATCGAGTTGGTGATGAGGAATGCCGCGGCGTTGCGGCACGGTCAGCTTCGCGGTGCCGATGTCCATGCCGCGGTAGAGCTGCATGGCGTCGGCATTGACAATCTCAGCCGATTTCCCCAGATGTTCGGCGACGGCGAGGGCCAGCTGCGATTTTCCGGTCCCGGTCGGGCCGACGATCGCGATCGGTCTCACGGCTGCCAGACGCCCGCGAAGTAGCCGACCCCGTAGGGGGCGCCGCGGTAGAGCTCCTTGGCCGGACGCGGCTCCGGCCCAGCCAGCCCGGCCAACACCGCGAACCCGGTCCGCCCGACGACCTGTGCCGGCAGGTCGGTCAGCGCCGCCACGTCACCGCCGGCCAGCGCGTCGTCCAGCGCGCGCTGCACGTCGATGTCGGGTGGGTGGTATCCGCCGGGAGCGGCCTCGGTCAACGTGCTAACGCCGTCGGCGACCACCAGCACACCGATCGGCTCGTCGGCCGCGTCGATCTCGGCGCGCAGCCGTCGCCCGGCAGCGCACGGATCGGCGCCGAACACCCGGACCTCGGCCCAGGCGTCGGGTTGCGCCTGCCCGCGCACCCAGCCGGTGACCAGGGCGCACAACGGCAACGCCACGGGCGTGTCGGCCCGCGGTGAGAGCCCGACCGGCACGTCGACCCCGAAGCCGGCGAAGGTGCCGAGGCACTCCGGTCCGAACACCGCCTCATCGGCGTGCGGGCCGGCGCCCACCGCAACCCAGCGCGCCGGCAGCGACGCGGCGACCGCGAGGACGGCTGCCCGCAGGTCGGCCACCTCAGCGGCTGCGCCGGCCACCTCGGGCACCAGCACAGGGGCCGACGGAATGATCCCGATAGCGCCTAGCACGCCACCAAGTTAGCTGGTCGCCGGCGCGGCGCTGGGGTGGGTCGGTTCGCCTGCCGTCATGGAGGCGGCTTCACCGCGGGCCAGCGCCGCCGTCGCGACGATCACCAGCGCCACCGCCACCACCAGGGCGAAATCTTCGGGACCGTGAATCTGCAGTGCCTCGCCGAGAACCATGATGCCCAGCACCGAGCCCACCACCGGTTTCGCCACGATCATCGTCGGCATGGAGGCGGTCAACGAGCCGGCCCGAAACGCCGACTGCTGAAACATCATCCCGGCCAGCGCAGCCGCGATGGCCGCATACAGTTCGGGGGCACCCAGCACCGCTGCGGCGCCGCGGCCGGTCGCGTCGACGACGCCCTTGATCAACACCGCGAACAGCGCCATCGACGAACCCGCGACCGCGGCCAGCAATACCGCGGCGACCGGGCGGCCCGCCCATATCCGCGCTCCCACCACGCACAGCATCAGCAGCGGACCCAGCACCGCCGCCACCACGATCCAGGTGTTGGGCGGGGCACGGTTGACACCGGTGGACGGGTCACCGACGGTCACCACCACCGCCAACGCGGTGGCCAGCACCCCCGCCCACAGCCACTCCCAGCGGGTCACCGGCTGACCGGTCAGCCGCGCATACATCGGCAACGCGAATAGCAGTGCCGCCACCTGCAGACCCGTCACCAGCACCACGGACCCCAGCGATAGCGCGGCGGCCTGCAACGCGTAATTGGCGATCGCGGCCAGGGCACCGAGTTGCCAGCGCCGGTCGCGGGTCGACATGCGGAACAGTTCCACGTGACCGACCGATTGCGCGGTGATCTCCTGCGCCGATCGTTGCCGGATCACATTGCCGATCGCCGATGCCAGCGCCGCGGCCAGCGCGAGCAGCGCAGCGATATCCGCCTTGGCCACCTGACCTCCTCGCTGATGCGTCAGCTGTTCGACGACGCAGGCGTGGGCACTGCGGTGTCGCTTCCCCCGGCGCTGGCAGCCAGGGTGGCGGCCTCGCCGCGGGCCAGGGCTGCGGTCGCGACGATGATCAGGACCACGCACACGGCCACGGCCACGTCCTCGATACCGCCGGCTTGCAGGTGCTCACCGAGCACTAGGACGCCGAGCACCGTGGCCACCATGGGCTTGGCGACGGTGATCGTCGGCATCGAGGCGGTCAGCGCCCCGGCACGAAACGCCGACTGCTGGAAAATCATGCCGACCAGCGTGGCCGCCACCCAGGGCACCAGCTCGGGAGCGGTCAGCACCGCCAAAACGCCGTTATGGGCCACCGCCACAATGCTCTTGGTCAGCACCGCGAACAACGCCAGCGACGAACCCGCCACCACGGCGAGCAACACCGCCGCTACCGGGCCGCCCCGGAAAATCCGGGCCACCAGCACACACACCACCAGCGCGGGCACCATCACCACGGCCACCACCGCCCAAACCCGCCAATCGGCCCGGTCCTGCCCGGCGGTCGGGTCGCCGACGATCACCACCACCGCCAACGCCGCGGCGAGCACCGCCGCCCACAGCCATTCCCAGCGGGTCACCCGTTGACCGGTCAGGCGCGCATAAATCGGCAACGCGAACAACAGGGCCGTCACCTGCAGCCCGGTCACCAACATCACCGACCCGACCGCCAGGGCGGCCGCTTGCAGAACGTAATTTCCGACGGCGCCCAGACCGCCACCCCACCATTTGGGGTCGCGCAACGACATTTGGAAAAGTTCCCAATGGCCGACATCGGCCTTGTCGGTGATCTCCTGGGCGGAGCGCTGGCGGATCACATCACCGATCGCCGATGCCAGCGCCGCGCACAGCGCGAGCAGCGTCGCAATCACATTCGCGGCCGTCATCGACGGCATAGGCGGCCTCCTCAACTGACTTCCGGCGTCACCCGCTTCGACCTGCTCGGATTACGCCAACGTACAGGCGGATGACGCGCCGGACCGCTACACGGTACTGGTCGGAACCATACCGTTACTGCCGATTCCGCCGGTCAGCCAGGCACTGGCGCGTCGCCGACGGCGATCGAACCCCCGGTGCTGTCGACCTGCGCCTCGGCGGCCTCGTCGCGGGCCAGCGCGGTTATCGCGACGACCATCCCGATCACCGCCGCCGCCAGCGCAAACCAGCCCATCTGCCCTGGTCGCAGTATCTCGCCGAGCAGCACCATGCCCAGCGCCGAAGCCACGACCGGCTCGGTCACCGTCATCGTCGGCAACGAGACCGTCAACGCGCCGGCCCGAAACGACGACTGCTGAAACATCGTGCCCAACGTCGCTACCAGCACCCACGCGTAGAGCTCGGGCGATCGCAGCAACGCCGCCGGGCCCTGACCGAGCAGGTCGACGACACCCTTGGTCAGCACCGCGAACACTCCCCACGACGCACCCGACACCAGGCCCAGCAGCACCGCCTCGCCGCGGCCCGGCCAGCGCCGGGCGCCCAGCACACAGGCCACCGCCGCCGGCCCGAGCACGGCGGCCACCACCATCCAGGTGCCCGGTGACGCCCGCGACTGACCGGCCGTCGGGTGCCCGACGATCACGATGACCGCCACCGCGCCGGCGAGCAGTGCGGCCCACACCCAGTCCGCCCGGGACACCCGGTGACCGGCCAGCCGCGCGTTGATCGGGAGCGCGAACAGCAGCGATGTCACCAACAGCGCCTGCACCAGCAGCACCGAACCCAATCCCAGGGCGGCCGCCTGCAGCCCGAATCCGCCGGCCGAGACGAGGCTGCCCATCCACCACCGGGTGTCGCGCAGCAGCCGGGCGAACAGCCCGATGTTGCCTACCGGCTCGTCGGTGACCGTGTGGGCGCACTGTTGGTGGACCACGTCGCCGATGGCGATCAGCAGCGCCGCACCCAGCGCGAGCAACACGGCGATATCCGTCTTCGCCATCGCCGACCTCCTCGCGTTACCCGATGACCGTTGCACCGGCTTACGCCCAGCAACCGTAAGGTTGCGACGCGGCGGCCCCCGACCTGCTTCAATACCAGGGGGGCTTGGCCTCCGGAGAATTATTGTCGACGGCGCCGCGGTGCGCGGCAGGTGCGTGGGGGTTCCCGCGCGAAGGGTAGGTGAGGTAACGCATGACCACCGGCAACGACTCGCCCCGCCCCGGGCCACGTCCGGGCCCGCGGCCCGGCCCGGGCCCCGGTCCCCGTCCCACCGCGCATCCCGTCGCCGTACCCCCTCCCAGCGATCCGCACCGCTTCGGGCGGGTCGACGCCGATGGCACCGTATGGCTGATCACGTCCGCCGGGGAGCGGGTCATCGGCTCCTGGCAGGCCGGCGACACCGAGGCCGCATTCGCCCACTTCGGGCGGCGTTTCGACGATCTCAGTACCGAGGTCACGCTGCTGGAGGAGCGGCTGACGTCGGGCAACGGCGACGCCCGCAAGATCAAGGCCACCGCGACGACGCTGGCAGAGGGGTTGCCGTCGGCGAGCGTGCTCGGCGACGTCGACGCCCTGGCCGCCCGGCTCAGCGCGGTGTGCGAGCACGCCGAGACCGTTGCGGCCGGCGAACGGGCCCGGCGCGACGAACAGCGCTCCGCGGCGACCGCCCGCAAGGAAGCGCTGGCGGCCGAGGCCGAGGAGTTGGCCGCCAACGCCACACAGTGGAAGGCCGCCGGCGACCGGATGCGGGCGATCCTGGACGAATGGAAGACCGTCACCGGGCTGGACCGCAAAACCGACGATGCACTGTGGAAGCGCTACTCGGCAGCCCGTGAGACCTTCAACCGTCGGCGCGGATCGCATTTCGCCGAACTCGACCGCGAGCGCGCCGGCGCCCGCCAGGCCAAGGAACGGCTGTGCGTGCGTGCCGAGGAGCTGGCCGACTCCACCGACTGGGCGGGCACCCGCACCGCGTTCCGGGACCTGCTGACCGAGTGGAAGGCGGCGGGTCGCGCCGCCAAGGACGTCGACGACGCGCTGTGGCAGCGCTTCAAGGCCGCCCAGGACACGTTCTTCGCGGCCCGCAACGCGGTGAACGCGGAGAAAGACGCCGAGTTCGCGGCCAATGCCGTCGTCAAAGAGTCGCTGCTGGCCGAGGCCGAGAAGCTGGACACGACCAACCATGACGCCGCCCGGGCAGCGTTGCGGTCGATCGTGGATCGCTGGGAGGCCGCGGGCAAGGTGCCGCGGGAGCGTTCCGCTGAGCTGGAGCGGCGGTTGCGGGCAGTCGAGAAGAAGGTGCGTGAAGCTGCCGAATCGGACTGGAGCGACCCGCAGGCACAGGCCAGGGCCGAGCAGTTCCGTGCTCGCGCTGAACAATTCGAGCAGCAGGCCGAGAAGGCACGGACGGCCGGCCGGGACAAGGACGCCGACGAGGCCAGCGCGAACGCCGCCCAGTGGCGGCAGTGGGCCGAGGCCGCCGAGGGCGCCCTGAAGAGCTAGCTTTTCACCGCGAACAGACGCAAATGTGCCGCATTCGCGCGGGATATGAGCACATTTACGTCTGCTCGCCGGGAGGGGTCTCCTGGTCGGGTGGGTTCAAATCGTCCAGCAGCGTCTTCGACTGGCGCTGCGCGGCGGCGCGGCGGCGCTCCTCCTCGGCGGCCAGCTGCACCGCGGTGCGCGACCAGACCACCCGCGCCCAGTGGAACGTCAGCACGATAACGGTGAGCCACGCCAGGATCAGCCCGATACCGGGCCCCGGATGACCCGCGGCCACCGTCTGCCGCGACCACACCGCCAGCAACCCGGTTGCGCTGGCCACCGCCGAGCCGGCCAGTGCCACCCACGCCACCCCCCAGCGCCGGGTCAGCAGGGCCAACATCGAGAACCCGACCCCGAACACCAGCACCAGCCAGCCGAACAGCCGTGACGGCAGCGCCACCGCGGCCGCGCTGGCGTTGTCGCTGCCGAACAGCACGTCCCAACCCCACACATGGCCGGTATGCGGCAGCGCGAACGATGCGATCAGCACGAGCACCGCGATCGCGACCACCAGAGCTCTCGCCCCCGGGTCGATTTCACGTGCGACCCGGCGTTCGGCGGCTTCCAGGTCCGCCTTGTACGCGTCGAATGCCTCGTTGCCGCTCATCGGCTGCAGCCTGCCGGCTCGGCGGCGGGCGCGGGCCGTCCGATCCCGGGCATCCCCAGCCCGACGCCGCGGGGTCCGGCCTCGTGCGCGTCACCGGCGCGGGTCCGCCGGTAGCTCAGCAACGGTCCGTCCGCGAGCAGGTGGTGCGGGGCGGCGCCGGTGACCACGGTGGTGACGACGTCGCCGGGACGCACCTGCTGATCGCCGGGGGCGAAATGCACCAGCCGTCCGTCACGGGCCCGTCCGCTCATCCGGGCCGTACGTTCGTCCTTGCGCCCCTCACCGACCGCGACCAACAGTTCGACGGTGCGTCCGATCTGTGCGTGGTTCTCCTCCAACGAGATCTGCTCCTGCAGGTCGATGAGCCGGTCGTAGCGTTCCTGCACGACCGCTTTGGACAGCTGCCCGTCCAGTTCGGCGGCCGGCGTGCCGGGACGTTTGGAGTACTGGAAGGTGAACGCCGCCGCGAAGCGCGCCTGCCGCACCACGTCCAGGGTCGCGGCGAAGTCCTCCTCGGTCTCGCCGGGGAACCCGACGATCAGGTCGGTGGTGATCGCAGCATGCGGGATGGCCGCCCGAACCCGCTCGATGATGCCCAGGTAGCGCTCCGCGCGATAGGAGCGCCGCATCGCGCGCAGCACCCGGTCCGAACCGGACTGCAGCGGCATGTGCAGCGTCGGGCACACGTTGGCGGTTTCGGCCATCGCGTCGATGACGTCGTCGGTGAACTCGGCGGGATGCGGGGAGGTGAACCGGACCCGTTCCAGGCCGTCGATGGTTCCGCAGGCACGCAGCAGATCGGCGAAGGCGCCGCGGTCGCGGGGTTGGTCCGGGTCGGCGAACGAGACCCCGTAGGCGTTCACGTTCTGGCCCAGCAGGGTGATCTCGCACACACCGGTGTCGACCAGCGCCCGCACCTCGGCCAGGATGTCGGCCGGATTGCGGTCGACCTCTTTGCCCCGCAGCGACGGGACGATGCAGAAGGTGCAGGTGTTGTTGCAGCCCACCGAGATCGACACCCAGGCGGCATAGGCGGATTCGCGGGCGGCGGGCAGCGCCGAGGGGAACTCCTTGAGCGATTCGAGGATCTCCACCTGGGCGGTCTTGTTGTGCCGGGCGCGTTCCAGCAGGGTCGGCAGCGACCCGATGTTGTGGGTGCCGAACACCACGTCGACCCACGGCGCCTTGCGCAGCACCGCGTCCTTGTCCTTCTGCGCCAGACAGCCGCCCACCGCGATCTGCATGGCGGGGTTGTCGCGCTTGCGGGGCGCCAGGTGGCTGAGGTTGCCGTAGAGCTTGTTGTCGGCGTTCTCGCGCACCGCGCACGTGTTGAAAACCACCACGTCAGCGTCAGTGCCCTGCGGGGCACGCTGGTAGCCCGCCGCTTCCAGCAGTCCGGCCAGCCGCTCGGAGTCGTGGACGTTCATCTGACAGCCGTACGTGCGCACCTGGTAGGTGCGCACCGCCATGTCCGCCGTCGATGTCACGCGCCCATGGTACGGCGCAGCGACCGTCGGCTCCTATTTCGGCGACCGCGGCCCGCATGACCGAGCCACAGCGTCTGACCCCGGCTACAGTCGTACTAACCGCAATCGGACAGGAGACTCTGATGGCCTTCAAACCCAAGGACGCGCTCGACGCCGTCCGCGATATCGCGACCAACTCGGTGGAAAAGGCCTCGGACATCGTCGAGGACGTCAGCCACATCATCCGAGGCGACGTGGCCGGCGGCACCAGCGCCATCGTCAAGGACTCCATCTCGATCGGTACGTACGCCGTGGACCGGGCCAAGGAAGCCCTCACCGGCTCTGACGAGGACATCGACGAGGACGTCGACGACGCCGAGTAAAACCCCGACCGGTACGGCACCTGCCGCGCGCGGCCGGCCGGGCCGTCAGTGGTCGGCCGGGACCCGGATCCGGTCGATGCGCCCGCCGGAGGCCCCATGCCGACGCTGTTGATCTGCCTGGTCGCCGCATTCTTCTTGGCGATGGGGCTGTACGCGCTGATCGCGCCGGCGGCTATTTTGCGCCCGCTGGGCTTCGTCATCGAAACACCGCAGACACGATCCGAAATCAGGGCTGTCTACGGGGGTTTCGGTGTTGCCATCGCCTGCGTACTGCTCACGGCGCTGTCAGCTCCCGGTATCCGTCCCGGCGTGTTGGTGACGGTGGGAGCTGCGCTGGCCGGAATGGCGGTGGGACGCGTCGTGTCCCGGCTGGCCGACACCTCGACCCCGTTGTTCCCGGTGTGGCTGTACTTCTGGATCGAGTCCGTCGCGGCGGCCGCGATGTTTGTTGCCGCCGCACTGACCTGAGCCGGTAGCAGCCAGTTCCGTTCAGCCCGAACGGGTCACCTGCACCACACGGATGCTGCATACTCGCTTCGCATGGAGCCGACAGACGACGCGCAGTCCACACCCGACAAGACCGAGGCCGAAGGCCGCACCTTCGGGAAGCTGTCAAGGCGTGCGGTTCTCGGCGGGATCGCCGCTGCCGGGGCCAGTGCCGCCGCCGCCCCGTTCGTCGCCGGATGCGACAACGGCGAGAGGATGAAGGACGCCGGCAACGGCGGCCCGCCGGGCTACGGGACCGGGATCAACGACGGCTTCGACGGCACGATCAACCTCGACGTCCGCGACTCGAAGCCGGACTGGGGCCCATTCGAACTCAAGCACGCCCCCGCCGGCGCGCCCAACGTCTTGGTGGTGCTCTTCGACGACACCGGGATGGCGGCGTGGTCGCCCTACGGCGGCCGCATCAACATGCCGACCATGCAGCGCCTGGCCGACAACGGGCTGACCTACACCCAGTGGCACACCACCGCGCTGTGCTCGCCCACCAGGTCCTGCCTGTTGACCGGTCGCAATCACCATGTGAACCGTTTCGCCTCGATCACCGAGGGATCCGACGGCTACCCGGGCGCCGCAGCCCGCCTGCCCGCCCAGTGCGCGACGGTCGGGCAGGTGCTTCAGGACAACGGCTACAGCACCTTCTGGGTGGGCAAAAACCACAATGTGCCCCAAGAGGACGTCTCCAGCGGGGGCAGCAAATCGGAGTGGCCGCTGCAGAAAGGCTTTGACCGGTTCTACGGATTCCTCGGCGGAGAAACCAACCAGTGGTACCCGGATCTGGTCGAGGACAATCGATTCATCGAGCAACCCAGCAGTCCCGACGACGGCTACCACCTGTCGAAAGATCTGGCGGACCAGGCCCTGCGGATGTTGCGCGATCAACGGTCCAGCAATCCGTCCAAGCCCTGGTACATGTGGTTTTGTCCCGGCGCCAACCACGCGCCGCACCACAGCCCCGCGGCGTATGCCGAGAAGTACAAGGGCCAGTTCGACGACGGCTATGAGGCGTATCGGGAATGGGCGCTGGCGCGGATGGTGGACCGGGGCATCATGCCGAAAGGCACCGTCCTGACCCCGCTGAACCCGTTGCCCGACGATGTGGCCGTGCAAGCGGATTCGGTGCGGCCGTGGGATTCGCTGAACGCCGACGAGAAGCGGTTGTTCTCCCGGATGGCCGAGGTCTACGCCGGGTTCTCCGAATACACCGACGCCCAGGTCGGACGGATCGTCGACTACCTGCAGCAGACCGGTCAACTCGACAACACGGTGATCTTCTACTGCGCCGATAACGGCGCCTCCGGGGAAGGCTCCCCCAACGGCTCGGTCAACGAGAACAAGTTCTTCAACGGCTACCCCGACGATCTCGCGGAGAACATGCGGGACATCGACGTGCTGGGCACCCCCGATACCTACAACCACTATCCGACCGGCTGGGCGGTCGCCTTCTCCACGCCCTTTCAGATGTTCAAGCGCTATTCGCAATTCTCCGGCGGCACCTGCGACCCGATGGTGATCCACTGGCCCAAGGGGATCAAAGCCAAAGGCCAGGTACGCCACCAGTACCACCACGCCACCGACATCGTGCCGACCATCCTCGACCTGACCGGCATCGGCATGCCGGAGGAGTATCGCGGCGTCAAGCAATATCCGGTCAACGGGGTCTCGATGCAGTACAGCTTCGACGCCGCCGATGCACCGACCGCCAAGAAGCGGCAGTACTACGCGATGCTGGGGACCCGCGGAATCTGGGCCGACGGCTGGAAAGCGGCCGCGCTGCACGCACCGATCAGCGGCAAGGGTCATTTCGATCAGGACCGCTGGGAGCTCTTCCACGTCGACGAAGACCGCTCCGAGTCGAAGAACGTCGCCGACCAGCATCCCGAGAAACTCAAGGAGTTGATCGACGCGTGGAACGAGGAGGCCAAGAACAACTTCGTCCTGCCCCTCGATGACCGCACCGCGATCGAGTTGCTCAGCATTCAGCGGCCGTCTTTCGAGCCGCGCCGCACCCGCTACCTCTACTATCCGGATGCGGCGCCGGTGCCCGAGGGCGTGGGCGCCAACGTTCGCGGGCGGTCATACAAGATCATCGCCAACGTCGAGCTCGCCGCGGATGCGCAAGGGGTGATCTTCGCGCACGGCTCCCGGTTCGGTGGGCACGCCCTGTTCATCAAGGACAACAAGCTGCACTACGTCTACAACTTTCTGGGCATCAAACCCGAACAAGACTTTGTCTCCGCTGCGCTGACACCCGGCAAGCACACGCTGGGGATGGCCTTCACCCGCGAAAGTGCCGGCAAATACGGTGAATCCCTCGGCAACACCGTGCTTTATGTCGACGCTCAGGCGGTCGCCAAGGGTCCGATGCGCGCCCAGATCGGCACGTTCACCCTCGGCGGCGACGGGCTGTGCGTCGGGTACGACAGCGGCGACAACGTTTCTCCGCAGTACCAGAACCCGGGCACCTTCAGCGGCGGAACGATCCACGTCGTCGCTATCGACGTTAGCGACGAAGCCTTCACCGACCTGCAGAAAGAGGCCGCGGCCGCTTTTTCGCGCGACTAAAACTCCTGGGCGTCACGCGCAGACTTCCGCTACACCCGCCGACGCTCGCGTTCGGCGGCCAGTTCGGCACTGACCACGTCGTAGGCCATCGACTGGTGATACCCCCGGCGGGCCAGCATCGCCACCAGCCGCCGAGCGACCCGCACGTCGTCGTCGTCGAGTTTCTCCCGACGCAGCTTGGTGCGTACCAGTTGCTCGGCGCGGTCGCGTTCGGCGTCGGCGTCGATGCCGTCCAGCGCGGCACTGATCACGTCGTTGTCGACACCTTTGGTGCGCAGCTCGGCGACCAGCGCGCGTTTTCCCTTCCCCGCGTGCAACCGCCGCGACCGCACCCATTGCTCGGCGAAGTCGGCGTCATCGACCAACCCGACGGCGGCCAGCCGGTCCAGTACCGCGACGCTCACGTCGTCGGGATATCCGCGCTTGGTCAGCTGACCGGCCAGTTCGGCCCGGGTGCGCGCCCGCGCGGTGAGCAAGCGAAGGCACAATGCCCGCGCCTGCTCCTCGCGGTTGGCGGACTCAGAAGGCTCAGAAGGCTCAGAAGTCGACGGGAGCGGGCAGGACGCCATCAGCCAAGTCATCGGTCATCACGGCGCCAATGCCGAGCTTCTCTTTGATCTTCTTCTCGATCTCGTTGGCCGCGTCGACGTTCTCCAGCAAGAAGTTGCGGGCGTTCTCCTTGCCCTGCCCCAGTTGCTCGCCGTCGTAGGTGAACCACGAACCGGACTTGCGGATGAAGCCATGTTCCACACCCATGTCGATCAGCGACCCTTCGCGGCTGATGCCCCGCCCGTAGAGGATGTCGAACTCGGCCTGCTTGAAGGGCGGCGAAACCTTGTTCTTGACGACCTTGACCCGGGTGCGGTTGCCCACCGCGTCGGTGCCGTCCTTGAGCGTCTCGATGCGCCGTACGTCCAGGCGAACCGAGGAGTAGAACTTCAGCGCCTTTCCACCCGTGGTCGTTTCGGGCGAGTTATGCACCATCACCCCGTCGACGAAATAGTTGTGGTTACCCTCCACCTCGATATCGAAGCGGTGCATTGACCGGGTCTGTGGCTTGACGTGCACATCGAGCACCCGAGCCGGCACCAGCCGCTGCATGGGCTCTGCAAACTGCGGAACCACGGTGCCTTGACCGCGGTATCGCGGCAACAGCTTGTACTCCATCGATGGCGCCATGTACGGCGCCACCAATTCTTGAAACTTGGCCGTAGCCGCGGTGGAGAACACCAACACCGCCTTACCGGCCGAACCGGAGAGCCGCAAACGCACCTCCAGGCCGTACGTATCGCGCAGATACTCGCGTAGCCGGGTCCGTGTACCTTCCGTCATTGCCTCCACACAGATTTCGATCCGCCCACTACCACCGGCGGTACGTTCCTGCAATCCCTTGGAGCGCTCCGTGAATGAGCCATCGTCCATATACCAGATAGCCAATGCGAGCGGGGTGAGTGCCTTGAGGTAATCCTCGGAGAAGAACTTCTTACCGTCCCCGAAGTACACCGCGCGCTGCAGTTCGCCCAGTTCGGGAAGCGGAGTGAAATCGACGAAGTGCGAACCCTTGACATTCTCACGCATCGAGTGCCCGATGTTGCCCATCAGCGCGGTCTTCCACTGCAGATACTCCACCTGCTTAGCGCCGTGTCCAAGCCGGAACCGGACACCGTTGCGGTCACGCCGATTGGGTGAGAGATTTCCATCGCCCATTAGCGAGCCGAGAACGACTTGGAACTGCTGCTCGCTGAGTAGGTGCGGTTCGGCCGCCAACACGCGGTCACCGGCGATCAGTTCACCGGCTTCGGTCCAGCCACCCGGCGTGCGGATGAGGTGGTTGGGGGTAGCGGCGAACTGCGATTTGCCGTTACCGCTGGACTTCTCGACCGTGAATTGCAGGAACTTCTCGGTAGGTCCGTTGTCAAACCAGTTCACGATCTTGCGCGGCACCAAGCGGTCGGCAACGGGGTCGTAGGACAACACCTCGACGTCCATCTTGTTGTTGACGATCTTGCCGATCTTCTCGGTGCTGCCGTCGGCAAGGGTCACGCGGGTGCTGTAGTTCATGCACCCGAACATGACTCCGATCTTTTCCCGCAGCTGGTTGATGAAGATCGCGGTGGTACCCGAATTGTTCAGCGCGCCCGTCATTTTCCGCAGCGCCTGGCTCATCAGCCGGGCCTGCAGACCGACATGGCTGTCGCCCATCTCACCTTCGATCTCGGCGCGCGGCACCAGCGCGGCCACCGAGTCGATGACCAGGATGTCCAGCGCGCCGGAGCGGATCAGCGTGTCGGCGATCTCGAGTGCCTGCTCGCCGGTGTCGGGCTGGGAGACCAGCAGCGAGTCGGTGTCCACCCCGAGCTTCTTGGCGTAGTCGGGGTCCAGGGCGTGCTCGGCGTCGATGAATGCCGCGATTCCGCCGGCAGCCTGGGCGTTGGCCACCGCATGCAGTGCGACGGTGGTCTTACCCGAGGATTCCGGGCCGTAGATCTCCACGATGCGACCGCGTGGCAGGCCGCCGATGCCCAGCGCGACGTCCAGGGCAATCGACCCGGTCGGGATGACCGAGATCGGCTGACGCACCTCGTCGCCGAGGCGCATCACCGAGCCTTTGCCGTGGCTTTTCTCGATCTGGGCCATCGCCAGTTCGAGAGCTTTTTCCCGGTCGGGTGCTTGCGCCATGGTGTTTCTCCTGTAGTTCGGTGTTCGGTTGACCGGTTCCGGTCGGTTGGCCGCGACGCTAGCCACTGGGTCTGACAAGTCGTCCTGACCAACGCCGCGCCGGTCGAACAATCCCCACAGTAGGCGAACGCGTGTTCGATTAACCCCCGACACGCCGTGCGCCTTCGGCCGGGCGGGACCCGAGATTCGCGAAGCCCCGGTGTTGCTTTTATCCGCAGCCGCAAATATAAAAGTTAGGCTAGCCGAAACTTTTTGTTGGTGGAGGAGTGCAGTGCTCGGAGCGACACCGCATCACATCGTGGGTGGCCGGTGATCGAGGCACCGTGGATGGCGACGCCGCCGGAGGTGCATGCCGCGCTCCTGAGCAGCGGCCCCGGACCTGGGCCGCTGCTCACCGCCGCCGCCGCATGGCGGACGCTCGCCGCCCAGTACGCCGACGCCGCCGACGAGATCACCGCCCTGATCACCGTCACACAGGCCGACGTGTGGGACGGTGTCGCCGCCGAGTCCTACGCCGCCGCCCACACGCCCTATATCGCGTGGCTGCTGCGGGCAGCCACCGCCAGCGCCGTCAACGCCGCCCAACACGAAACCACCGCCGCGGCCTACGTCGCCGCGCTCGCGGCGATGCCGACGCTGACCGAACTGGCCGCCAACCACGCCACCCACGCGACCTTGCTGGCGACGAACTTCTTCGGGATCAACACCATCGCGATCGCGCTCAACGAGGCCGACTACGTACGGATGTGGATTCAGGCCGCCACCACCATGACCAGCTATGCGGCGGTCTCCGCAGCGGCCACCGCGGCGGCCTCGCCGGCCGACCCGGCGCCGCAAATCCTCGACTCGGCATCGTCGGATAACCCTGCAGCATCACAGAATCCGCTGCAGGGCTGGTTGGACCTCCTGCAACCCATCCTGAAGAGCCTCGGCATCGAAGACGGTGTCACAGCGCACGACCCGATGGTCTCCAATGTGTTGACCGACTTCGTCGCGCACATCCTGCAGAACTTCGGAGTGAATTGGGATCCGGCCGCGGGCATGCTCAACGGGCATGTCTACGACTACTATTCGAACGCTGCCCAACCGATCTGGTATCTGGCGCGGTCTCTGGAACTGTTCGAGGACTTCCTCTACATGTCGCAAGACCCAACACAGGCATTGCGGGCCGTGCAATACCTGGTAGCTCTGGCGCTGTTCGATTGGCCCACCCACATCGCTCAGCTGACAACCACGATCAGTCAGTCCGCGCCGCTGCTGCTGGCCGTCGCGGGCAGCGCGCTGGCCCCCGCCGGCGCTGTCGGCGGTCTCGCCGGGCTTGCCGGATTGGCGGGGTTGCCCGACGTCCCGCAGCCCGTCATGCCGGCAGCGCTACCCGCCGCATCCGGCGCCCCACCGGCGGCGGGAATGGGCCCGCTACCGACGGCACCGGCGACCGCGCCGGCGCCGACGGCGGGCCCCACGGCCGGCACCGTCGCGGGCTCCGCGCCGCCGTCGGCACCTCCCGCGCCCGGCGGGGCGGGGCTGGTCGCTCCCTATGCGGTGGGACCGCCCGGTATCGGCTTCGGTTCGGGAACCCGTACCGGTGCCGGTGCCCAACGCAAGGTACCCGAGCCCGATAGTGCGGCGGCCGCAGCGGCATCGCAGGCGTCGGCCCGCAGCACCGCGCGGGCCCGGCGGCTTCGGCGGGCCGCGCGGCGCGAGGGCCGCGGCACGTTGGAGATGGACGTCCGCGTCGACCCGGACTGGGCCGCGCCCCCGAGTTCAGCACCCGCCGCTACGGACCGGTCCGCGGGCCTATTGGGGTTCGCCGGTACCCAGACCGAGAACAGCGCCGCCGCCGCAGGGTTGATCCGATCGGCCGACGATTCCCTCGGCGGGCCGCCACCGGCGCCGATGCTGCCGGGAACCTGGGCAACCCGAACCGGGCAGCTCACTGAACAGCGATAAGCGACTCACCACTGATCGCGCGGCACGTCGAAGTCGGCGCACAACGCCCACCACACGTCACGCGGCTCGACACCCTCCTCGATCGCCTGCGCGGCGGTGCGACCGTCACAGCCGTTCAACACGTGATCCACCAGCACCGAAGCCCCGTACGTGGAGCCGAACCGCAACGTGACCCGGTCGTGAAATTCCGTCAGCCGCACGCGTCCAACCTACCCAGCACCCACGAGTGCGTCATGGCACACCTGCACCGGATCGGCTACCTCGCCGGCGCTGGCCGCGGCGCGGCGGGCGGCCTCGGCGTGGCTCGGCGAGCCCAGCACCGCACGTACCGCCGCCGTCAGCGCATCGCCGGTGAACGGCCGCACCAGCTGCGCACTGCCCTGGCGCACCACCCGGTTGGCGATCTCCCACTGGTCTCCGCCGCCGGGAACCACCACCAGTGGCACCCCGGCCAGCAGCGACTTTGCCACCATTCCGTGTCCCCCACCGCAGACCGCCAGATCAGCCCGGGCCAGCAACTCGTCCTGGCGCCCCAGCCCGGCGACCGCCCACGGCGGCAGCGTCAAGTCCGGACCGCCCAGCCGGGACACCGCCACTCGTGCACCCTCGGGCAGTACCTTCCCGGGCACCAGGCAGTCCAGCGCCACCTCGACCATTCCCTGCGTCCCAGTCGACGCAGTCGACGGTGCCACCACCACCAGCGGTCCGGATCCCGGCGGCACCGCCAGCACCTGGTCGGTCGGCTCGAAGTGCAGCGGCCCCACCAGCACCGCGTCGGCCGGCCAGTCCGGACGGGGCACCTCCAGCGCAGGCAGGGTGGCGATCAGCCGGCGCATCGGGCCCGGGTCATCCGGCGGCAAGCCGATCCCGGTGCGGACCTCGGCCCGCTGCCGCAGCCCGGCCCGCAAAGACCGCGCCGTCATCGCCCGCATGGCCGAGTCCCGCAGCCGGCCCCGCACACCGGTGCCCGGCGCCAACCCGCTGCCGATCGGCGGCAGCCCCTTCGACGGCAGATACAACGGATGAGGGCTGAGCTCGATCCACGGGATGCCGAGCAACTCGGCGGCCATGCCGCCACACACCGTGATGACGTCGGAGACCACCAGATCGGGTGCCAGGTCGCCAAGCAGCGGGGCATTGAGCGCGGCCATCCGCGCGGCCCGCTGATGGATCTTGGCCCCGGCGTCGAGGTCGTCGTCGTCCTCGGTGGGATCCAGCCCGAGCAATTCGGCGGCAGGCACGCCGGCGGCGTTCGCGGTTGCCAGCCATTCGGCGCCGGTCAGCAGGGTCGCGACGTCGCCGGCAGCGGCGAATCGCCGGCACAGCGCGATCGCGGGAAAGGAATGCCCGGGATCGGGTCCGGCGACCACAACGACACGCACCGCCCTACCGTGCCACAGCGGATCGGCGTCGCGTAGCCGGGCTCAGCCTCACGCTTTAGGCTGGCAGGATGACCGAACCAACCGCCGAGCTGACCGCCATCGAGAACACCCGCACGGTCGAAGGCTTCCTTGAGGCGCTGCAGGACGAGGACTACGACACCGCCAACGCCGTCTTGGCCGACGACCTGGTCTATCAGAACGTCGGGTTGCCGACGATCCACGGTCGCCGGACGGCCATCAAGCTGTTCCGACGGATGGAGGGCCGGGCCGGGTTCGAGGTGAAGATTCACCGCATCGCGTCCGAGGGGGACGCCGTGCTGACCGAGCGCACCGATGCGCTGATCTTCGGGCCGTTGCGGCTGCAGTTCTGGGTGTGCGGCGTGTTCGAAGTGCACGACGGCCGGATCACTTTGTGGCGGGACTACTTCGACTTCTTCGACATGTTTAAGGCGACGCTGCGAGCCGTCGCGGCCACCGTTTTCCCGTCGCTGAGAGCCTCTTTCTAAGATGCGCAACAAGCCCAACGCGCTGCAGTACCTGCGGTACTGCTATGGGCACCGGCTACCGGATTCGATGCGGGATTGGGTCATCCAGGACCTCACCGGCAAGGGAGCAACCGTCCGGATGATGCTTCGGGCAGCCGTGCCGACGGTACTGATCCTGGCCCCGTTCTGGCTGCTACCGGCACCGCTTCACATCCACCTGTCGATGACACTGCCGATTTTCATCCCGCTGGTGTATTTCTCCCACGCACTCAACCGGGTGTGGCGCCAACACATGTTGCGGGTGCACGATCTGGACCCCGCATTGGCCGACGAACGCCGCCGGGAACGCGATGCGCACATCCACCAGGGCTATATCGAGCGTTACGGTCCGCGACCGGGGGACTGAGCCGACCGATCAGCCCGTCCTGGGCAGTTGGCCGAGTTCGTCGAAGGCCTGTGCCCATCCGAGCAGGCGATCGGTCGCGCCAACCAATTCTTCTCGGTAACGCTGCTGCGACATCGGCGAGTGCGTCGCCGCACTGGCGTTGGCGGCTGCCACCAATTGTGCAGCGGCGGTCACCATTTCGTTGTACTGGCGGACGCCACCACTCAGCTGCGCAGTGAATGCGTTGATGGTCGGCGCCAGATACGACTGGGATCCGGCGGTCGCGGCGATCGTCTGCTCCATCGACACCACCTCGGCGGCGGTGGCCGCCATGGTCGCCGCGGTCCCGTTGGCCGCGGCGGTCAGCTCACGAATCTCCTCGGCGGGCAGCATGTTGCCCCGCTCCATCACGCCCAGCAGCGAAAACAGCCCGCGTTCGGAGGCGCCCAGCGCCCACATCGCAGGCCGCGCCGCCGATCCGGGCGGTGGCAGCCGCCGAGTGCTCGCCGGCCGCTGCACCGGCAGCGGCAGCGACCGCAGCCAGCGGTAACGCAGCAGCAGCAGGGTCGCTGGAATCGCCGCCCACGCCGCAAGCAGGCCGGTGGTCAACAGCACCCACACCGGGGTGCTCCACGCCGCCAGCAGCGCGGTCGCCAGTACCCAGAACACGCACCCGGCGCCGAAGATCAGCCCCCAGCGCAGCGCGCGCCGTCGTTGCCGCAGCATCCGGGCGCGCGGTTCCAGTGCGGCACCGACCTTCTGCGCCACCCCGTCTGCTACCCGGTACACGAAGTCGATGCCACGCCGCAGCGCCGAGCGTCCCTGCTCGCTGTGCGTTACCCGCTGTCCCGCCGCCATCTCCAGGGCCACCCGCCGCCGCTACTGACCTAGCGGCCGTTCAGGAGCGGGCTGGGCACTCGACTGGGGCGTCGCCGGGGTCCCCGGGGCCGCGGCCCCGCCGGCCGGCAACGCCTCGCCCCGCATCGATGCGCGGATCTGCTCCAGGCGCGAGTGACCGGCCATCTGCACGCTGGCCTGCTCGACCTCGAGCATGCGGCCCTGCACCGAGCCCTGCGCCAGTTCGGTGGCGCCGATCGCGTTGGCATAGCGTCGCTCGATCTTGTCGCGCACTTCGTCGAGGTTGGGGGTGTTTCCCGGCGCGGCGAGTTCGCTCATCGACTGCAGCGATTTGCTGACCTGCTCCTGCATCTTGGCCTGTTCGAGCTGGCTGAGCAGTTTGGTGCGCTCCGCGATCTTCTGCTGCAGCACCATGGCGTTCTGCTCCACGGCCCTCTTGGCCTGGCCGGCCGCCGACAGTGCCTGATCATGCAACGTCTTGAGGTCCTCGACGCTCTGCTCGGCGGTCACCAGTTGGGCGGCGAACGCCTCAGCGGCGTTGGTGTACTCGGTGGCTTTGGCGCTGTCCCCGGACGCCGTCGCCTGGTCGGCCAAGGTCAGCGCTTGGCGCACATTGACCTGCAGCTTCTCCACGTCGGCCAGCTGCCGGTTGAGCCGCATCTCCAGCTGACGCTGGTTGCCGATCACCTGAGCGGCTTGCTGGGTCAGTGCCTGATGCTGGCGTTGCGCTTCCTCGATGGCCTGCTGGATCTGCACCTTGGGGTCGGCATGCTCGTCGATTCTCGCGTTGAACAGCGCCATCACGTATTTCCACGCTTTGACGAACGGGTTGGCCATGGATGAGCTCCACCTTGTAGTTGAGTGCCTGACTGCTGCCCAACTTACCTGTTACACACGTCCACCAGCGAGAAGCCGGGCGCGGGAATCAGGACGGTCGGCGGTGCCGTCAGATCACGCCACGGCCAGCGAGACCGTCGGCGGGATGACAACCTTGGTGCTGGCGTCGATGTGGGCTGCGCTGGGCACGCTGGGCGCGGGTTCGGTGCGCGCCATGGCCTGGCCCGCATCGAACAGCACTGTCGACAACGGCACGTCGAGCGCACCGCAGATGGCGCTGAGCAGCTCGCTGGACGCCTCCTTGCGGCCGCGTTCCACCTCGGACAGATAGCCCAGGCTCACCCGCGCCGAATCGGAGACTTCCCGCAGCGTGCGGCCCTGCGACGTCCGGGCGCGACGCAGCACGTCGCCAACCACCTCGCGCAACAATGCCGTCATCGTGGTCTCCCTACCTCGTCGATACACCTCGGTCGCGGACTGCCCTACTAGGTGTGCAACGCCGCCGATGGCCCCAGGGTTCCCGCCGACCGAACCTCCCAGCGTCACCCCGCGACGGGACGGCCGCGAACATCCCGGGCCGCGGACACGATGTAGTCCACACCGGTCACCACCGTCAACACGACGGCCGCGATCATCACCACCCACGCCGTGGTCAGCCAGGGCCCGCTCAGCGGCAGCACGAACAACCCGATCGCCACCGCCTGAACCAAGGTCTTGAGTTTGCCGCCGCGGCTGGCTGGGATGACTCCGCGACGCAGCACCGCGAACCGCAGCACGGTGATTCCCACCTCGCGCGCCAGGATCAGCACCGTCAGCCACCACGGCAGATCGCCCAACATCGACAGCCCGATCAGCGCCGCGCCGATCAGCATCTTGTCCGCGATCGGATCGGCCAGTGCCCCGAACTCGGTCACCATCCCGTAGTTGCGGGCCAACGCGCCGTCGAACCGGTCGGTGATGACGGCGGCGGCGAAGATGACGAAGGCACCGATGCGGCTCGCGGTTTCGTGGCCGTCGCCGACGAACAGCACAAGCAGGAAAATCGGGACCAACACCAAACGTAGGCCGGTGAGCAGGTTGGCGAGGTTTGCCACCGGCACGCGCGCCACCGTCTCATCAGCTTGCGGCTGCCACGACACGGCAAACAGGATATCGGTAGTTCATTCCGCACTGGGAAGCCGATACTCTGCACCGGTGGACGCAGCCGCCGGTGCACCCCGACCGAAGGTGCGCCGCGCCCGGACTTCGGACGTCCCGGCGATCAAACGGCTGGTCGATGCCTATGCCGGAAAAATCCTGCTGGAGAAGGATCTCGTCACCCTCTATGAGGCGGTTCAGGAGTTCTGGGTCGCCGAGCACCCCGACCGCGAGGGCGACATCACCGGCTGCGGGGCGCTGCACGTGTTGTGGGCGGACCTCGGGGAGGTGCGCACCATCGCGGTCACCCCGGGGATGACCGGGCGCGGTGTCGGGCACGCGATCGTCGACCAGCTGCTGAAGGTGGCCCGCGAACTGCAGTTGCAACGCCTGTTTGTGCTGACGTTCGAAACCGAGTTCTTCGCCCGGCACGGCTTCACCGAGATCGAGGGCACCCCGGTCAGCGCCGAGGTATTCGACGAGATGCGCCGGTCCTACGATATCGGCGTCGCCGAATTCCTCGACCTGAGTTACGTCAAACCGAACACCCTGGGCAATACCCGCATGCTGCTTGTTCTGTAACCCACCGGGTTCACGACGTCCAGACGAGCAGATCCTCCATGCCGTTGTTCATCGCAACGATGGTGGGCGAGGGACCGGTGACATCGAAATAGATTTTTCCGCGCGCCTGCTCGCCTTGCGGGAGCGTGGCGCCGCGACGCGCTATTTCCAGTGTTGCGCGCGGATGCCGGCAGGGCACGTTTCTGCGGGAAAAAGCCGTCGCTATTTCGCGGACGGAAGCGCCGACAGAAACGGCGTGAGAATGTCGACCGGCAACGGGAACACCACCGTGGAGTTCTGGTCGGCGCCGAGTTCGAGCAGGGTCTGCAGATATCGCAACTGCAGCGACGCCGGGTTGCGCGACAAGGTTTCGGCGGCCTGGCTCAATTCCTCGGACGCCTGCAATTCGCCGCGCGCATTGATGACCTTGGCGCGTCGTTCCCGTTCGGCTTCGGCCTCGCGAGCCATCGCGCGTTGCATCGATTCCGGGATCTCCACGTCCTTGATCTCCACCACCCGCACCCGGATACCCCACGGTTCGGTCTGCTTCTCGATGATGGTGCGCAGGTCGCTGTTGAGGTCCTCGCGGTGCGCCAGCAGCGTGTCCAGATCGGCCCGGCCCAGCAATGACCGCAGCGTCGTCTGGGCGATCTGCGAGGTGGCCACCGCGTAGTTCTCCACCTCCAGGATCGCCTTCAGCGGGTCGGTCACCTGAAACATCACCACCGCATTGACCCGGGCCGGCACGTTGTCCCGGGTGATCACCTCCTGCGGTGGGATGGTCAGCGTCACGACCCGCTGATCCACCCGAATAATCTTGTCCACCAACGGGATCAGAAAGCGCAGTCCGGGTTGGTACAGCGGGCGGGCATGTCCCATCCGGAACACCACTCCACGTTCGTACTCGCGCAGCACCACCAGCGAGAAGAAGGCCAGCACGACCAGTGCCGCGACCGCCACCACCGCCAGAAACACGGAAGTTCCCATCGTCATCTCGTCGGCTCCCCTGTCTTCTCCTTCTCAGACCAGCCCCACCGCGTCGAATACCGATCGATCGCGGCGGCCACCTGGTCCTCCAGGCCAGACCGGTGTGGCAGCTGGTCGGGCGCGCCTGACGGAGTGTTCCACAGATGCCGTGCCAGCGGCAGCCCCAGCAGCACCGCGATCGCGGCCACCGTGGCCAACACCAGCACGTCGGCCAGACCGTGGTTGCCGATCAGCGTCACCAGCGGCATCAAAACGCCCAGCGCCGCCACGAAACACGCGATTCCGCGGTGAAAACGGCCGGCTTCCGAGTGCGGCCACGGGTCGATCTCCCGGCTGATCTCGCGGCCGTGGTCGGATGCCGTGCAGGTCGACTTGACCGGACAGCTGTTACACACCGTCGGTGACCCCCGATACCGCATCACCCGGTTCTTGGGGTCGAACGACGTCGGCCACAGCCACTGATCCTCGGGACACACCCACGCGTCGTGGTCGGCGTGGTAGACGAACTCCCCCGTGCGCCACCGTGCGGCGCGCTGCGACACCCGTTTGGCCATCACGTCAAAGCTCCACGCGATCGCGACCAGGATCAGGGCGTAGCCGGCGACCAGCCACACCGCCACGGCTGGTGCATCCACGGTCTCAGCCCTTCTCCGCCAAGGCCACCTCGGTGTACAGCGGGTTCTCCGGCAACTCGTCGCTGACCGGCCCGGACCGCAGATGACGGATCGCCACCCAGGCAATCCAGACGAACGGCAGCACACCGCCGATGATCAGCAGCAGGTCGCCGGGCAGCCGCAGCCATTCCAGCAGCGCGTTGCCGGGGCGGGTGATGTAGCCCAGCGATCGCGCCTCGAAATAGCCGTCGTTCACCGAGTGGTAGAGCTGCAGCACACCCAGCGGCAGCAACGTGACGAACACCATCCACACCAGCCCGAGGTTCATGCACCAGAACGAGATTCGCGCCCACCGCTCCGGCCATTTGTTGGACGGGATGGCATAGCGGAACGCGAACATCGCCAGTCCGACCGCCAGCATGCCGTAGACGCCCATCATCGCGCCGTGCGCATGGTTGGCGGTCAACGCGGTGCCGATCTGGTAGTAGGACACCACCGGCAGGTTGATCAGGAACCCGAAGATACCGGCGCCCAGGAAGTTCCAGAATCCGACCGCAACCAGGAACATCACCGCCCAGCGGTGCGGGAACGGCTCGTCTTTGCTCTGCTGGCGAGAACCCAACTGCAGAAACGCCCACGCCTCCACCGTCAGGAACGTCAGCGGAATCACCTCAGCGGCAGAGAAGAATGCGCCCAGCGCCATGTGCTCGACCGGCGTGCCGGAGAAGTACAGGTGATGCATGGTGCCGATGACTCCGCCGGCCGAGTACAGGATGATGTCCAGGAAGATCACGCCGAGCGCGACGCGCGGGCGCACCACGCCCAGCAGCACGAAGATGTAGGCAACCATCACCGTGGTGAACAGCTCCAGGAAGTCCTCGACCCACAGGTGCACCACCCAGAACCGCCAGAAGTCGGCGACCGAGAAGTGGGTGTCGGTACCGGCCAGCAGACCGACGGCGTAGAACGCGGGGATCGCCAGCCCGGTGAAGAAGAACAGCCAGGGCAGGTTGGTCTTGGACTCGGTGCGCAGCTTGCCCCGCAGCCCGCGGTAGATGATCGCGATCCACAGGAACAGGCCGACGATCAGCAGGATCTGCCACAACCGCGGCAGGTCGAGGAACTCCCACTGCTGCGACAGCAGTGTGCCTTCGGGAATCACGCCGTAGATGGACAGCGCCTCGGAGATCAGTGAACCGCCGACCACCAGCACCAATGCGCCCAGCAGCCCGTAAACCAGCCAGTGTTGCCGACGTGGTTCGCGTCGGGTGATGAACGGCACCAGGAAGATGCCACCTGCCAAAAATGCTGCTGCAGTCCAGAACAGGGACAACTGCAGATGCCAGGTGCGGGCCAGGTTGTAGGGCAGCACCCGGGCCAGGTCGATGCCGTAGAAGGCGGACAGGTCGGCACGGTAGTGCTCGACGGCCCCGCCCATCAGGGTCTGGACCAGGAAAAGCACCGAAACCACAGCGAAGATCCAGATCGCGGCGCGTTGTGAGCGAGTCAGCGTCACATCACCGGGCTGGCGGAACGACAACGCCGTGGATTCGCTGCCGTGCCACCCGACCTTCTGGCTCCAGCGGCCGTAGACGGCGAACATCACCCCGGTCCCGCCCAGCAGCACGACCAGCGACAGCACCGACCACACCACCAGCTGCGCGGTCGGACCGTTGTCGACCCGCTTCTCCGATGGCCAGTTGTTGGTGTAGCTGTAGCTGTGTCCTGGCCGCTCTGCCGCCGACGCCCACGCCGTCCAAGCGAAAAACGCGGTCAGGTCATGGATTTCGGATGGATCGGTGATCATCTTGGGCAGCAACCCGTACTTGGTGGAGTCCTCGCCGAAGTAGTCGGCGTAGTACTTCTCGATGTCTTCGAAGGCTTTCGTCTGCGCGGTGGTGAAAACCAGCGTCTTGGTGTTCGGGTCGTACCGGTTGGTCCGGAACTCGGTGACCACCTGGTCGTGCACATCCGCCGCGCCGCGCGTCCGGAACTGGTCAGTCACGTTGTCGGTCGCCAACCGCAGGTACTCCGCGGTGTAATCGGGGCCCAGGTAGGCACCGTGACCGAGCACCGACCCGTACTGCTGCAGGCCACGTGCCTGATACAGCTCCTGACCTCGGGTGATCTGAGCTTCGGTGAACAGCACCTGACCGGATTCGCTGACAACCTTCTGGGGCATCGGCATCGACGCGGCGTAGGTGCGGAAGGCGAGGATGCCCATCACGGTGAATCCGAAAATCATCACCAGGGCCACACCTTGCACCCAGCCCTTGCCGACCATGGGTCGTGACGTGTCCTGCTCGGGAGGCGACGGTATTGCCTCGGTTGCCATTGAAGATAACCCTTCTCTCGTCCCCGGGACCAACCTGCCGATTCTGACACTCGGCAGGCCGGAGGCGCAGCCAATCCTGTGGCCATGCCGAACCAACATCTGGTTATGCCAGGTTCGACGACCTCGGCCCAAGGGACGAAAGGACTTCCTTTGAGGACCAATGGCACTGGCCCGGGTACCAAACGTCCCTGGGGAACGGCGTTGTGGCGCACTAACGTCGAGGTCAGCCGGAGCAAGGGAGCCCGCCATGCATGCCACCGATTCAGCACCGTCCGTCGTTGTCGGCATCGACGGATCGCCCGCTGCCCGCGACGCAGCCGTATGGGCGATCGACGAGGCGATCAGCCGAGACATCCCGCTGCGGTTGGTCTGTGTCGTCGACCCGGCCGACTCGCGACCCGCCGCCGCCCGCGCCGCCCTGTCGGACGCTCAACGCGTGGTCGAATCCACCGGTGAACCGGTCAAGATCGAGACCGAGGTCGCCCACGGCGTCGCGCTGACCGAACTGCGCCGGCTATCCAGGTCGGCCGCGCTGGTCTGTGTCGGCTCGCTGGGCTCCGAGCACGCTCGGCAGCGCGGTGGCACGGTCGCCACCGCCCTGGCCGGCGCCGCGTACTGCCCGGTCGCGGTGGTGCGCCACTCCCCCAGCCCGCTCAGCGGAGAGGCCGGCAGCATCGTGGCCGACGCCCGCTCCCCTGAGCCCGACGCGGTGCTCGACTGCGCGTTCGAGGAAGCGCGGTTGCGCGAGGCGCCGCTGCAGGTGGTCACCTCGTGCCGGGCCGAGGTGCGCGATTCGCGCGGCGACGAGTGCTGCCCGGCGCACGCCCAGTTGTCCCGCCGGCTGGCCGGCTGGCTTCGGCGCTACCCGGACGTCCAGGTGCAGACCGTCGCGGCGCATGGCACCGTTCCGGCCTATCTGGCCGCGCACACCGACTCCGTCCAACTCGTCGTCACCACCGTTGCGGGACCGGTACGACCGGGCCATTCGGTGCTGACGGTCCGTACCCATCACTTATAGGCTGCCAGTGTGATTAGGGTGTTTCTGGTCGACGATCACGAGGTGGTTCGTCGCGGCCTGATCGATCTGCTCGGCGCGGACGCCGACCTCGACGTCGTCGGGGAGGCCGGCTCGGTGGCCGAAGCGATGGCCCGCATTCCCGCCATCCGGCCGGACGTCGCGGTTCTTGACGTCCGATTGCCCGACGGTAACGGGATCGAGCTGTGTCGGGAACTGCTCTCGACGATGCCGGATCTGCGCTGTCTGATGCTGACGTCGTTCACCTCCGACGAGGCGATGCTGGACGCGATCCTGGCGGGTGCCAGCGGCTACGTGGTCAAGGACATCAAGGGCATGGAGCTGGCCCGGGCCGTCAAGGAGGTCGGGGCCGGACGCTCCCTGCTGGACAATCGTGCTGCCGCCGCCTTGATGTCCAAGCTGCGGGGGGCGGGTGAGCAGCCCGATCCGCTGTCCGGGCTCACCGACCAGGAGCGCATCCTGCTGGGTCTGCTGGCCGAGGGACTGACCAACAAGCAGATCGCCGACCGGATGTTTCTGGCCGAAAAGACGGTGAAGAACTACGTGTCGCGGCTGCTGGCCAAACTCGGGATGGAGCGCCGCACCCAGGCCGCGGTGTTCGCGACCAAGCTGCAGCGGCCCGGCCATGGCCAGTAACCCGCCCGAGGATCTGCGTCCGCTGCGCGACACCCTGTCCCAGCTGCGGTTGCGGGAACTGCTGGTCGGGGTCCAAGACCGGGTCGAGCAGATCGTCGAGGGCCGCGACCGCCTCGACGGTTTGCTGGAGGCGATGCTGGTGGTCACCTCCGGCCTGGACCTGGCTGCCACCCTGCGGTCGATCGTGCACACCGCGACCGATCTGGTGGAGGCCCGCTACGGGGCGCTCGAGGTGCACGATCAGGAAAATCGGATGCTGGAGTTCGTCTACGAGGGAATCGACGACGAGATGTTCCAGCGCATCGGCCCGTTGCCGCAGGGCCGCGGCGTGGTGGGCTTGCTGATCGATGAACCGAAGCCGTTACGGCTGGACAACATCGCCGAACATCCGGCCTCGGTCGGGTTCCCGCCCAACCACCCCGTGATGCGGACCTTTCTCGGGGTGCCGGTCGGCATCCGCGACGAGGTTTTCGGCAACCTCTACCTGACCGAGAAGGCGGACGGACGCCCGTTCACCGAGGACGACGAGGTCCTGGTGCAGGCGCTGGCGGTGGCCGCCGGGATCGCCATCGCCAACGCCCGGCTCTACGAACAGGCCAAAGCACGCCAGTCCTGGATCGAATCAACCCGCGACATCGCCACCGAACTGTTGTCGGGCGCCGAGCCGGCCACGGTATTCCGGCTGGTCGCCGAACAAGCCCGCAAACTCACCGGCGCGGCGGCGGCACTGGTCGCCGTTCCCGTCGACGAGGAAACCCCGGCCGCCGACGTGACCCAGCTGTTGGTGATCGAAACCGTCGGCGACGCAGCGGCTTCCGGCAACGGTCAGAACATCCCGGTCACCGATGCCGCCGCCGGGGAGGCGTTCACCGGCCGCACCCCGCGCCGGGTGGACGCGTTCGAAGTCGCCGGCGTCGGAAACACCGGCCCGGCGCTGGTGCTGCCGCTGCGCACCACCGACACCGTCGCCGGTGTCCTCGTGGTGTGGCGCGAAGCCGGCTCGGTGCCGTTCAGCGACGAACAACTGGAGATGATGGCCGCGTTCGCCGACCAGGCGGCCTTGGCATGGCAGCTGGCGACCGCGCAGCACCGGATGCGTGAACTCGATGTGCTCACCGACCGGGATCGGATCGCCCGCGACCTGCACGACCATGTGATCCAGCGACTGTTCGCCGTGGGCCTCTCGCTGCAGGGCGCCGTCCCGCGTGCCCGCGTCGCAGAGGTGCGACAGCGGCTCGCCGATGCCGTCGACGATCTGCAGGCCGTCATCGGCGAGATCCGCACCACCATCTTCGACCTGCATGGCGCCTCGTCGGGCATCACCCGGCTTCGGCAGCGAATCGACAGTGTCATAACCCAGTTCGCCGACTCCGGGCTGCGCACCACCGTCCAATTCGTCGGCCCGCTGTCGGTGGTTGATGCCGCCCTGGCCGACCACGCGGAGGCTGTTGTCACCGAAGCGGTCAGCAATGCCGTGCGACATGCCCAGGCCAGCACACTGGGCGTACACATCAAGGTGGAAGACGAGCTGTCCATCGAGGTGATCGACAACGGTCGCGGCATGCCCGAACACGTCACCGGCAGCGGCCTGACCAACCTGGCCCGGCGCGCCCAGCAGGCCGGGGGCACCTTCGCGGTCGAACCCGCACCCGGCGGGGGGACCGTGCTGCGGTGGTCGGCGCCGCTGGGTTGACGCTGCGTCGCGGTTCGCGCTCAGGTAGGCAGTAGTGCCGGCCACTGCACCACGTCGTTGAGGGCGCGGCGCGGTGTCGCGGGCAGCGGCTCGGCATCGGTTGGCGCCCAACCGATCCGAAGTAGCATCTGGGGATGTCCGCTGGCCCCGAATACGTCTGCGCGGACCGCGGCGCGGGTGTCGTCGATCTCCAGAGGTTCGGTGACCGGGCAGCCGGCCAGTCCCAATGCCGCCGCGGTCAGCAGCACCGCGCTACTGGCCTCCCCCGCACGCAGCCGGGCCAGCCGGTCGTCCACCGCGGTGCCCAGCGCCAGCAGCACCGCATTGTCGGGTTCCCCGCCCGGCGGCTGCGCCAGGCCCGCGCCGGCGAACACCCGCCCGGCAAACGGAGCTCCGGCGCCGGACGCCGGGGTGTTGCGGGCCGGCACCCCGGCAACCGAGCCGTACCGACCACTCCATGCGGTGAGCTCGGCGAGGTAATCCCGGTCCGCGG
The DNA here is from genome assembly GCF_059812545.1 of Mycobacterium sp. NGS50. Lineage (NCBI taxonomy): Bacteria > Bacillati > Actinomycetota > Actinomycetes > Mycobacteriales > Mycobacteriaceae > Mycobacterium > Mycobacterium sp. NGS50. Next base: position 71,035 of record NZ_JCALCW010000028.1, read on the forward strand.
CATGCCGCGCCACCGCCTGCGCGACGATCGCGGCCAGCGTGTCGAGCGCGTCGAACCGCCGCAGCATCACGCCCAACCGCGCGGCCCGCGCACCCATCAGCGCGATGTCGCTGTCGGGAACGACCCGCGCGTCGTAGCGCCGGCGATCGGTACGGCGCCGGGTGATCGCCGCCGCCAACATCACATCGACGTCGTGGGGGCGCTCGCCGGGCTCGATCTCGATGGTCGCCAGCAGATCGGGCTCAGCCGGCTCAGGCAGGCGATGCACCACCATTCGCCAACCCAGCGCCGTCAGCGCTATCACGCAATGGTTCAGCGCTGCACCGCAACTCAGCACCAGGTCCCGACCGTCGGGGTCGGCCGCGGGCAACTGCCGAGTAGTGTCGACATACAGGCGCAGCAGGTTGTCGCCGACCTGCCAGCGCCAGGGTTGCGAGTTGTGTATCGACGGCGCCCGAGTAGCCAACATGAGGACGGTTCGGAGCGTGTCGGTGTCGGGGAAGTGAAGCTTCATCGCTGCACCGCCTTTCTCACGTCGCCGGGCGGATACTTCCACCATGGCGCCGTTGCCCCGGCCAGGACAGGGCAGGACAGCCCCACCGTGATAGGACTTCTGGCCCTGTCGGTGACACCCGGTTCGGCGCGACGCTAGATAGTGCACGCCTATCCGAGGAGTTCGAGGAGGTCGTCGCCATGGAACACCTGAAAACTCTGGACGCGGGCTTTTTGGGCGCCGAGGATTCCGATCACAACGTCAGCATGGCCATCGGCGCGCTGGCGGTGCTGGAGGGGCCCATGCCCGCACATGCTTCGGTGCAGGCGACGCTGGCCGAGCGCATCGGGGTGTGCCCGAGGTTCGCGCAGCGGCTGGTGCGCCACCCCTTCGATCTGGGCGCGCCTGAATGGGTGGACGACGCCCACTTCGACATCGCCAACCACGTGGGACGCATCGCCGTACCCGCCCCGGGCGGCGACGCCGAACTGCACGGGGTGGTCGCCGATGTGATGTCCTGGCGGCTGGACCGCAACCGTCCGCTGTGGGAGATCTGGGTGATCGGCGGACTGCGTGATGACCGGTGGGCGCTGCTGATGAAGGTCCATCACTGCATCGCCGACGGCATCGCAACGGCACACATGCTGACCGGCCTGTCCGACGGTGGCTTCACGTCCGGCGTCGACCGCAGCGTGGCTCGCGCTATCAAACCGGCGCCCGACGCCGCGCAGCCGGCTCGCGGGCTGGCGCTGCTGGACCTCAACCCGGTGCACTGGATGCGCGACCTGCGCGGCGCCCTCGACATCGCGACCGGCCTGCTGCACCCGACCACGTCGTCGCTCAACGGCCCGATCACCAGCCGGCGACGCTACAGCGCCGCGCGGGTATCGCTGGACGACGTCAGGCAGGTATGCAAGGTGTTCGGCGTGACCGTCAACGACGTCGCGCTGGCCGCACTGACCGAGAGTTACCGGGACTTCATGATCGGCCGCGGCGAAGAGCCGCTGCCGGACTCGCTGCGCACCCTGGTGCCGGTGTCGACACGGTCCGCCGACGCGATGGACGCGACCGACAACCGGGTATCGCTGATGCTGCCGCGGCTTCCGGTCGAGGAAGAGAACCCGGTGCGGCGCCTGCTGACCGTTCGTTCCCGGCTCTCACACACCAAGGCCGGCGGGCAGCGGCATGCCGGAAGCGCGGTGGTGTCGGCGGCCGGCCTGATGCCGTTCGCGGTGTCGGCATGGGCGATGCGGTTGCTCACCCGCCTGCCCCAGCGCGGCGTCGTGGCGTTGGCCACCAACGTTCCCGGACCGGTACAGCCGTTGCAGATCATGGGCTGCAACGTGGTTCAAGTTCTGCCGGTGCCGCCGATCGCGATGCAGCTGCGCACCGGAGTGGCGATCCTCAGCTACGCCGGGGACCTGTTCATCGGTATCCTGGCCGACTTCGAGATCACCGGCATCGACGACCTGGCCCGCGGGGTGGAGAACGCGGTGGCCCGGCTGGTGTCCCGCAGCAAGCGGCGCAAGCCGCTGCGCGACCGGCACGGGTTGACCCTGGTGGTCAGCGCGTAACGCTTCTGTGCACCGAGCGTGTACGAGGACCGAAAAATCCGC
>NZ_JCALCW010000029.1:0-70595 GCF_059812545.1 Mycobacterium sp. NGS50
GGCCACAATCTCGGTCTCAGTACACGTTCGGCGCAATGGCGCACCAGGGCGGCCGGTCACTTCAACCGTTCGGTGAGGAAGGCCACCACCCGTTTGCGCGCCTCGTAGGCCGGGTGGCCGTCCACCTCGCGGACCTCGTCGGTGAGCACCGAGTGCGCCATCCGGGTGAATCCGTGCGCGTTGCCCGGCGACGAGTCGATCTCGATCACTTCGAACGCGTCGCCGAGCCGCTCGCGCAGTGTGACGAATCGGTCCCCGGGGGCCATCCTGTCCTCGCTGAACCGCAGACCCAGCGCGCACAGGCCGTCGTTGGCCACCCGGTCGGCGATCACGCCCAGCTCGACGTCGGAGAGCCCGGGGTCGCGGCGCTGCTTGAGCGTCAACGCAATCGGCACCGACGGCTGGCTGAGCACCGGGGCCAACACGGCATCGTCGACCGCGGCGGCCAGCGCGAAACCGCCGGTGAAGCACTGGCCGATCACCCCCACACCCTTGCCCGGGGTCTTGTCGTTGAGGTCGCGGGCCAGCGCCCGCAGGAACTGGGACACCGGCCGTTGCCGGTTGGTGGCGAACGCCGCGAATTCGCGGGTCACGCAGGCGCGGGCGATGGTCGCCACGGCGTCCACGCTGAGCCGCGGCGCACCCGGTGTGCCGAACAGGGAGGGCATCGCGACGGTGAACCCGTTGTCCACCAGGTGATTGCCCAGGGCCAGCACCCCGGGGTGGATGCCCGGAATCTCTGGGATCAGCACCACGCCGGGGCCCTCGCCCTTGCGGTACACGTCGTGGGTGAATCCGCCGCCGGTGAAGGGCGCCACGTCCCATCCGCTCAGGTCGGCCTCGGGTGCTGCGGTCATCGATCCCCCGTCATCGCTTCGCTGGGAGTGGTGGCTGCGACTGGGTCGCCGCGGCCAGGGTGCGGAACTGCTCGGTGTTGCCGGCGCCGGTGATGGCCAGCTGCGTCGCGCCGCCGGGGCTGCTCAGCCGGGTGGTCCAGACCGGTTCGGAGTCCCCGGTGTAGACCACCCAGCGGGTGCCGTCGACGTCGACGGTGCCGCTGGGGTGCATCGACGGGTGAATCGAGGCGACCAGCTTGTCCTCGTCGGCGTTGCTCTGGGTCAGGCTGACATACATTCCGGTCGGGCTCAGGTAGCCGACGGTGGAGGTCACCGCCCGCAGCCGCTGACCGTTGGCCGGGTCGGCGCGGCCGTCGGTGATGCCACCGCGGCCCCCGGAGTTGGGCTGCCACCCGTCGGGCAGCTGCGGCAACCGGATCGGGAACCCGAACGTCTCGGCGTCCGCCCGCAGTGCGGCGACGGCGTTGTAGGACGGCGCAGGCCCGGTGTTCCCCGGCATGAACGAACACATGCCGACCAGGCCGGCCAGCAGCACGCAAGCCACCACCAGCGGCGCCAGCGACCAGAACATGTCCCGGCCGTCCTGCAAGAGCCGTGGCTTGGCCGGCCGGGGTGCGGGCTGCGGCTGTGTGGTCACCCGACCAGTATCCCAGCCAGCATCCCAGCTCCGGAGCGGTGATGGGCTTCTGGGACAATCTGCTGCATGACTTCCCGACGTGAGGCTCCGGACCGCAACCTGGCCATGGAGTTGGTGCGGGTCACCGAGGCCGGCGCCATGGCCGCCGGGCGCTGGGTGGGCCGTGGCGACAAAGAGGGCGGCGACGGCGCCGCTGTCGACGCGATGCGCGAGTTGGTGAACTCGGTCTCGATGCGCGGCGTGGTCGTCATCGGCGAGGGCGAGAAGGACCACGCGCCGATGCTCTACAACGGCGAAGAGGTCGGCAACCAGGACGGACCGGACTGCGACTTCGCCGTCGACCCCATCGACGGCACCACCCTGATGAGCAAGGGCATGCCCAACGCCATCTCGGTGCTGGCGGTCGCCGAGCGCGGGGCGATGTTCGACCCGTCGGCGGTGTTCTACATGAACAAGATCGCGGTCGGTCCCGAATCCGCCCACGTGCTCGACATCACCGCGCCGATCGCCGACAACATCAAGGCCGTCGCCAAGGTCAAGGACCTCTCGGTGCGCGATATGACGGTGTGCATCCTGGACCGGCCGCGACACCGCCAGCTGATCTCCGACGTGCGGGCCACCGGCGCGCGGATCCGGCTGATCACCGACGGCGACGTGGCCGGCGCGATCTCGGCGTGCCGTCCCGACTCGGGCACCGACATGCTCGCCGGTATCGGCGGCACCCCGGAGGGCATCATCGCCGCCGCGGCAATCCGCTGCATGGGCGGGGCGATCCAGGCCCAGCTGGCCCCGACCGATGACGCCGAACGGCAGAAGGCGATCGACGCCGGCTACGACCTGGACCGGGTGCTGACCACCGAGGACCTGGTATCCGGTGAGAACGTGTTCTTCTGCGCCACCGGGGTCACCGACGGCGACCTGCTCAAAGGGGTGCGCTACTACCCCGGCGGCTGCACCACCCAGTCGATCGTGATGCGCTCCAAGTCCGGCACCGTCCGGATGATCGAGGCCTATCACCGGCTGTCGAAGCTCAACGAGTATTCGGCGGTCGACTTCACCGGCGACTCCAAAGCCGCCTATCCGCTGCCCTGACCCTGCGAACACAAGGACCCTGCATGGCCGAAACCGAGTACCGCATCGAGCACGACACCATGGGCGAGGTCCGGGTGCCGGTCAACGCGCTGTGGCGCGCCCAGACCCAGCGTGCGGTGGAGAACTTCCCGATCTCGCACCGCGGCCTGGAGCGCACCCAGATCCGGGCGCTGGGGCTGCTCAAGGGTGCCTGCGCGCAGGTGAACAAGGACCTGGGCCTGCTGGCACCGGAGAAGGCCGACGCGATCATCGCCGCAGCCGCCGAGATCGCCGACGGCCGCCACGACGACCAGTTCCCCATCGATGTGTTCCAGACCGGTTCGGGAACCAGCTCGAACATGAACGCCAACGAGGTGATCGCCTCGATCGCGGGCGCGGCCGGGGTCACGGTGCACCCCAACGACGACGTGAACATGTCGCAGTCGTCGAATGACACCTTCCCGACCGCCACCCACATCGCGGCCACCGAAGCCGCGGTGCGCCTGCTGATTCCGGCGTTGGAGGTGCTGCACGACGCGCTGGCCGACAAGGCCACCGAGTGGCGCACCGTGGTCAAGTCCGGGCGCACCCACCTGATGGACGCGGTGCCGGTCACCCTGGGCCAGGAGTTCTCCGGGTACGCCCGCCAGATCGCCGCCGGCATCGAGCGGGTGCAGGCGACGCTGCCGCGGCTGGGCGAGTTGGCGATCGGCGGCACCGCCGTCGGCACCGGCCTCAACGCGCCCGACGGCTTCGGCCCCAAGGTGGTCGAGGTGCTGGTCGCCCAGACCGGGGTCACCGAACTGCGCACCGCCATCAACTCTTTCGAAGCCCAGGCCGCCCGCGACGGGCTGGTCGAGGCGTCCGGTGCGCTGCGCACCATCGCGGTGTCGCTGACCAAGATCGCCAACGACATCCGCTGGATGGGGTCGGGCCCGCTGACCGGGCTGGGCGAGCTGCAGCTGCCGGACCTGCAGCCGGGCAGCTCGATCATGCCCGGCAAGGTCAACCCGGTGCTGCCCGAAGCGGTCACCCAGGTAGCGGCCCAGGTGGTCGGCAACGACGCCGCGGTCGCCTGGGGCGGCTCGGCGGGCGCGTTCGAGCTCAACGTCTACATCCCGATGATGGCCCGCAACCTGCTGGAGTCGTTCACGTTGCTGGCCAACGTGTCCCGGCTGTTCGCCGAGCGCTGCGTGGTCGGCCTGACCGCCAATGTCGAGCACCTGCGGGAGCTGGCCGAGTCCAGCCCGTCGATCGTGACCCCGCTGAACTCGGCGATCGGCTACGAGGAGGCCGCCGCGGTGGCCAAGGAGGCGCTCAAGGGTCGCAAGACCATCCGCCAGACGGTGATCGACCGCGGACTGATCGGCGAGAAGCTATCCGAGGCCGAGCTGGACAAGCGCCTGGACGTGCTGGCCATGGCCAAGGTGAAAGACGCCTAAGGTCAGCCCAGCTCGCGTGCCTGAAAACCGGGCCGCACCTCGCTGATTCGCGCATAGTCGCGATCACGGTGCAATACACCGGCTCCGTGATAGATCGCGGTTTCGGCAATGAACAGGTCCGGCAGCGGCGTGCGATGCCACATGCCCCGATGGTGAGCCAGGTCGTGCTGCAGCCGGCGGACCCGTTGGAAGATGTCCGACGGTGCGGCCAAGACAGGGTAGGCGCCACGTAGCGAACTGCGTTGACTGTCGTAGTCGGCGGCAGACCGCGCGGCGTACAGCCATTCCAATTCACCGATCTCGCAGATCGCGAGGTCGGCCAGGTCGATATCCGGCGGCGGCGACTGCCCTGCCAGCAGCCGCACATGTGCGCTTTTGTCGAGTATCCAGGCGCTCATTGCCACGCCTGGTCGGCGAGCAGCGTATCGACGTCGACCTGCGTCCCGGCGCGCGCGATGTGGTCGGCGATCCGTTGGCGGCGGGCCCGCTTTTCCGCGTCGGCATCTGCCACGAGGCGGCGCAGTGCCTCTTCCACCGTGGATCGAAGTGTCTGCCCGGTTACCGACGTTGCGGCGCGCACCAAATCCTCGTCCAACTCGATCGTTGTCCGCCGCAGCGCAATGCATACATATTACGGCGGGTATGTACATGGGCCTTGACGTCATCCACATAGTCGTGACGGCGGCGCATCTTCGCGAGCCGGCTCTCGGACGACTGACACCGAAAACGCCTGAGGCGGCTCCGAAGGGAGCCGCCTCAGGCGTTTTTGCGTTTCTAGCCGCCGGGGGTCGGGGCCGGGGTCGGCGTTGCCGACGGGGGCGGGGTGAGGTCGTCTTGGCCTTCTGACCCAGGTGTTCCGACGGTGCCGTTGGTCCCGCCGGTTCCGCCGGCGCCACCGTTGCCGCCGGTGTAGCCGACCTTGGTGCCATCACCGCCGAGGCCGCCAACTCCGCCCTTACCGCCGGTCGACCCGGTGCCGCCAGCGCCGCCGGCACCGCCCTTACCGCCGGTGGCGTCAGTGTTGGTGCCGGCACCGCCATTGCCGCCGTTGCCGCCGGACCCCAGGTTGCCGGCGCCGCTTGCAGCGTTACCGCCGGCTCCACCGGCCCCGCCGGTGCCGCCGCCCGAGCCCGCACCGCCGTCGCCACCCTCGCCGCCGTTCGAGGTCTTGCCATTACCTCCGGCACCGCCAGCACCACCCTTGCCGCCGACACTGTCCGCGCCTGTGCCGTTACCACCGGCGCCGCCGTCGCCGCCACCACCGAGGTTGCCCGCGCCGGTGCCCGCGTTGCCCCCGGTGCCGCCAGCGCCGCCCGTGCCGCCGTCACCGTCACCGTTGCCGCCGTTGCCGCCGTTACCGGCCTTGCCACCGACGCCCCCGTTACCGCCGTTGCCGCCGTGGCTGCCCTCGCCGGTTCCTTTGCCGCCGTCGCCGCCCGCGCCGGCAGGTTGATCGTTGACGTTGCCGGGCGCTTGCCCAGTACCCGAGCCGTTGCCGCCGAAGCCGCCGTCGCCGCCATTGCCCCCGACGCCGCCGTCGACACCTTGACCGCCGTCGCCGCCCGCGCCACCGTCGGCGCCTTTATCCGGGTTGAGGCCGAAGCCGCCGGTGCCGCCGGAACCGCCATTGCCGCCGGTGCCGCCTGTTACGCCGTCAGCGCCATTACCGCCGAGACCGCCGTCGCCGGCGGGTCCGGCCGAGCTACCCGCGCCGCCGCCACCGCCGCCACCGCCACCGCCACCGAGGGCGCCGGTCGTGACATTGCCCGTACCACCGGTGCCGCCATAGCCGACTGCGCTGTCGCCGGTGCCGACCGTGCTGTTGACGCCGCCAATGCCCCCGGCCTGTCCTGCTGCGCCGGAGCCGCCGTCGCCACCGATGCCGCCATACCCGCCGTGGGTACCGCCCGCACCGCCGGTGCCGCCGGTACCGCCGAAGCCACCGGTACCGGTGTCGGCATTAGCGCCGGTACCGCCGGCGCCACCATTGCCGCCGAGTCCCGCGGTGCCCTGGCCGCCATCGCCGCCGTCGCCGCCGTCACCCGCAATACCGGCGGCGGCCGTGCCGCCGTTACCACCGATACCACCGTTGCCGCCGTCCCCGGCGCCCTTACCACCGGCACCGCCGCTGCCACCGTCGCCGCCTGCAACCGAGCCCGTAGAGTTGGCGCCGTTACCACCGGCACCACCGCTGCCGCCGTTTGCGTTCTCGCCCGTGCCTTCGCCGCCGGCACCGCCATTGCCGCCTCCGCCTGAAGCACCCTTTTCGGAGACGGCGCCGTTAGCACCGGCACCACCGTTGCCGCCGCCGTCATTGCCGTTCCCGCCGGCGCCGCCGTTCCCGCCGTTGCCGGCGGTGGCCGAGCCGACCGCTCCGGCGCCGCTACCGCCGGCACCGCCATCGCCGCCCTTGCCGGCGCCATCGAAGCTGTTGCCGCCGGCACCACCGGCACCGCCGTTGCCGCCATTGCCCGACACCGCGTGGTTCTGCCCGTCGGACGCCAGCCCGCCAGTGCCACCGGCACCACCGTTACCGCCGGCGCCACCGGCGACACCCCCGTGACTGTCGGCGGTGCCGTCAGCACCTACGTAGCCCGCTCCGCCGTCACCGCCATTACCACCCTTACCGGGTGCGCCGTACAACTCGCCGGAGTTACCGGCATTGCCGCCGGCGCCACCGTTGCCGGCCGGGTTTGCGGCGTCCACGCCGGTGCCGCCGTTACCGCCATTACCACCGTTACCACCGACGCCGAAGAAGCTCCCGACGCCATTACCGCCGTTGCCGCCGGCCGCTCCATCGTTGCCGGCAAGTCCCGCGCCGCCGTCGCCGCCATTGCCCCCGAAGCCCATGAACGTGCCGCCGGCCCCGCCGTCACCGCCGGCAACACCCGTGGGGAAAGTGGTGGTGGTATCGGCGGCACCGTCGGTGCCGGTAGTGGTCTCGGTACCGACACCGCTACCACCGGCGCCGCCGTTGCCGAAGGCCCCGGCAGCCCCACCGTCGCCGGCGAGCCATTGCGAGGTTGGATCGTCCGCGTCAGCGAGGCCCGAGTAGCCGGCACCGCCGTCGCCGAACCACTCTCCGCCGGCACCGCCATTGATGTGGTCAGCGGTCCCGGCGGCACCGTCGCAGATGTAGCCGCACGCGTCGCCGGTGTAGGACCCGTTAATCCAGTTGATGAGCCAGCTGTTGGCGTCGTTGTTGATCCAGGCCTCGATGCTGGTGTGGATCGGGTTGTAGATCAGCTGGTAGATCAACACGGTCGGGTCGGTGCTGGTGGAGGCGAGCGGCTCTGCCGCCGCCAACGCCGACGCCGCACCGGAATCCGCGGATCCGCCCCACAGCGTGTCGAAGTCGAAGGCGCCGTGGTCCCAGTTCCCGGGCTCGAACAGCGCACCCAAATCGAAGCTTCCGGCGGGGTCCGCCGACCAGGCCGCCGGGTCGAACAGGTCGGTGATCCAGTCGAACTCGTCGGCCTGCGCCGCGGGCGCCGGGGCCAACGGGGTCATCCCGAACGCCGCGACCGCTGCGGCAGCCGCACCCAACCCCACGACACGACTACGACCGCGCCGCCGCGCCTGACGATTTCCCTTGCTGCTGCGGTTTGCGGCCATCGGTGCCGGGTTCCCTTCGGATGACGTGGCGCCACGAAGTGACGCAATGCGGGCGCATTTTATGCCTGGCGTGAGCCAAAGCCAAGGATGTGCTGAACAGGCTTCCACGTATCCAACCCCGCCAAGGGAAAATGAGCAAAATTGACGCACTTGTACACCGGTGTTCGCGGTGAACTCCACGTGGCGTGGTCTCAGGCGCGCACAGCATCAGCCGAAAGCGCCGTCGAATCGTGATCGACCGGGGCTCGATCGGGGTGAGGACAACGCGGCATACTGCACGGAACGCGGCCGGCGCGTCGCGGCGGCCCCCAAAAGCAAAGGCTGGTTCAGCGATGACGGTTCCCCCCGGCGGCGACCCCTACGGTCAGGATCCCTCCGGCGCGAACCCGTATGGGCCGGGCCCCTACCCGGGCGGCCCGGCCCAGCCCGGCCCCTACCCGCCGGGCCCCTACCCGCCCGGCCCGCAGGGGCCCTACCCGCCCGGCGGCTGGCCGGCCGGCGCGTACCCGCCGGGACCGCCGCCCAAGGGTCCCCGCTCACCGCTGCCGTGGTTGATCGGCGTCGGTGTGGTGCTGCTGGTGGTCATCGGCCTGGTGGTGTTCCTGGCGGTGAACCGCAGCCACGGCGGCGGCTCGACCGCCGCAAGCCCCAGCCCCAGCGCGACCGCACCGTCGGGCAAGGCGTCGCCGGGCCCCTCGGAACAGACCGCGACCGACTGCACCGACAACGTCTCGGGCGGAATCCCCACCAACGGCGGCGATATCAGCGCCGGCGCACTGTCCTTCCCCGCCAGCGCGGCACCGGGATGGACGATGTTCGGCGACGACACGCTGCCCAACGCCATCGACGCACTCGGCGTGGCCCACGAGGTCCCCGGCGCCAGCAAGTGGATCATGCAGGCCGAGGTCGCCGAGTCCAACTTCGTGACCAGCATGGACCCCGCGGCGCAGGCGTCGAAGTTCTTGACCTGTGTGGCCGACGGACCCGGCTACGCCAACGCCGACCCGTCGCTGGGGCCCAGCAAGTCTTCGTCGATCAAGGTCGACGGCACCGAGGCCGCCCGGGTGGACGCCGACATCACCATCGGCGACACCTCCCGCAGCGTGCCGGGTGACTCCGTCGTGGTGATCGCGGTCAAGACCACGCCGGTCACCATCTTCTTCGCCGCCTCGCCGATCGGCGACTCGGGCTCGCGCGCCATGATCGACACGATCATCGCCGCGCTCAAGGTGAAGAAGTAGGCCCCGGCCCCCGGCCCCCGGCCCCGGCTCAGCGCACCAGCGGCGCCAGGTAGTGGCGCGCGTAGCTGCGCACCGCGGCGTCGTCGTGCACATCGAGCACGCTGGTAGGCACCTGCGCGATCGAGCACGCCGTCCGGATGTGCAGTTCGGCGACGGCCCGCAGGTCGGCGTCGGGCATGGTGGCACCGGCGGCGCGCAGCGCCTTGGCCATCGCGGTGGCCGCGTTGTCGAGAAACACCTCAGCCTGTTGATACATCCCGCTCAGCGAGGTCAGGTCGTCGTCGAGGCGCAGGAACTTGCGCATCACCGGCTCGCTGGTCAGCAGGCGAAGACCTTCGCGGAAGGCCGCGACCGCCGCCTCCTGGGGGCCGGAGTCCATCGCGACGGTGCGCAGCCGCGCCATCGCGAAATCGAAGGTGCGGCGCCCCAATTCGGCCATCAACGAATCCCGGCTGGGGAAGCGGCGATACAGCGTGCTGCGGCTGACCCCGGCCTGGCGGGCGATGACGTCGAGGCTGGCGCGCCCGACACCGACGAGCGAGACCTCCTCGGCGGCCGCCTTGAGGATGGCGTCCTCCTGCTCGCCGGGACTGGCGGTGCTTCGTCTGGGCATTGACGGAAGTATGTCAGCCGACCGGACAGCCGGGCGGCGCGAACGAGTCCAGCGCCACCGAGCGGTGCAGCCGGACCAGCTTCTCGTACTGCAGGCGGTTGTATGCCAACGGCACCAGCACCAACCGGTCCGGCAGCACCCGCCAGGCCAGCTGGGTCAGCCGGGTGTAGACGCCGAATTCGACATCGTGGTGGGGCTGCCACTGGAAACCGGTCAGCTTACGCACACCGGGGTGCATGATCCCGAACGAGCAGACCTTGACCACCCGCCCGGCCCCGCTGCGCACGACCCGCCACAGCGGCGTGATCGCGACCCGCACCGGCGCCGGCACCGCCGAGGGCAGCGGCAACTTGGTCAGCCCGGCGGTCACCCGGTCCAGGAACGGGTTGCCCTGCAGCTCGGTCTGCACCACCTCGTCGTAGTAGCGCACGGCATCGGGGTAGGTCGCCGGCAGCTTGGCGGACTTGCCCGGCAGCTCGATCGCCCGAAAGGCGTGCACGAGTTGCTGGTAGGCGGCCTCCTGCTCGGCCGCCGAGAGTTCGATGCCGGTGACCGGGGTGAACGAATGCAAGATCACGAAAATCCCGCTGACCGCAATCCAATTCCACAGCGGAGGACTCAGCGCGCTGTAGCGGACCCCGGCGAAGTCGCCGGTGCCGAAACCGCGCACGTCGCGGTGCAGCGACTTGAGCCGCTCCCCCTCGGCGGCGCGGTCGTCGACGTCACCCCAGATCGCCAGCAGCGCCGAGAATCCGCTGCGGATGCCGCGGTCGGTGAAGTTACGTTCGAAGCGTCCGGTCTTGTCCACCGCGGCGGCCACCGGCACCAGGGCGACCTCGTCGAATGCCGCGGCGCCGAACAGCCCGGAGAACACGCTGCCGGAATGCTTGCGGAACTGGGCCATCACCCGGGGACGGACGGCGCGGGCGTCGTGGTCGGTGTCGATCGGATGGTGCGCGACTGCTGTCATCGGACGACTCCTCTCGGAACGTTGACACAAAGATTACTTCTTTGTGTCAACGTGTCAAGAATGCTAGGGCCGAACAGACGCAAATGTGCCCAAAACACCGCGATTTGGAGCACATTTGCGTCTGCTCGCGCGGGGTCGGGCTGGGGCTACGCGCCGTTGTTGGGGCCGCCGGAGTTGGCGCCGGGAATGTCGGTGATCGGGACGTTCGGCATCGGCGGCGGCGACGGGGTGGCCGGCAGCGACGGGATCTGGTCGGGTGCGATGTCGTGCAGGTCGTTGGCCGGCGCGCCGTTGTCCCGCCCGCCGTAGACGCTGCCCGCCGCGCGCGGGCCCAGCAGCTGGCTCACGGTCACCAGGTGATAGCCGTTGGCTTTGAGCACCGGGATGAACTGGTAGACCAAATCCACTGTGGAGGAATAGGTGTCGTGAAACAGCACCACTGATCCCGGTTTGATCTGGGTCATCAGCACCTGGCGGCTGGCGGCGAGGTTGGCGTCGTTGATCCAGTCGAACGGGATGACGTCCCACAGGATCGCCGCCAGCCCGAGCTTGGCGGCCTGGGCGTTGACCGCGTCGTTGGTGAGCCCGCCGGCCGGTCGCCACAGCGTCGGCGCGTGCCCGGTGGCGGCGCGGATCGCGTCGTTGGCCTTGGACAGCTGGGCGGGGACGGCGCTCGCGGGGATCGTGGTCATGTTGGGGTGTTCGAAGGTGTGACTGCCGATCTCCATCCCGGCGTCGGCGATGCGTTTGGCGCCCGCCGGGTTGGCGGCCACCTTGTTGCCGATCAGAAAGAAGGTGGCCTTGGCGTCGTTGTCGGCCAGGATGCGCAGCAGCCGGTCGGTGTAGGGGCTGGGTCCGTCGTCGAAGGTCAGCGCCACACATTTGACCTGCGCACAGTCGGTGTCGGCTTCGGCGCGGCGCACGTGCCCGGTCAGCCCGCCGATCAGCAGGACCGCGACCGCGACCACCAGGCCCGCCACCATGCGCCAATACCGCCACGCCTGGTTGTCGGGTCGTTTGGCCACACCGGCAGCCTACCGGCGGCGTTGACGCTGCAGCCACGGCGACAAACTGCGAGTAGATGGCGCCGTGGGTGCAGAGTCAACGCGTAAGCATTAGCCGAGCTCGGGGCCGCTGATCTCCTCGAGCATCTCGGTGACCAGCGCCGCGATCGGTGAACGCTCGCTGCGCAGCAGCGTGATGTGGGCGAACAGCGGATGCCCCTTGAGCTTCTCGATGACCGCGGCCACCCCGTCGTGCCGGCCCACCCGCAGGTTGTCGCGCTGGGCCACGTCGTGGGTCAGCACCACCCGCGAGCCGGTGCCCAACCGGGACAGCACGGTCAGCAGCACGTTGCGCTCCAACGACTGTGCCTCGTCGACGATGACGAACGAGTCGTGCAGCGAGCGGCCGCGGATGTGGGTCAGCGGCAGCACTTCCAGCATGCCGCGGGAGAGCACCTCCTCGAGCACCGCGGGACTGGCCAGGCCCTCCAGCGTGTCGAACACCGCCTGCGCCCAGGGGCCCATCTTGTCGCTCTCGCTGCCCGGCAGGTATCCCAGCTCCTGGCCGCCGACGGCGTACAGCGGCCGGAACACCACCACCTTGCGTTGGGTGCGTCGCTCCAGCACCGCCTCCAGGCCGGCGCACAACGCCAGCGCCGACTTGCCGGTGCCGGCTTTGCCGCCCAGCGACACGATGCCCACCGATTCGTCGAGCAGCAGGTCCAGCGCGACCCGCTGTTCGGCGGAGCGCCCGTGCAGCCCGAAGGCTTCCCGGTCACCGCGGACCAGTTGCACCTGTTTGGCGGCGTTGACCCGGCCCAGGGCATGCGAGTTGCCGCCCAGCAGCCGAACCCCGGTGTGGCAGGGCAGATCCCGGGCCGCCGCCATATCGATCACACCTTCGGCGAACAGCGTGTCGATGTCCTCCGACGACGTCTCGAGCTCGGTCATGCCGGTCCATCCGGACGTGACGACGTCCTGGGCGTGGTACTCGTCGGCGGGCAGGCCCACCGCGGCAGCCTTGACCCGCAGCGGAATGTCCTTGCTCACCAACGTCACCCGCTTGCCTTCGGCGGCGAGGTTGGCGGCACAGGTCAGAATCCGGGAGTCGTTGCTGTCGGTGCGAAACCCGGCCGGCAGCACCGCCGGGTCGCTGTGGTTGAGCTCGACGTGCAGCATCCCGCCTTGCGTCCCAACGGGTATGGGCTGGTCGAGACGCCCGTGCTCCAGCCGGAGATCGTCGAACAGGCGCAGCGCCTGACGTGCGAACCAGCCCAGCTCATGGTGATGGCGCTTGGCCTCCAGTTCACTGATGACCACCAGGGGGACGACGACTTCGTGTTCGGCGAACCGGGTACACGCCCAGGGATCCGACAGCAAAACCGAGGTGTCGAGCACATAGGTCCGTAGGACGTCTTGGGCAACCGACGGCGAATCAGTCACGAGCGCTCCTGCCTCGCGCGGCCCCGCGCGAGCCTGTCGACGGGGGCTGCGGCACCAGGACCGGGACCGGTCCTGCCGTAGTGGGAGGTACCGCCCGGATAGCAGAGCATGTCGCTAGCCATCGGTTGCGACGCTACTCCGCCGCCCTGTCGGGAGCGTGTGAGTAACCTGGCCGACACGCCGGGCTGTTACGCCCGGGTGCCCGCGAAGATTTCCTTACCGCAGGACGAACTGCTGCAGTTCGGGCTGATCCGCCAAACCCCAGGCGGTGATCCGGTCGGAGATGACCTGCTTGAGCTGCTCGGGCCCGAAGATGCCGTGCTCGGCCATGGCCGCGACCTTGTCCTGGTAGGGCTCGATGTCGCCACCGACGACGCCCAGTTCGGCGGCGCGGGCGGCGATGGCGGCCACCGTCTCGTCGCGGGTGTAGTCCAGGCAGTGCGCGACCAGGTTGGCGAAGAACTCCTCGTGACGGTCCTCGTCGCCGGCGATCCGCTCGACCATGCCCTGCAGCACCGGCTCCTCGATACGTGCGGCCAGGTTGCGGCAGAACACGGCGTGGGCGCGCTCGAACAACGCCATGAACACCAGGGTCTCCACCTGGCTGTACTTGTCGGCGCGGTAGCCCTTGCACACGTGCTCGAAGCGGACCAGTTCGTTGGCGGTCGGGTCGATCTCGCGGGTCACCACCAGATATTCGCGCAGCGCGATCGCGTGCAGGTGCTCTTCGGCGGTCCAGCGGCCGATCCAGCGACCCCACTGGTCTTCGAGGATGAAGTGTTCGACGAGCTCGCGGTGGTAGCCGCCCAGGTTGTCCTTGGTGATCAGCAGGATCTCCAGGGCGTCGGTGATCAGCCGGGGCAGGCTGGCCTGCTCGGGATCCCAGTCGCGGCCGCCCAGGAAGGCGAAGTTCTCACCCTGGTCGAAGGGCACGTAGTCGTGCGAGTACCAGGGGCTCTGGGAGTCCAGGTGACGGACCAGGTTGGCGGCGACCACCGGTTCGAGTTCGAGGATCAGCGCGTTAGCGACGGGTCTCACAGCCATGAAAGTAACTGTAACCCGAATTCACATGTTTTTTGAAATCGGGTCGGCCGTGTCGGCGTGGCCCGCCCGCGTTGACCGGGGGGCTCAGCGGCCGATCAGCGGCCAGTCCTCCAGCCCCTGGTACAGCGGGAAATCGTGGGCCAGGCGGGTGACCCGGGCCCGCAGCGCCGGCACATCGGCCCCGTTGCCCTGTGCCAACGCGGTGGCGAGGATGTCGGCGACCTCGGTGAACTCGGTGTCCCCGAAGCCGCGGGTGGCCAGCGCCGGGGTGCCCACCCGCAGACCCGAGGTCACCATCGGCGGGCGCGGGTCGTTCGGCACGGCGTTGCGGTTGACCGTGATACCGATCTCATGCAGCAGGTCCTCGGCCATCTGACCGTCCAGCGGGGAGTCACGCAGATCGACCAGCACCAGGTGGACGTCGGTGCCGCGGCTGACCACCGACACCCCGGTCTTGGCGACGTCGGCCGCCAGCAGCCGGTCGGCGATGATGCGGGCACCGGTCAGTGTGCGCTGCTGACGCTCGGCGAACTCCGGGGTGCCCGCGATCTTGAGGGCCACCGCCTTGGCGGCGATCACGTGCATCAACGGCCCGCCCTGCTGGCCGGGGAACACCGCCGAGTTGACGGTCTTGGCGAACTCCTTCTTGCCCATGATCAGCCCGGACCGCGGGCCGCCCAGGGTCTTGTGCACGGTGGTGGACACCAGCCGTGCGTGCGGCACCGGCGACGGGTGCAGACCGGCCGCGACCAGCCCGGCGAAGTGGGCCATGTCCACCCACAACGTGGCGTCGACCTCGTCGGCGATGGAGCGGAAGGCCTCGAAGTCCAGGGTCCGCGGGTAGGCCGACCAGCCCGCCACGATCACCTTGGGCCGGAACTCCTTGGCCTGGGCGCGCACCACATCCATGTCGATCAGGTGGGTGGTGGCGTCGACTCCGTAGAAGGCGTTCTCGTAGAGCTTGCCGGAGAAGTTCAGCCGCATGCCGTGGGTCAGGTGCCCGCCGTTGGCCAGGTCCAGGCCCAGCAGCCGGTCCCCCGGGTCCATCAGTGCGTGCAGGACCGCGGCGTTGGCCTGTGCACCGGCGTGCGGCTGCACGTTGGCGAACTCGGCGCCGAACAGCGCCTTGGCGCGGTCGCGGGCGATGTTCTCGACTTCGTCGACGTGCTCGCAGCCGCCGTAGTAGCGACGACCCGGCAGCCCCTCGGCGTATTTGTTGGTCAGCACGCTGCCCTGGGCCTGCAGAACCGCGCGCGGCACGAAGTTCTCCGAGGCGATCATCTCCAGCGTGTCGCGCTGCCGGCCCAGCTCCTTGCCGAGCAGGTCGGCGATGGCGGGGTCGACCTCGGCCAGCGGGGCCGACATGACGGAGGAGTGGGTTTCAGCTGCAGCGGTCACGGCGTCCATTTTGTCACGCGGCACGGCGAGCTCCGATGCCGCGTCCTCGCCACGAACCTGCGCCGTTGGACCTGCAGCACGGCGTTGCCGGACCGTCCGTCAGCGCAGCGCCGAGGGGATCAGCGGCTCGTCCAGCAACCGACCGAACCGCTCGGCCAGGGTGACCCCGACCGGGCGGGCATCCAGCCAGCCGTGCAGCAGCCGATACCCCTCCACATAGGTGCTGGTGTAGGCACGCCACAGCGGCGAGGACAAGAACCGCAGCATCTGGCGGGCCCGATCGTCGGTCACCAACAGCCAGCGCTGCAGATAGGCCGCGACGTCGTCGGTGTCGCAGTGCTCGTCGTGCAGCATCAGCGCCGCGTCCTGGCGCACGTCGATCAACGCCCCGGTCGCCTCGGCGATCAGCTCGGCCCGCTCACCGTCGAACCGCAGGCCCAGGTCGGCGTAGATCTCGGCGGCCCAGGCCCCCCAGCCCGGCCCGATCGCCGCGTACAGCGCCAGGTCGGCCAGACCCTCGGCCATCAGGCATTGCGGCGTATTGACCAGAAAGATGGTCTGTTCGGCCTGGCCGTGCCGCGCCACCAGGCCGGCCTCTTTGCGGCAGTGCTCGGTGTGGTGGCCGGGATAGGACTCGTGCGCCACCAGCCGCGGAAGATTCGACATCAGCTGTTTGAGGTCGGCGTTGACGGCGACGGTGGACCGGTAGTCACCCAGGTAGTAGTTGAACCCCGACCAGGGTTTGTCGGTGACGACCTCGTAGGTCACGGTCTCGGTGTCCGGCAGCGGGTATTCGGCGCGGACCCGGTCGCGCAGCGCCGACGAGAACGCCTCGATGCACTCGGCCAGCCGCTGCGGCGGGATCTCCTCGGCGGCGCGGTGGGCGGCCATCCGGTCGGCCAGCGGCCCGCTGCCGCCCAGCGCCTCGTCGAGCCGGGCGTGCGCGCCGCGGTAGCGGTCCGGGTCGCCCTTGGTGATCTCGACGTCGAAGTAGTCACGGACCTCGTCGACGAAGCCGATGGTGTCCCCGGCGAACTTGCGCGCGGCGCTGCGCAACGCCCGCAGATGCACGCGCAGGTACTCGACGCGCGCGGGCTCCAGGCCGGCCGGCAGGGCCTCGATCAGCCGTTCGGCCTGTCGCGCCAGCTCCGCGGGTTGCGGCGCCGGCTCGTCCTGGACGGTTCGGCGCAGCAGCGGGTCACCGGTGAAGGAGTCGACGTAGCCGGGCTCGATCCGGTCGAAACGCAGACCGAGAAGCAGGTACTCACGGATCAGGGCAGCGGGCTCCATGACCGCCAACGGTATCCAAGGTCACACCCCGCCGCCGACCACCCGGCCCCTGCTGGAACACTGAGGGGATGCCGCGGCCGAGCGAGCCGAGCCCCTACGTGGAGTTCAACCGGAAAGAATGGCGTGCACTGCGCATGTCAACGCCGCAGCCACTGACCGAGCAGGACGTGGTCCGGCTGCGTGGCCTGGGTGAGCAGGTCAATCTCCGCGAGGTCGAAGAGGTCTACCTGCCGCTGGCCCGGTTGCTGCACCTGCAGGTCGCCGCCCGGCAGCGACTGTTCGCCGCCACCGCGGAGTTCCTCGGCGAGCCCCGGCAGAATCCGGATCGACCGGTGCCGTTCGTCATCGGGGTGGCCGGCAGCGTCGCCGTCGGCAAATCGACCACCGCCCGTCTGCTGCAGGCGCTGCTGGCCCGCTGGGACCACCACCCGCGGGTGGATCTGGTGACCACCGACGGATTCCTGTACCCGAATGCCGAGCTGCAGCGGCGAAACCTCATGCACCGCAAGGGGTTTCCGGAAAGCTACAACCGTCGTGCGCTGATGAAGTTCGTGACGTCGGTCAAATCGGGCTCCGATTACGTCTGCGCGCCGGTCTATTCACACCTGCACTACGACATCATCCGCGACGCCAAGCAAGTGGTCCGCCATCCCGACATCCTGATCCTGGAGGGCCTCAACGTCCTGCAGACCGGGCCCACCCTGATGGTGTCCGACCTGTTCGACTTCTCGCTGTACGTGGACGCGCGGATCGAGGACATCGAACACTGGTACGTCTCGCGGTTTCTCACCATGCGCTCGACGGCGTTCGCCGACCCGGCGTCGCACTTTCACCACTACTCGGCGTTGAACGATCAGCAGGCGATGGTCGCCGCCCGGGAGATCTGGCGGTCCATCAACCGGCCCAACCTGGTGGAGAACATCCTGCCCACCCGGCCGCGGGCCACGCTGGTGTTGCGCAAGGACACCGACCATTCGATCAACCGGCTGCGGCTGCGCAAGCTGTAGCACGCTTGGTGCCTTCCGCCGGCGCCGTGACACAACGGTTTATAGTGCGGCGATGGAGGGGACGTCATTTGGCCGCTACCAACTGCAGGCATTGCTGGGCCGCGGCGGTATGGGCGAGGTCTGGCGCGCATTCGACACCGAGACTCACCGGATTGTCGCCGTCAAGGTCCTGCCGGCCCACCTCGCCGACGACGAGGAGTTCCAGCAACGCTTCCGCCACGAAGCCCTCACGGCTGCCGCGCTCAACGAACCCCACGTGGTGCCGATCCACAGTTTCGGCGAGATCGACGGCCGGCTCTATGTCGACATGCGCCTGGTGGAGGGCCAAGACCTGCAGTCAGTGCTGGCCGCCGGACCGCTTGAGCCCGCCCGTGCCGTCGCGATCGTCGAGCAGGTGGCGTCCGCGCTCGACGCGGCCCACCGCAGCGGGTTGATCCACCGCGACGTCAAGCCGTCCAACATCCTGCTGGGCGACGGAGATTTCGCTTACCTCATCGATTTCGGGATCGCACGCAGCGTCAACCGCACGGCCCTGACCAATGTCGGCGTCACGATCGGCACCTGGGCATATATGGCGCCCGAGCGCTTCTCCGGCGGGCAGACCGACGCCCGCGCCGACGTCTACGCCCTGACCTGCGTGTTCTATCAGACGCTCACCGGGCAACAGCCGTTCTCCGGCGATGGTTTCGAACAGCTGGCCAGCGCACATCTGTGGACGCCACCCCCACTGGCCTCCCAGGCGCGGCCTGGCCTGCCGCCGGCGCTGGACGCCGTGATCACGGGCGGGATGGCCAAGGATCCCGACGAGCGCTACCCGACCACCAAGCACCTGGCCGCCGCGGCGCGCGCAGCGTTGACCTCCACGT
Source organism: Mycobacterium sp. NGS50 (assembly GCF_059812545.1). Lineage (NCBI taxonomy): Bacteria > Bacillati > Actinomycetota > Actinomycetes > Mycobacteriales > Mycobacteriaceae > Mycobacterium > Mycobacterium sp. NGS50. Next base: position 18,499 of record NZ_JCALCW010000029.1, read on the forward strand.
CGCCCTGGGCGCCCGCACCTCAGGCTTTCGCGGAAGCGCAGCCGGCACCACCGGTCACTTACCCATACACATCACCGTTGGCCGCAACCCAGCACAATCCGCAGCCATTCTCCGCGCCGGCGCATTCCCACACCGGGACGCCCAACGGACAAACCCCGCATCATGCGCGCCCGTGGTGGCGCCGGGTCCCGGCGATCGCTGCTGCCGCGGCGGCGCTGGTCACCGTCGTCGCCACCGTCATCACCCTCAGCGTCAGCGGTCACCAGTCCAGACATCCGGCGACGCCATCAACCGAGGCCTTCCAAGGACCCTTCGTCCCGGCATGCGGCGGCATCAACGAGCAGGCCCTCCAGCTGGTCACCGAAGTGCCCAATCTGGTTGCCGTGGCGAAAAACTCGGTCAGCTGTCAGTGGCTGCAGAACGGTGATGCCAACGGGCCGCGCTTCTCGTTCGTGTGGTATCGCGGCACCCCCATCGAAGTCGAGCGCAAAACAGAAGAAGCCAGCCGCAACTCAGTCGACGATCTCAAGATCGACGGCCATGACGGATTCGTCGCCGTCGGGACCGACCCCAATCTCGGTAACAACCTGTGCGAAGTCGGTGTCCAGCTGTACTCCAGCGACGACTACATCGAGTGGTCGATCATCTTCTCCCAGAAGCCGTTTCCCGACCCATGCACCATCGCCAAAAAGTTCGCCGCCGACTCCATCGCGGCGATCGGTGCGCTCACAACCATCTCAGGCAAACCTGACAACACCTCTGCTCTGCAATTCCCCAACCTCTTACGTGGATGCCAAACCCTTGCCCCCGATATCGCCGCGGTTGTCAACACTGCCGAACCGGATGTCACACTGACCTTCACGGGCGTGGTCTGCGGCTGGCATATTGCGACCGGTTCCACCCACCTCAAGCTCACCCGATCGTGGTTCGCGTTAGGAAATCTCGACAACGAGCGGCGGGTCGCGCAGAGCTTGAAGTATCAGATCGAAGACACCGTCATCGCCGACGTGCCCTCGATCGTGACGCGACCTCACGATCCCAACGGCGCATGCGGGGTAGCCAGCGACGCGGCCGGCGTGGTCGGGTGGTGGGTCAACCCCGATTCCCCGGGCGTCGATGCGTGCAGCATGGCCACCTCCTTGATGGAGCACACGCTGACGAAAACGCCCTGAGCCTTGGATGTCCTCACCGCGCCGGCCTGCTTTCGGCCGCAACGAAACTCGCGATGGCCTCGGCGGTGAACTGCGGCTGGTCTTCAGACACGAAGGCGTAGGAGTCGGGCACCTCGACGAGCTGAGCCGCGGGGAGCAGCTCGAGCCAGCGTTGCGCGTGCGAGAAGGGGAAGAACGGGGCCCTGCGCGGCCACAGCAGCAGCACCGGTTTGGTGAAGCTCCGCAACACCTCCGCGGCGGCCAGGGTGTCGTGGTAGTCGATGGCCCGCAGGAAGGTGCCGACGTCACGCCGGACGCCACCGTCGGTGATGCCCGGCCGCACCCAGCCGGCCACGATCTCGGCTGGAATCGGCCGCTTGGCCAGCGTCGCAAAGGACATCCGTTGCACGACACCGAGCCGCAGCAGCTGTGCGCTGGCCGTCAGCAGACCCGGCACCCGCGGCACGTGCTGCAGGATCCGCAGCGACCGCGGCAAGAAGTTGTCGAACGAATCACACGGTGTCAGCACCACCCGCGCGATCCGCGGGCAGCCCTCGGCGAGCAGCAGCTGGGTGACCGCGCCGCCGGTGTCGTTGGCCACCACCGTCACCTCCTCGACGTCGAGTGCGTCGAGGAATTCCGCGATGAGGCGGGCCACGCCGCGGGGACTCATGTCGGCGCCGGCGCGCATCGGGTGGGGGTGGGCGCCCAACGGCAAGTCCGGTGCCAGACACCGGAACCGGCCGTCGAGTGTGGCGACGACGTTGCGCCACAGCGATGAGTTGACCAGCAGGCCGTGCACGAACAGGATCGGCGGACCGTCGCCGCTGTCGTGGTAGCGGATGGTGCCGGCGGACAGGTCGATATCAGGCATGGCAGGTTGCTCCAATCAGGTGTGTGCCGAGTGTCGGCTTGATGCACGTTTTTCGCCCGAATGCGTGACAAAACCCGACATTCGGCGCGGTTCGGACCGGCGCGGTTCGGACCGGCGCGCTTGGGACCGGCGCGCTTGGGACCAGCGCGGTTGGGACCAGGGGGGGCCGGCGCGGGGCTGCACACCGTAAACCTCGAACGGTGGCGCCCCGCACCGGCGGGGCGGGAGTCACGCCAGACGGCGCACCCCGAGGTATTGCAGCAGCGCGAAGAACGCCGTGTAGATGCCGCTGGCCAGGGTGACGACGACACCCGCGGCGGTCAGCGGCACCAAGCCGTCCACCACCACGGCGGCGGCCAGCACCGTGTACACCATGTTGGCGATCACGACGCCCAGACCGGCGCGGTGCAGGTTCGGCAGCGCCGCCAGGCTGAACACGGCCAAGCCGTAGAGGACGAAGAAGGCGCCCATGCCGTACTCCTGGGCGGGTGTCAGGCCGGTCAGCGACGACATCGGGCCGGCGGCTGCCGCGACGATCAGGCCGCCCAGCCCGGTGAGGGTGGCGTCGGCCCGCATCGCGAAACGCAGCAGGGAGTCGGTCGAGTCGGACAGTGGCCGGGTGGCGATGGCGGTCATCGGTGTCTCCTGACGTGTCGGTGTGGGGTAACACCTCCGAGACTGCGCACACCGCGCTGCCAGGTCGACACCGCGCGCTGCCAACTACTGCCAACCGCAGGTCAAAGGGGGTTTACGTCAGCGCATCTCCGGCACCCGGCCGCGCAGATCGGCGGCGATGAGCCGGGCCGCGGAGTTCTGCCAGTTGTGCAGCGACCGCTGGGGCACCTCGGTGACCAGCCACTGCCAGGCCTGCCGGGCGGTGGGATCCAGGCCGGTGGCGGTCGCGTTCTGCGCGTACGCCCGCACCCCGGCGACGTACGGGAAGTACAGCGCGTTGTAGTAACGCCACTGCTCGGTGGTGCCGAACTCGCCGCCGTCGCGCGGCTTGAGCCGGGTGATGTGATCGGCCAGCAGCGCCTTGAGTTCGTTGGCCCGCTCCAGCGGCCGGTCGGGAGCCCCGCGGGCGGCCAGGCGCTCGTCGATCACCGGCAACGCGGTCAGGGGACTGGCGACCAGTTTGGACAGGTCGCTGTAGTGGCCGAGCGCGCGACGGGTGAGCCGGGCGAAGGTGTCGTCGTCCACGTCGTCGAGGGGGCCGGCGGCACGCAACGGCAGTGCGGCCTCGGTGCTGCGCAGCGCGGCCCGGTCGGCGCGCAGCGTAGGCGATTGCCAGAACACCACCCGGTCCAGCAATCCGGCCAGCGGGTCGGCGAACACCTGCACCGCGATCGCCACCGCCAGGCTGGTGAACAGCAGGACCGTCAGGGCGGTCCGCGCACCGTCGGTGACCGCCATCCCGATCAACGCCTGACCGCCGAACACCACCGCGACCACCGCGGTGCCGATGCACGAGCGCAGCATGTCGGCGCGCAGCGCCTGGCCTTCGTCGAAGGCATCCCACAACGCCACCGCCACCCCGAGCAGCAGCACGTCGAAGCCGGTCGATGCCAACGCCAGCCCGCTGGGTACCAGCCCCAGCGGAATGATCAGGATGGCGTTGGCGAGTGCGAAGAACAGGGTGGCGACCACAGCGACACCGACCACGCTGATCGGCTGGGCGGGCCGAAGCAGCGCCGTGCCCATCGCGGCCAGCGTCGACACCGAGATCACCGCGCACATCACCCAATGGCCGAGCCGCAGCGGCCCGTCGACGCTGCCGGCCATGGCCGCGCCGAGCACGGTCAGGGTCGCGACGACGCCGACGAGCAGCAGTTCCCGGGTGCGTGCCCGGGTGCTGTCACTGGGTCGGCACAGCTCGGCGAGCACCGCGAACCAGGCCACGCCGGGAACACCGACCAGATAGACCTCCAGGTGGCTGAGCCAGTCGAGGTCCGCGACCACCCGGATCGCGTCGGCCGCCACCACGATCGCGAACCCGCACAACCCGATCGCGGCCAGCACGAGGACCGGTTTGCGCGGGTCGCGGGCCAGCAGGTACAGCCCCAACCACCAGCTCAGCGTGAACACCAGCGCCGACAGCGCAGCCATGTATTCAGTGTGGCACGAGCGCTGGCCGGTGCCGTCGACTAGGGATTCGGCTGCTGCTCGGGCGACGGCTGCGCTGGGCCTTCCGGAGCGGGCGGCGCCTCGGGGCCGGGTGCCTCCGGGCCCGGCGCCTCAGGGGGCGGCGGCAGCCAGGGGGCCGGCGGCTGCTCGGGGGCCGGCGCAGGCTCCGGTGCCGGCGGCGCGCCAGGCGGCTGCAACGGCGCGCCCAGCGGCGGGGCTCCCGGCGGTGCCGGCGCCTTGGCCAGGGTCTCTGGGCACAGCTCGCGCTGCGCGCCATCGATCATCACCTGATCGATTCCGCTCGCGAGTTTGGGATCGAACCGGTCGCGGGCCGGGCGGCCATGCCGAAGGTTCTGGCAGATGACCTGCCCGAAACGGACGGCCCCGTCGGGGGTGGTGACCCCGACGTGGTTCTGGTACTTGAAGCCGTGCGCGTCGAGGTAGCCGAGGTAGCTCGTTTCGTCGGCCTGCGCCGGCGCGCTACCGAACACCAGCATTCCGGGAACCAGCGCCAAGGCTGCCAACCGCCGCATCATGGGTGAACTGTAGACGGTGAGCTATCGCCCGTAACGGCGGTGCCGCTGGCTGAAGTCGCGCAGGGCGCGCAGGAAGTCGACCCGTCGAAACGCCGGCCAGTGCGCCTCGGTGAACCACATCTCGGAGTAGGCGCTCTGCCACAGCAGGAACCCGGACAGTCGCTGCTCCCCCGACGTCCGGATGACCAGGTCCGGATCCGGCTGCCCGGAGGTGTACAGGTTCTCCGAGATGGCGTCGGCCGTGACCGCGTCGACCAGCTCCTCGGCGGTGGCCCCGTTGGCCAGCTCCTTGTTCAGCAGGCCGCGGACCGCGTCGACGATCTCCTGACGCCCGCCGTAGGCCACGGCGACGTTGACGTGGAACTGGGAGGACCCGCCATCCCCGGTTGCGGCGCTGGTGGTGCTCTCGACGGCCTCGCGCAGCCGGCGAGCGGGCTCTTCACCGAGCAACTCCAGATCCCCGACGGTGCGCACGCTCCACCGATTGGCGGGCGCGCAGATCTCCTCGACGACGTCGGTGATGATCTCGATGAGGGCGCTGAGTTCCTCGGGGTCGCGCTGCAGGTTTTCGGTGGACAGCAGGTACACGGTGGCCATCTCGATGCCGGCTTCCTGGCACCAGCGCAGCATCTCGGCGATCTTGGCCGCGCCCATCCGGTAGCCGTAGCTGACGTCGTCGTATCCGGCGTCGCGCGCCCAGCGCCGGTTGCCGTCACACAGCACCGCGATATGCCGCGGCAGGCTCGACTGCGATCCCGCCAGATCCTGCCGCAACCGCAGCTCGTAGAGCCGATACAACGGCTCCTTCAGGCGAGCTGGGATGATCTCCACGAGAATCCAGACTACTGTGGGGCGCAAGATTTACCGGCGACCTCGAAGTCAGGGAGGCACCTTGAGCGCCGAAACCGTGCAGACACCGGATCCGGCCGCCGGCCTGGCCCCGCACCTCAAACCGCGGGCGCGCGGCTGGATTCATCTGGTCTCCGCGTTCGTGGCCTTCGTCGCCGGTACGACGCTGATCTCGGTGTCGTGGCCGCTGGTCGCACACCACGCGGGGGCGATGGCCGGGTTCAAAGCGGGCATGTCGACCTTCATCTACTCCCTTTCGGTGGTCGGCATGTTCGCGGTCAGCGCCACCTATCACCGCATCACCTGGCAGACGGTGGCCGCCCGGATCCGGATGAAGCGCGTCGACCACGCGATGATCTTCGTGTTCATCGCCGGCACCTACACCCCGTTCGCGGTGCTCGCCATGGACCCCGCCCAGGGCAATACGGTGTTGGCGATCGTGTGGGGTGGCGCCCTGCTCGGGGTGCTGCTCAAGCTGTGCTGGCCGACCGCGCCCAAGTGGGTCGGGGTGCCGCTGTATCTGATGCTCGGCTGGGTCTCGGCGTTCTACATCGCGGTGATCCTGCACAACGCCGGAGTCGCGGCGATGGTGCTGCTTACGGTCGGCGGCGCGCTGTACAGCATCGGCGCCATCATGTACGCGTTCAAGTGGCCGGACCCGTGGCCCGCCACGTTCGGCTACCACGAGTTCTTCCACGCCTGCACCGCGGTCGCCGCGATCTGCCAGTACATCGCGATCTGGTTCGCGGCGCTCTACCCGTTCTACGACTAACCCGCGTGCCGCGCAGACACGAAAGTCCCCATTTCGGGCCGGAAATGGGGACTTTCGCTGGGGCCCACCTCCCGCTGTGTCTCAGCGGCGCGTACCACGCCAGTGCAGGGCTTCCAGCGCGACCGCGATGTGCACACCGTCTTTCTCCAATGGTTGCGGCAACAACTCATCGGCACGGGCGATCCTGCGCAGCACCGTGTTTCGATGCGTGTACAGCCGCTCGGCCGTTCGTGCGGCGTTGAACTGCTCGTTGACGAAAGTCAGTACGGTCCGCTGGAGTTCAGCGTCGGCCGACTCGAAGTCACCGAGCGTCTGTTTGATGAATCGATCCGCTTGGTCAGGATTCGAGGTGATCAACGCGATGAGGTAGATATCGGTGAACTTGGCGATCCGCTGGGGCGAACCAAGGCGCGCCATCATGCGCTGAATGGTTATCGCATCGAGATGGCTGCTCCGAAAACCCTCGATCCCCTCTGCCGTCGGCCCGATGGCCATCCGCACACCGGACCGCCGATTCAGTTCGACTGCGACGTCGCTCAGGTCCGGGTCGCCTGCCCCGGGCAGCCACACCCAGCGGGTCCGGGCGTCGGCCAGCACCGACAACGCCCGCCCTTCGGTGCTGCGGATCAGTACCTCGACGACATGGTCGAGATCGGACAGGTTGGTATTGAACTCGTCGCCCCAGATCACCGCCGCGATGTGGTTCTGCCCGAGTTCGTAGCCAAGCCGATCCTCGATGTGGTTGGGGATGATCGGCGCGCCGTCGATGATCAGTGCGATGGTCTGTCGTCGTTGGGCGTGGGTTCCGCGGGTCAGCTCATTGCGCTCGGTTCGGATCTGCCGACAGACCGCGCGGACCGTCGCATCGATGAAGCCCGCCAGGGAGCGAGCCGACACATCGACTAGCTCACGCAATTCGTCCGGTTCAGAGGTCAATGCGAATATGATCTGCAGCCAGTACCGCCACGCCGTATTGTGCGCGACTCGGTACGCATCGACGATCGCCGCCTCATCCAACCCGTGACGAACCAGATCACGGGCGGCGGTCAGTGATTCGTCGTCGAGATTGGCCGATGCCGGCGCACCCGGGTGAGCGACGTTCGCGGCCAGCCAGTGCAGCAGGTTCGATTGAAGGCTTTGACGGACCGCCTCGACGATCACCGGATCATCGGCAATGGTGCGCACATAGTCAGAGGCCATTGTTGCTTCGTGCAGCTCACGCAGCCACGGTTCGAGACCGCTGACACCCACCTGGGCGCCTTGCCGCATCAGCTCGCACGCCCGGTCGGATGGACGCTCCCCGTTCACGGGGAGAGCATATCCGTGACTGGTGCATAGCGCACCAACAATACCGTGTTATCGACCGGATATCGGTGCGTCTGCCACTTGTGAACATCAATTTCACGGGGAACTATTAGCTGAAATCGGCCTTTCTATCAGCACCTGGAGCAAGATGACTCACCACCGCCGCACCCTGGATCTCAACCGTCGGTCGTCGCAAGGACGCGAACGCGTTCGGAGCCGTCACGGCGCGCGAGCGGCCGCTACAGCCACGGCGGCCGGCGCGTTGGCGGTCGCATTGACGGCATCCCCGGCGATGACCGCGGCAATTGCACCGCCGGCAGTTGCCGCGCCGGCGATGACGCTGACGTCAGGCGCGACGAGCTCGGTCCAAGAGTTGCTTGCCCAGATCGTCAACGCACAGGCCACGGTCATCGCCACGAACAACCTCTATCCGTTCGTCACCGATTTCGACAAGACCCTGTTGCCCGCCTATGCGCAGATGTCCGCGATGAACCAGATCATCCTCGGACTCTCGCAATACAACTTGGAGCACGGCTACTCGCAGAATGCGACGTCGGTGGTTCCGTACCAGTGGAATGCCTCCGGCGCCGAACCGTACAACTTCTTGAACAGCCCGAACCCGGATGAGCAGTACCACCTGTTGCCCGTCGGGGATACGACGGAGGTGGTCACCGTGCACCCCGGGCCGGGCACCGAAGAAGTGACCTTCACGATGATGACCGGTGACGGCATGACCAAGGAGACGGACTGGCACGCCGTTATCGCGCACAACTTGGATCAGTTCACCCCCAATTCCGACGGCAGCTACACCATCTATGTGGGTCCCAGCGGGCCGGCCGGCGCCAACTGGATCGATACGACTGGGTACCAGACCGTACTGGTTCGTGACACCCTCGGCGACTGGGGCCTGCCGCAGACCACTATCTCCGCCGCACTGGTGAATCAGCCCGCGTTCACCATGCCGGTGCTCTCGGATACCGACATTTCGTCGCTGCTGGCTCAGACCGGCGACAACCTGGTGTCCAATAACGGGAGCTTCACCCTCTTCGGCCTGCAGTATGTCTTCAATACGATACCGATGAACACGGTGAAGGACTGGGCCACAACCACTTCCGCCATTCCCGGCGGGCCGCTGCTGCCCGGTCAGATAACGAGCTTCGTGCACTACCAGATCCCGAGCGACGAGGCGATGGTCGTCAAGGTGCCCAACATCGACGCCACGTACACCGGCGCTCAGATCTCCAACGCGTGGACGGCGACGTCTCCCTACGCGACCGTGACCGGCAGCCTCAACAACACCCAGGCGTTCCAGGACTCCGATGGCTACACCTATTACATCCTGAGCAGCCAGAACCCCGGAGTGGCCAACTGGATCAACACCTCGGGCCTACAGGACGGGCTGCTCGCGCTGCGGATTCAGGGCCTGAACGGTGACATGCCGGCAGATGCGCAGATCGTCGGAACCGTACCCGTCGGCCAGGTCAGCCAACTCCTGCCGACCGACTATCCCACGGTCAGCGCCTCCGAGTACGCCGCGGACATCCAGGAGCGGCTGTTCCAGTACGACTACGTCATGGACGGGACACACGACCCGATCGGATGGGTGACCACCAACCTGGAATACGACCAGATCAAGGACGCCGTCGGCGCTCAACAGTTCAACACGATCTTCGGTAGCCAGGGAGACGTGCCCTCGGTGCTGGACCGGATCACGGACTCGTCGCTGTCGCCCAGCTGGGCCGGCGTCTTCTCGGCGTTCCTGCACAATCCGGGCCTCGCCACGTCAGCGCTCATCGACAATTGGGCCTTGCTCGCCAAAGATGTCGAATTGCCCACCGTTCTGAACACACTGCGGATGGAGATGATCACCGGAGACACCTTCCAGGAAATCCGCGGCGATTTCTCGTCGGGCGACTACTCGCAGGCGTGGACAGATTTCACGGGCGGCATTCGTGACCTCGGCGGAGTCTTCAATCAGATGTGGACCGACCCGGCCACCAGTATCACCGCGGGCTTCGAGAACGCACGCGACGACCTAGCGGTCTCCATACTGAACTCGAGCAGCCACTCGCAGCTGGCATTCAGTGACTTCACCTCCGCCTGGGACGAGCTGCAAGATCTCCACCAGTCGCTGTTCCAGATGCTGTCGGCAGGATTCAGCTACATGTTCGACGGCGGCGCCGCGTGACCCCGGTGAGCCGGACCGGCTACGCTTCGCTGGCCTCGGGTGGCCTCAACTGGCACAGTCTGCCGTTGAAGCTCTTCGCCGGCGGCAACGCGAAGTCCTGGGACCCCGCCAACATCGACTTCTCCCGCGACCGGGAGGACTGGGAGTCGCTGTCGGATCGGGAGCGGGACCTCGCGACCCGGCTCTGCGCGATCTTCATCGCCGGCGAAGAAGCCGTCACCAGCGACATCCAGCCGTTCATGGCGGCGATGCGCGCCGAGGGCCGGCTCGGCGACGAAATGTACCTGACCCAGTTCGCGTTCGAAGAGGCCAAGCACGTCCAGGTGTTCCGGTTGTGGCTCGACGCCGTCGGGATCACCGACGATCTGCAGGACTATCTGGATCCGATGCCGTCGTATTTGAGGATCTTCAACGAGGAGCTGCCGGAATCGTTGAATGCACTGCTGACCGACCCCTCACCGGCGGTTCAGATCCGGGCCTCGGTGACCTACAACCACGTCGTCGAGGGCACCTTGGCGCTGACCGGTTACCAGGCCTGGAAGCGGGTCTGCGCCGACCGCGGCATTCTGCCCGGGATGATGCAATTGGTCGGCCATATCGGCGACGACGAGCGCCGGCACATGGCGTGGGGCACCTTCACCTGCCGACGCCACGTGGCCGCCGACGACGCCAACTGGGCGGTGTTCGAGGCGCGCCTCAACGAGCTGGTGCCGGTGGCGGTGCAGGTCGTCGACGAGGTCTTCGGACTCTACGGCGACGACATCCCGTTCGGGCTGTCCACGGCGGAGTTCGCCGGCTACGCCATGGACAAGGGGATGCGGCGGCTCGGCACCATCGAAAGCGCCCGCGGCCGTCCGCTGGAGGAGATCGACGTGGACTACACGCCGCTGGCCCTGGAGGACCGTTTCGCCGACGAGGACGCCCAAGTCCTGACGGCTAGAGCTGGGTGGCGTTCTCCGCCGACCAGTAGGCCTTCATCCCGCTGACCTTGCCCTCGTTGTTGAACACCATCACGTCGATCGGCTCGATCAGCATCTTGCTGTCGCCGGCGGTCACCGTCAGCGCGAACTGAAACGCCGCCTCGTTGCCGGCTACCCGCAACGTCACCAGCTCGCATTGCCGCTCGAGGTTGTCGAGGGTGGCGTAGAAGCCGTGGATCGCCTGCCGGCCGATGTGCACCTCACCGCCCACCGGATCCTCGACGGTGGCGTCGTCCGCATACAGCTCGACGATGTCGTCGGCAGTGCCCTTGGCGACCAGGCCGATGTAGCGGTGAACAGATTCTTTGATGGCGTCAGCACTCGGCATGGGACGCAGGTTACACGGGCACCTTCAGCGCAGCAGCCAACTCCTGAATTGTGCTCACCGGCAGGTCACAGACCTGACCCCGGCAGACGTAAGCGGCGTCGGCACCGGCCACCCGGTCCCGGCCCGTCAGCAGCTCTGCGGAGTCGGCGGGACCACCGATCACGATGGTCCCGCCCGGCGCCAGGCGGCGCGCCTCGGTCAGCAGCGGCGACGGCGTCTCGCAGGCCACCGCGATCTGCAGCGGTCCCCGCACGGCCGCCTCGGCGAGCGTCAGCCAGTGCCCGGCTGATCGTGGGGCGCGGGCCAGCAACGGTGAATGCGCCCCCAGCGTGTCCTCGACCGCCCGGCGGTAACGACCCGAGGCCTCGGCACCGGCCAGGTGTGCCGCGATCAGCAGGGCCTCGGTGATCAACGAGGCCCCCGACGGGGTGGCCCCGTCCAGCGGGTCGGCGGGGCGCAGGATCAGCCGTTCGGCGTCGTCGGCGGTGTCAAACCATCGACCGGGCCGATCCGGGTCGGCGAAGTGGACCAGCGCGGTGTCCAGCAGGCCGGTGGCAGCGGTCAGCCAATGCTGTTCGGCGGTCAGCTGATACAGGGTCAGCAGGCCGGTGGCCAGCGCGCCGTGGTCTTCCAGGATCGCCGCGCTGTCGCCGACCTGACCGCCCAGGCTGGCCCGCCGCAACCGGCCGTCCACCAGGTGCGTGGCCAGCAGTTCGGTGGCGCATCGCTGTGCGGCGGCGACCAACTCGGGTTCCTGCAGCGCCACGCCGGCTTCGGCCAGCGCCGTGATCGCCAGGCCGTTCCAGGAGGTGACCACCTTGTCGTCACGGCCCGGCTGGGTCCGGGTGCGCCGGGCCGCCAGCAGCGCGTCGCGTACCCGCTGCAGGCGATCCTCGTCGCCGGGATCGGCTGCAAGCTGCAGCACCGAAGTCCCGTGCTCGAAGGTGCCTGCGCTGGTGACGCCGAAAACCTCTGCCGCCCATCGTCCGTCGTCCTCGCCGAGGACCTCGGTCAACTGTCCCGGTGTCCATACGTAGGTCGAGCCTTCCCGGCCGTCGGCGTCGGCGTCCAGCGACGAGACGAACATGCCGGCATCGGAGAGTTCGTCGAGGAGGAACCGTGCCGTCTGCCGGGTGACCCGGCTTGCCAACGGGTCCGCGGTGCGCCGGGCCCAGTGCGCGTAGACCCGCAGCAGCAGCGCGTTGTCATACAGCATCTTCTCGAAATGCGGCACCACCCAGGCGTTGTCGACGCTGTAACGGGCGAATCCGCCGGCCAGCTGGTCATAGATTCCGCCGCGGGCCATCGCGCCGCCGGCCAGCGCGACCGCGTCCAGTGCCGCCGGCGACCCGGTGCGTTCATAGTTGCGCAGCAAAGCCTCCAACAGCGCCGACGGCGGGAACTTGGGTGCGCCGCCGAACCCGCCGTGCACGGTGTCCTGGTCGGCGAGCACGCCCGCGACCGCGTGGTCACACAGCGCTTCTTCAACCGGCGGGCCACCACCGGGCAGCCCCGCCGCCATCGAAGTCAACTCGGCGGCGATGTGATCCGACGCCTGCTCGACCTCGTCACGTCGGATCTGCCAGGTGCTGTTCACAGCCGAAAGCAACTCCAGAAACGCAGATTTCGGATAGTAGGTACCGCAGTAGAACGGCCGGCCGTCGGGAGTGAGGAAACAGGTCATCGGCCAGCCGCCCTGACCGGTGAGCGCGATGGTCGCATTCATGTAGACCGCGTCCAAGTCGGGACGCTCCTCGCGGTCGACCTTGACACAGACGAAGCCGGCGTTCATCGCGGCGGCGACCTCGTGGTCCTCGAAGGATTCGTGGGCCATCACGTGACACCAGTGACAGGCCGCGTAGCCCACCGACAGCAGGATCGGTACATCGCGGTCCACCGCCTCGGCCAGCGCGCGCGGGGTCCACTCCTGCCAGTCCACCGGGTTCTCGGCGTGCTGGCGCAGATACGGGCTGGCGGAGCTCACGAGGCGATTGACCATACCTTCACGTTAACCGCGGTGGTTGCTTGCTCCGAGATAGGCCCGCTGGCGTGATTCGATGCCGTCCAGCGGTCTAACCCGTGACCAGATCGGAAACGGCGGCTGAAATCTTGAATTCGACTGCAAAGACCGGTGATTGACGGCTATGACCGTTGTTAGCATGCCTCATCGGGACGATCCAAAGGGACCTGATTGACCAGCATTCGACGTGCCGCACTGAGCATTCTGGCTGCCGGCGCGACGGCGCTGTCCGGGTGTGGCAGCGACCGCGACGCCCCGCCCGCGCCGACGACCCCGGTGCGCTGCGGCGGGAGCCCGGCCCTGACGGCCAGCGGTTCCACCGCCCAGGAGAACGCGATGACACGCTTCATCGCCGCCTTCGACCAGGCCTGCGCGGGACAGTCGCTGACCTATCGGGCGATCGGATCCGGCGCCGGGATCGACGAATTCATGTCGGGCAAGACCGATTTCGGCGGCTCGGACTCACCCCTGAGCAAGGGCGAATACGACCGGGCGCAGCAACGCTGCGGTGCGCCGGTGTGGAACCTTCCGGTGGTGTTCGGGCCGGTTGCCGTCGCCTACAACCTCGAGGGTGTGACGTCGTTGATTCTGGACGGCCCGACCACCGCGGAAATCTTCAACGGCGCCATCACGACCTGGAACGATCCCGTGATCCGGGCGTTGAACCCGAACGCGGATCTGCCCGCGGCGCCGATCCGGGTGGTGTTCCGCAGCGACGACTCCGGGACCACCGACAACTTCCAGCGGTATCTGGATACCGCATCCGCCGGAACCTGGGGTAAGGGTGCCGGACGCGCATTCAACGGCGGCGTCGGTGCGGGCGCCCACGGCAACGACGGTGTCGCCGCGGCGGTCGCCGGCGCCGAAGGGTCGATCACCTACACCGAATGGTCGTTCGCACAGGACCATCAGCTGAGCATGGCCGACATCGTCACGTCCGCGGGACCGGATCCGGTTGCCATCAGCGCGGATTCGGTCGGCAAGACGATCTCGGCGGCCTGGTTCATCGGCGACGGCAACGATCTGGCCCTCGATACGATCTCGTTCTACCGGCCGAACCGGCCGGGCGCCTACCCGATCGTGTTGGCCACCTATGAGGTCGTTTGCTCGAAGTATCCCGATCCGCGGGTCGGCGCGGCGGTCAGGGCGTTTCTGCAGAGCGCCATCGGCGAGGGCCAGCGCGGCCTTGCCGACCACGGCTACGTCCCGATCCCCGATGAGTTCAGGTCGCGGCTGTCGGCCGCCATCAGTGCGATCGCGTGAATGCCTGCCTACCGCGGTGCCCAATGTTCCACCGCTCTTTTCACTGTGGACAGCACAATGTTCCGAGAGTGTTCCGCCCGTAGTCGACGTTGGGCGTCATGCAGTACCTGACGTCGCCCCCCGAGGTCATCTCGGCGCTGGTGCACTCCGGGCCCGGTGCGGGGTCGCTGCTGGAAGCTTCCGGGGCGTGGCGGCAGCTCGGTGTCACCCTCGACGAATCCGCTGATGATTATCGCGCCGCCGTGTCGTCGCTGGTGGGGTTGTGGCACGGCCGGTCCGCGGTCGCGATGGTGCAGGCCGCCGAACCGTACCTGGCCTGGCTGCGTACCGCCGCGCAGCAATGCCAACGCACCGCCGCTGCGGTCCAGTCGGCGGCCGCCGCGTTCGAATCCGTGCGTGCCGCGGTGCCGCCCACCGCACAGGTCACCGCCAACCGGATTCGGCGGGCACAGCTGTTGGCCGCCAACCGATTCGGGAGCAACTCCGCGGCGATCGCCGAGAACGAGAACCAGTATCAGGGTATGTGGTCCAACAACGCGGCGGCCATGAGTCGCTACCAGGCGGCCTCGGCGCAGGCGACCACCCTGCCGGCATTCAGCCCGACGGCCCCGGTCACCACACCCACCGGGTCGGCCGGACAAGCAAGCACCGTGTCCGCCGCTGCCGCATCCGCAGCGCCCACGCTGACACAACCGGCCTCAGCCGGTTCGACATTGGCGTCGGACCTGGCGAACTTCGATCCCAACAGCGGCTGGTTCGGGCTGGCGAACACCTACGCCAACCAGTTCGTGTCGTCCGGGTTCCCGATCAACATGCTCAGCTATCTGGCGCAGAACACGTCGGCTCAGGCGCTGCAGAGCGTCGACAACGCGATCGGGCAAGGGATCTCGGAGGGCGAAGCCGCCCTGATCCCGTCGTCAGCGCTGGGCTCGATGGGGGCGTTGGGCGGGGCGCTGGGGGCCGCCGGGCTGTCCGAGGCGCCCACCGCGGCGGTCGGCGTCGGGGTGTCGCTGGGCCCGCTGACCGCGCCGCCCGCCGTCGCGGCGCTGGCGACGCCGGTGCAGCTCGCATCGTCGGTATCACCGCTACCCGCAGGCGAATCCACGTTCCCGATGCTGCCGCCGATCATGCCGCCGCCGATCTCGGCGGGCAGCGGCTGGCGCAAACGCAAGCAGACGAAGTACGAAGACCTGGAAGTCGGGTTGGAGCTCAGGGGGCCGGTGATGCCGCGCCCGCCGTCGGCGGGCTGAACCACAATTACCCGTGGTGCCTCGGGCAGAATGCGCTGACGCTGACCCCGACGAAGAAGCCGGCGTGGTAGCCGTCCAGCTGGCTGCTCTGCATCACGTCGGAGACCACGTCGTTCTTCTGCCGGCCGAGATCCAGCTCGTCGCAGACCTCATGACCGGCGACGACCGCGGACTGCCCGGAGGCGAAGTCGATGCCTTTGGAGTTCAGCGCGGACAGGAAGTTGGTGTCCACGGCGTCGGCGTGTGCGGTCGAGGCTGCCACCATGCCGACCAGTACCACCGCCGCGACGGGCGCCAGACGCTGCGGCTGACCTCGGGACGGCATCATCCCTGACCCTCTCCGTTCGGCAGGAACGCGACTGTCGCTGATCCCACGACACCCAGCGGACAGTGCGATCATCGCACGCCGCGGCGCGGCCGGCGACGTCCACGAAGCAACACAAAGCCGCAGGTACGAAGGTTAATCTGGCCGTTACCGGTTGGTCGGCACGCGTTGGCACCACCGGCACCAACAGGCCGCCGGTGGGCTAGCCCGCCGGCGGGGGCGGTGTGTCGTCGTCGTCTCCGGAGACGGTCCCCTCGTCGGCGTCCTGGTCCGGCCCCGGGTTTTCCGGGTCGAATGACTCGGGCACCTTTTTCAGCTGCCGATTCATCGACCACACCAACAAGAACGTGCCGATCAGCAACAGCACGATCACCAGCAGGCCGAACGGGCTGGCCTTGCCGAAGTCCGGTCCGTTGTTGCGGGGGGCCTCATCGGCCAGCAGGCCCAGGGTCAGGATCAGGACGTGATTCACAGGTCGGCCTCGATTCCAGCGAACAGGTCGGTCTCCGGAAGGCGCACCGGCACCCGCGAACGGGCCAACTCGAATTCCTCGGTCGGCCACAGCCGCTGCTGCCACTCGATCGGCGCGTGGAAGAAGTCGCCCTTGGGGTCGATCTGGGTGGCGTGGGCGCGCAGCGCGTCGTCGCGCTGGTCGAAATAGGAGGAGCATTCGACCTGCGTGGTGACCCGGTCCGCGAAATGGTCGTGGGATGGGTCCCAGTGGGCCAGCCACTTCTCGAACGGACCCTGCTGACCGTGCTTGGCGAACTCGTCCTGCAGCATCTGCATCCGCTGCCGCAGAAACGCGTGGTTGTAGTACAGCTTCGACACCGTCCACACCGGTCCGGAATCGGGGAAGCGCCGGTAATCCGCGGCCGCCTCGTACGCGGCGACCGAAACTTGGTGGCAGCGGATGTGATCGGGGTGCGGGTAGCCGCCGTTTTCGTCGTAGGTGGTCATCACGTGCGGCCGGAACTGTCGGACCAACCGGACCAGCGCCTCGGTGGAGACCTCCAGCGGAACCAGCGCGAAGGCGTCGTCGGGCAGTGGCGGCAGCGGGTCGCCGTGCGGCAGACCGGAATCGACGAAACCCAGCCAGGCGTGCTCGACCCCGAGGATCTCGGCGGCCTTGGCCATCTCGTCGCGGCGGACATCGGCGATCCGCCCGTGCACCTCGGGCAGATCCATCGCCGGGTTGAGGATGTCGCCGCGCTCACCGCCGGTCAACGTCACCACCAGCACGCGGTGGCCCTCGTCGGCATAGCGGGCCAGGGTGGCCGCCCCTTTGCTGGACTCGTCGTCCGGGTGGGCGTGCACTGCCATCAATCGCAGTTCGCTCACGTGTGTCTTACCTGCTCCGTCTGCCGTCAGCCGACCATGTGGCCTTATAGTTCCAGAAAGTTCCGGCCCCCATAGTTCCACCCTGTCGACAACGCAGTGGAACCCGACCTAGGACCACTCTCATGATCGACGCTGCCGCAACCCGCCCGGACGGGCGCTACGGGCACTCCCGGCTGTCTCGTACCGCGCGGCATCGGGTTGCCATCGCGCTGGTGGTCGTCACCGTCGCCGTCGCCACCGTCATCGCCGTCATCGGCTATCAGCGCCTGAGCAGCAGCGAGGTCAAGGGTGCGCTGGCCGGCTACCGGCTGATCGACGACGAAACCGTGTCGGTAACAATCAGCGTGACCCGATCCGACCCGTCGCGTCCGGTGGACTGCATCGTGCGGGTCCGGGCCAAGGACGGCACCGAGACGGGGCGCCGTGAAGTGCTGGTCGGGCCCTCGCAGCAGGAGACCATCCAGGTCACCACAACCCTGAAATCCAGCAAGCCGCCGGCGATGGGCGATATTTACGGGTGCGGCACCGACGTACCCGACTACCTGCGGGCCCCGTGAACACGGTGGTACCCTGTTTGGATACACGGTTCCTGATGGGACCGTGTATTGCTGCATTAGGTGCGTCCTCTCGGGGGTACCCCGCACTGGATCAGTAAGACGCGAGGATGCACCACAGCGGCCCCGGCAGCCGAGCCGAAGCCCCGGCCACTGCCTACTGGGGGACCGACGACACAAGGAGCGCGACAACATGACGGACACTCAGGTGACCTGGTTGACCCAGGAATCACATGACCGGCTCAAGGCTGAGCTGGACCAGTTGATCGCGAACCGACCCGTCATCGCCGCAGAGATCAACGACCGCCGCGAAGAGGGCGACCTGCGCGAGAACGGCGGATACCACGCCGCGCGCGAGGAGCAGGGCCAGCAGGAGGCCCGGATCCGCCAGCTGCAGGAACTGCTGAACAACGCCAAGGTCGGCGAGGCGCCCACCCAGTCCGGGGTCGCGCTGCCGGGTTCGGTGGTGAAGGTGTTCTACAACGACGACGAATCCGACACCGAGACGTTCCTGATCGCCACCCGCCAGGAGGGTGTCAACGACGGCAAGCTCGAGGTGTACTCGCCGAACTCGCCGCTCGGTGGCGCGCTGATCGACGCCAAGGTCGGCGACCAGCGCAGCTACAAGGTGCCCAACGGCAGCACCGTCAAGGTGACCCTGGTCAGCGCCGAGCCCTACCACGAGTAGTCCCCGCCCCGCGGAGAGTTTTACAGTCGGCTGATGGCGCAGATCGCCGAGGAGCTGCTGTTGCTGCTGCTCGACAACGCGTCCGCGCGGCCGCAGTTGGAAACCGCCATCTGCGACCGGGTGCTGACCGCGGCGGTCCTGCTGGATCTGGCGCATGCCTGCCGAGTCCGCCCGACGGTCGACGGCGAACCCACGCCGGCCGGTCAGCTCGTGCTGATGGACGGGACGGGTCCGGTGGACGCCGTCGAGGTGCCCGCCCTGGAGTTGCTGGCGCATCGCTCGCTCAAGCCCGCCGACGCGATCGCCAAGCTGCGCCGGTCCATTCCCGCCGCGTTGCTGATCCACCTGGAAGCGACCGGCCAGGTCCAGCCGGTGCGTATCCGCAAGGGGTTCAAGCAGTCGCGGTCCTGGCCGCTGACCGAGCGGACCCGGGTGGCCGCGGCGCGCGCGGCGCTACTGTCGGCCGTGTTCGACGATCAGCGCCCGGCTCCCCCGACAGCGGCCATCATCACGCTGCTGCACACCATCGACGGGTTCGGCGCCCTGCTGAGTCTCAACGACCGCGGCTGGGGCTGGGTGCGTAACCGGGCCGCTGAGATCGCCAGCGGCAGTTGGGTTACCGAGTCGGAGCCGGAGTTGCCGGAGTTCAACCTGGCCTTGACGATGGCGGCGGTCCGCCAGGCCCTGTAGGTGCCGAGCAGACGCAAATGTGCCCTTTCCGCAGCGAAATAGGGCACATTTGCGTCTGCTCGCGGGGCTAAGTCGGGCTAAGTCAGTGCCTGCTCCAGGTCGGCCAGCAGATCGGCGACGTCCTCGATGCCCACCGACAGCCGCACCAGGTCGTCGGGCACCTCCAGTTGCGAGCCCGCTGTCGACGCGTGCGTCATCGCCCCCGGGTGCTCGATCAGCGATTCCACCCCGCCCAGCGACTCGGCCAGGATGAACACCCCGGTACCCGCACACAGCTTCTCCGCGGCGGCGCGCCCGCCGCGCATCCGCACCGACACCATGCCGCCGAAGCCGCGCATCTGCCGGGCGGCGACGTCGTGGCCCGGATGCTCGGGCAGGCCCGGGTACAGCACCGCGCTCACCGCCGGATGCCCGACGAGGAACTGCGCCACCGCCGCCGCGTTTTCGCTGTGCCGCTGCATGCGCAGCACCAGGGTCTTCAGGCCCCGCATCGTCAGGTAGGCGTCGAACGGTCCTGGCACCGCGCCGGCCCCGTTCTGCAGAAAACCGAACGCCGCATGCAACTCTTCGTCGTTGGTGACCAACGCACCGCCGACCACATCGGAGTGCCCGCCGATGTATTTGGTCGTCGAGTGCAGTACCACGTCGGCGCCCAGCGTCAGCGGCTGCTGCAGCGCAGGTGAAGCAAAGGTGTTGTCCACCAACGTCTTCGCGCCGACTTCACGGCCGATCGCGGCGAGGGCTTCGATATCGGCGATGGACAGCAGCGGGTTGGTGGGGGTCTCCACCCAGATCAGCCGTGTCGCCGGCGTGACGGCCGCGCGCACCGCGTCAAGGTCAGACAGCGCCACCGGCGTGTAGGCCACGCCCCACTCGGTGAAGACCTTGTCGATCAGCCGAAACGTGCCGCCGTAGGCATCGTCGGGGATGATCAGGTGATCGCCGGGCCGCAGCAGGGCGCGCAGCGCGCAGTCGGTGGCGGCCATCCCCGAACCGAACGCACGACCGAAGCCGCCCTCCTCGACGGCGGCGAGCGCGGCTTCCAGCGCGGCGCGGGTCGGGTTGCCGGTGCGGGCATATTCATACCCGCCACGCAGACCGCCGACGCCGTCCTGAGCGAAGGTGCTGCTGGCGTAGATCGGCACGTTGACCGCGCCGGTGGCCGGGTCCGGCTGATAGCCGGCGTGGACGGCCTTCGTGGACAAACCCATCGGGGCGCGGTGATCACTCATCGCAGGCCAGCCTAAGGCCTGCCCAACAGAAACGCCCGGCCTGAGTGACCCGGCCGGGCGTTTCTGACTGCTGCCGACTACTCGGCCGGCAGAACAACCGTCGAGATCAACTTGTCGGCCAGCGTCTGGCGCTTGTTGTCCCACAACGGGAACAGGAAACCGATGTAGCAGATGATCGCGTCCACGAAGTGCGCGATATCCCGAACAAAGGCCATACCGAAGCCCAGCGGCTGGCCGGTCGCCTCGGAGACAAGTTTGATCTTCATGACCGACTTGCCGAGGCTCTGCCCCGTCGTGCCCGCCCGGTAACCCCGGTTCCACAGCTGGAACGCAAAGGCTCCCAGCGACAGCACCGCCTGGAGCAGCAGTCCGACGACCGACGGCTCCGTCACACAGGCGCCGCCGTAGCCGTATTCGGCACCGACACAGGTGGTGTCACCGGTCGCCATCATGATGCCGTAGCCGATGCCGGAGATCAGCCAGACCGGGACCATGTCGATCAGGAACGCGCACACGCGGGTGAACCACTGCGCGTAGGCCT
Organism: Mycobacterium sp. NGS50; assembly: GCF_059812545.1. NCBI lineage: Bacteria > Bacillati > Actinomycetota > Actinomycetes > Mycobacteriales > Mycobacteriaceae > Mycobacterium > Mycobacterium sp. NGS50. Next base: position 39,510 of record NZ_JCALCW010000029.1, read on the forward strand.
CCGGCGGCAAGTTGCCCAGCGCGCCGGGGCTCGGCCCGAACCCGGGGGGCGGGAAGCCTCCGCCCGGAGGCGGCGGCGGGTAGTTCCCCGGCGGCGGGGGCGGGTAGTTGCCAGGCGGTCCCGGGGGCGGTCCGGGCGGTCCCGGGGGCGGGTAATTTCCAGGTGGTCCCGGGGGCGGTCCAGGCGGCGGGTACGTCATGGGCACCTTCCATTCCGAGTCGATTGCCGTACGCGGGCGAAACACACCCTAGCCGACGACTCACGGCCGCAGGCTCACAATCCATCCAACGGTTACCGGCGGCGGCCGCCTTCGGACAGGAACCCCAGCAGGTCATGGCGGGTGATCACGCCGACCGGTTTACCCTCCTCGACCACCATCACCGCGTCCTGCTCCCGCAACGCCTCCGCGGCCGCGCTGACCAATTCCCCGGCCCCGATCAGCGGCAACGGCGGGCTCATGTGCTGGGCGACCGCGTCGGCCAGGTTGGCGCGGCCCTCGAATACCTTCGACAGCAACTCACGCTCGGAGACGCTGCCGGCCACCTCCCCCGCCATCACCGGCGGTTCGGCGCCCACGACCGGCATCTGCGACACGCCGTACTCGCGCAGGATGCCGATGGCGTCGCGCACGGTCTCCGATGGGTGGGTGTGCACCAGATCCGGCAACATCCCGGACTTGCCGCGCAGCACGTCGCCGACGGTGTGTTGCCGGGTCGACCCGTCCAGCCGGGAACGCAGGAATCCGTAGGAGGACATCCACGCGTCGTTGAAGATCTTCGACATGTAGCCGCGACCGCCGTCGGGCAACAGCACCACCACCAGCGCGTCGGGTCCGGCCTTGACCGCCACCTCGACCGCGGCCACCACCGCCATGCCGCAGGATCCGCCGACCAGCAGCGCCTCCTCGCGGGCCAGCCGCCGGGTCATATCGAAGGAGTCCGCGTCCGACACGGCGATGACCTCGTCGGAAATGGCGGGGTCGTAGGCCGCCGGCCAGAAGTCCTCACCGACGCCCTCGACCAGGTAGGGCCGGCCGGTGCCGCCGGAGTACACCGACCCTTCCGGGTCGGCGCCGATCACCTGTACCGATCCCCCGGACACCTCTTTGAGGTAGCGGCCGGTGCCGGTGATGGTGCCACCGGTGCCGATGCCGGCGACGAAATGGGTGATGGTGCCGTCGGTGTCGGCCCAGATCTCCGGCCCGGTGGTCTCATAGTGGCTGGCAGGGCCGGCCGGGTTGGAGTACTGGTCGGGTTTCCAGGCGCCCTCGATCTCGGCGGTCAACCGGTTGGACACGCTGTAGTAGCTGTCCGGGTGATCCGGCGGCACCGCGGTCGGGCACACCACCACCTCGGCGCCGTAGGCCCGCAACACATTCTGCTTGTCCTCGCTGACCTTGTCCGGGCAGACGAACACACATTTGTAGCCGCGGTGCTGGGCGACCAGCGCCAGCCCGACACCGGTGTTTCCGGAGGTGGGTTCGACGATGGTGCCGCCGGGCTTGAGCTGCCCGCTCGCCTCGGCGGCGTCGATCATCTTGACCGCGATGCGGTCCTTGGAACTCGCGCCGGGGTTGAGGTATTCGATCTTGGCGACCACCCGGCCGGCGCCGGGCGGAACGACCGAGTTCAGCTGGACTAAGGGGGTGTTGCCGATGAGTTCACTGACGTGGCGCGCAATCCGCATGCCCACATCGTCTCAGGTGATTTGCCGAGCCAAGCAGCTAGCCCGTGGCTTCGCGGATGTATTCACCGATCTGCCGCAGCGAGCGGGTCGCTTCGGGTACCAGCGGCGACGCCAGTTGGAACACGTGCATCTGGCCCGGCCACACCCGCACTTCCACCGGAACCCCGGCCGCCGCCAGCGTTCGCGCCGCCAAGCGGGCGTCGTGCAGCAACACTTCGGAACCGGAGACGTGAATCAGCGTCCGCGGCAGGCCCGGCTCGACGTGGTCGAGGGGTTCGAAGACCTGCTCGGGGCGCCCGTCGACGACGTGTCCGCGCGCGGCCCGGGCGATCAGGTCGACGAACGCGTCGAAGGCCTTGGCGGGGAACATCGCATCGCTGCGGATGTTGGGATGCGACTGCTTGGGGGCTTTGTCGATCTCCATCAGCGGTGACATGCAGGCGATGGCCGCGGGCTCTTCGCCGTCGTCGAGCAGCCGTTCGGCCAGCGCCAACGACAGGTAACCACCGGCCGAGTCACCGGCCAGCACGATCTGGTCGGGCTCATATCCCTGGCCCCGCAGCCACTGGTAGCCGTCGTAGCAGTCGTCGAGCGCCTGGCCGATCGAATGTTTGGGCAGCATGCGGTAGTTCACCACCAGCACCGGGCTGTCGGCATACTCCGACAACTTGGTGACCAGGCGGCCGTGGGTGTGCGCCCCGCAGGTGATGAAGGCGCCGCCGTGCAGGTACAGCACCACCCGACGGGTTCCGTCGGCCGGCAGCACCCCGGCGGCGCGGACCAGCTGCGCGGTGCAGCGCGGCAATCCGATGGTGGCCCGGATGGTGCCCACCGGGGGCAGCATGGCGCGGGCGGCGAGGTCGAGGATGCCCCACGGCCACGGCGCATGCGGGAGATAGCTGCCGATGGACAGCGTGGGCCGAATGGTGAGACGAGCGGCGAGCCAGGCCAGCCGGCCGGCGATGCTGGGCCGATCCTCGACGACCTCGACGGGTGCCCCATCACTGACGGGATATCGACGGGTTCGCAGATGCCCAGCAGGGTTCAGATAAGAACGGGGTGGGTCCGATGCCTCGATAACTGCAGTCATGTCAACACTCCCTACGACGTTGTAGCGATTGCCCCCGAGGCCGAACTGGCCAACCCCGGTAATTTAGCTTGACATCTTTAAGGATTTCAACAGTAAACGAGTCTGTTTCGATATCACATTTGATCCACAACGTAACCGCCTGTTCCGTTGAGGTTCAGACTCCCTGACTCCGCGCTCCCTAGACTTGACGACGTGCGGATTCTGGTGCCGCGGCGATCCACGATCGCATTGGCTGCAGCGGGCGCGCTCGCCTCGACGGGCACGGCCTACCTCGGCGCACGCAATCTGTTGGCCGGCCAGGCGATCGCAGCTCGCCAGGTGATTCCGAAGTCTCGGGACGTGCCCCCTCGCGCCGACGGCGTGTACTCGCCCGACGGTGGACCGGTGCAGCGCTGGCAGCGCGGCGTACCCGTCGACCTGCATCTGATGATCTTCGGCGACTCGACGGCGACCGGGTACGGCTGCCGCAACGCTGAGGAGGTGCCGGGCGTGTTGGTGGCCCGGGCGTTGGCCCAACGCACCGGCAAGCGCATCCGGCTGAGCACCAAAGCGCTGGTGGGCGCCACCTCCAAAGGACTCTCCGGCCAGGTCGACGCGATGTTTGTGGCCGGGCCGCCCCCGGACGCCGCGGTGATCATGGTCGGCGCCAACGACGTGACCGCGCTCAACGCCATTTCCCGTTCGTCGCAACGGCTCGGTGCCGCGGTTCGCCGGCTGTGTGCCAGCGGCGCGGTGGTCGCCGTCGGCACCTGCCCGGACTTCGGGGTCATCACCGCCATCCCGCAACCGCTGCGATGGGTGGCGCACGCCCGCGGGCTGCGGCTGGCACGCGCCCAAGCCGCCGCGGTGAAGGCTGCCGGCGGTGTGGCCGTCCCGTTCGCCGATCTGCTGGCGCCGGAGTTCTACCAGGCCCCGGAGTTGATGTTCTCCGAGGACCAGTACCACCCGTCGGCGGCGGGCTACGCGCTGGCGGCCAACCAGTTGCTCCCCGCATTGTGCGAGGCGCTGGGTGAACGGACCGACGGACCGATACCGGCGCTGCCCTGGGCGCCCGTCGCGGCCGAGTCGGTTCCGCGCGGTACCCGGCTGGCCGCGATATCGCGGTTGCGCCGGCGTCCGACGACCGGGGTCCCCGCGCCGGTCATCGCCGCCGAAGGGTAGGTTCAGCCCACAACATCCTTGGGAGGAGCCGTTATGCCCGAAGCCGTCATCGTCTCAACCGCGCGTTCCCCGATCGGTCGCGCCGGCAAGGGATCTCTGGTCACCATGCGGCCCGACGACCTGGCCGCCCAGATGGTGCGCGCCGCCCTCGACAAGGTGCCCGAGCTGAACCCCCACCAGATCGACGACCTGATGATGGGCTGCGGTCAGCCGGGCGGCGCATCCGGGTACAACATCGGCCGGGTGGTCGCTGTGCTGCTCGGCTACGACTTCCTGCCCGGTACCACCGTCAACCGCTACTGTTCGTCGTCGCTGCAGACCACCCGGATGGCGTTCCACGCGATCAAGGCCGGCGAGGGCGACGCGTTCATCTCCGCCGGGGTGGAGACCGTCTCGCAGTTCGGTATCGGCGCCGCCGACGGGGCCCCGAACAGCAAGAACCCGCTGTTCGACGAGGGTCAGGCTCGCTCCGAGGCCGCCGCGGCCGGTGCCACCGAATGGCACGACCCGCGGGCCGACGGCCTGCTGCCGGACGTCTACATCGCGATGGGGCAGACCGCCGAGAACGTGGTGCTGCACACCGGGATCAGCCGCGAGGACCAGGACCACTGGGGTGTGCGCAGCCAGAACCGCGCCGAGGAGGCCATCAACAGCGGCTTCTTCGCCCGCGAGATCTCGCCGGTCACGCTGCCCGACGGCACCGTGGTCAGCACCGATGACGGCCCGCGCGCCGGCACCACCTACGAGAAGATCAGCCAGCTCAAGCCGGTGTTCCGGCCCAACGGCACGATTACCGCCGGCAACGCCTGCCCGCTCAACGACGGGGCGGCCGCGGTGATCATCACCAGCGACACCAAGGCGCGCGAGCTGGGTCTCAAGCCGCTGGCCCGCATCGTGTCCACCGGGGTGTCCGGGCTGTCGCCGGAGATCATGGGTCTGGGTCCGATCGCGGCAGTCAAGAAGGCCCTGGCCAACGCCAAGATGTCGGTGTCCGACATCGACCTGTTCGAGATCAACGAGGCCTTCGCGGTGCAGGTGCTGGGCTCCGCGCGCGAGCTGGGCATCGACGAGGACAAGCTCAACGTCTCCGGCGGCGCGATTGCGCTGGGCCACCCGTTCGGCATGACCGGCGCCCGCATCACCGCCACCCTGCTGAACAACCTGCAGACCCACGACAAGACGTTCGGTGTCGAGACCATGTGTGTCGGCGGCGGGCAGGGCATGGCCATGGTTGTGGAAAGACTGTCCTGATTGCGCTGACTCTGCGACTACGGCGCGAATTCTCCAGTAATTCGCGCCGTCAGCGCAGAGTCAAGCCATCCCAGGCGCGCTGCACGCGGCCGACGACGTCCGGGCCCCGGTGGTCCGCCAACACCCTGATGTGGGTCCAACCGACCTGTCGGATGTACTCCAGGCGTTCGACGTCCCAGGCGAACTGCGGGCGGCTGGTCCGGTGCTGTTCGCCGTCGTACTCGACGGCGAGCATGATGTCCTTCCAGCCCAGGTCCAGGTAGTACTTCGGGAAACCGTCCGGTCCGTCGACAGGTACCTGGGTCTGCGGCCGGGGGAACCCGGCGTTGATGAGCAACAGCCGCAGCCAGGTCTCCTTCGGCGACTGGGCGCCGGCGTCGACGAGATCCAGCACCGTCTCCAGTTGACGCAGACCGCGGGTATGACGATGCCGCGCGGCCAACGCCGCCACATCGCCGACCTTGAACTGAGTGGCGTTGGCCAGCGCATCGAGTCTGGCCACCGCCTGGCCGATAGAACCGCGTCGGCCCAGGTCGAAGGCGGTGCGCTCGGGTGTGGTCACCGGCAGCCCGTCGAGCCGCTGCGTCTCTCCCTCCAGCAGCAGATCAGCCCGCGTTTTGACGCCCCGCGGCGCCCTGGCGTTGCGCCAGATCAGCTCGACGGTAGCGGTCTCGTCGACCCAGTTCGCACCGTGCTGCGCCGAAGCGGCCAGCCCGGCGATAACCGCCTGACGGTGAGACCACAGCCAGGCGGCACAGGTGCGTTGCCGCAATGTCGGAACGAGCTGTCGGTCGAGGTAGACATCGGGCATGAGCGCGCGGTACCGCTTGCGTAGGTCGTAGCGGCTCAGCGTCCCGGCCGTCAACGCCTCACTACCGATGAAAGGCTGCTCCCCCATGCGGGCATGGTGCTACCACCTTATGAGCGGCGCCAGTCACCAAATGACTCTGCGGCCATGGCGCAAAAGTTCGGGTAGAACGCGCCGTGGCCGCAGAGTCAACGCAGAAGGGCTAGTCGCTCTGGAAGTAGCTGAGCAGCCGCAGGATCTCGATGTAGAGCCAGACCAGGGTGACGGTCAGACCCAGGGCGATCCCCCAGGCGGCCTTCTCCGGGGCGCCGGCGCGGATCATCTGGTCGGCGGCGTCGAAGTCGATCAGGAAGCTGAACGCCGCGATACCGATGCAGACCAGCGAGAACACGATGGACAACGTTCCGCCGGTGCGCAGGCCCAGGCCCTCACCGTGGTTGAAGATCCCGACGACGATGTTGCCCAGCATCAGCACCACCAGGCCGAACAGCGCGGAAACCACCATGCGGGTGAACTTCGGGGTGACCCGGATGGCGCCGGTCTTGTAGACGACGAGCATGCCCAGGAACACGCCCATGGTGCCCATGATGGCCTGCCCGATCAGCATGCCGGCGTTGGCGCCCGACACCGAGAAGGTGAGCATGAAGGTGACCGCGCCGAGGAACAGGCCCTCCAGCGCGGCGTAGCTCAGCACGATCGCCGGGTTGTCCTGTTTGCGGCCGAAGGTGGCGACCATCACCAGCGCGAAACCGCCGATGCCGCCGGCGAAGGTGAACAGGCTGGCCAGCTCCTGGTGCGCGTTGACCAAGAAGTAGGAGATGGTGGCGACGACGCTCAACACCCCCAGCGTCATGCCGGTCTTGGTGACCACGTCATCGATGGTCAGCGGCCGTGCGACACGGCCCTGCTCAGCGACATAGGGGTCGGCGTGATAGCCCTGCATCTGCTGGGCCGCCGCACCGGCGACGCCGGTGCCGAACTGCGCGTATCCGCCCTGCTGTTTCGGCAGCGAACGAAATACCGGGTTGCTGGTCTCCCGCACCGTCGGATCCTCTCTTGTCCCTGACTTTGAATGCGCGAACAAATAGTCAACGCTCACGGATCGGGGCAAGTTCCCCGGTCGTTCACTGATAGACCTTACCCGCGGGCGGGCAGACGCGGGTAGCGATCTAGATTGCGAAGCTGTGGCTGACGAATCCGATGAAGTCCTCACCCGCATCGACAACGGTGTCGGGTTTGTGACCCTGAACCGTCCGAAGGCGATCAACTCGCTGACCCAGACGATGGTCGACGCGATGCGGGTGGTGCTCGCGGACTGGGAAGGCGACGACGCGGTGCGCGCGGTGGTGCTCGACGGCGCCGGCGAACGCGGCCTGTGCGCCGGCGGCGACGTGGTGGCGATCTACCACAGCGCCAAAGCGGACGGCGCCGACGCGCGGCGGTTCTGGTTCGAGGAGTATCTGCTCAACGCGCACATCGGACGGTTCTCCAAGCCGTATGTCGCGTTGATGGACGGCATCGTGATGGGCGGCGGCGTCGGTGTGGCCGCCCACGCCAATACCCGGATCGTCACCGACACTTCGAAGGTGGCGATGCCCGAAGTCGGTATCGGCTTCATCCCCGACGTCGGCGGCACCTATCTGCTGTCGCGCGCTCCCGGATCGCTGGGTCTGCACGCGGCGCTGACCGGCGCACCCTTCGACGGCGCCGACGCCCTAGCCCTCGGGTTCGCCGACCACTACGTACCGCACGCCGCGTTGGGCGAGTTCACCGCGGCGATCGTCGCCGACGGCGTGCCTGCCGCGCTGGCCGCTCATGCCACCCAGCCTCCGTCGAGCCGTCTTGCCGCACAACGGGATTGGATCGACGAATGCTACGCACACGACACCGTCGCCGAGATCGTGGCCGCGCTGGAAGACCATGCCGACGCGGACGCGAACGAGGCCGCCAAGCTGATCGCCACCCGTTCGCCCATCGCCTGCTCGGTCACGCTCGAATCGGTGCGCCGGGCGGCGAAACTCAACACCCTGGAAGACGTTCTGGTCCAGGAGTATCGGGTGTCGTGCGCGTCGCTGCGTTCGCACGACCTGGTCGAGGGCATCCGAGCCCAGCTGGTCGACAAGGACCGTAATCCGCAATGGTCGCCGGCGTCACTGGCCGACGTGACCGCCGCCGACGTCGACCTGTACTTCGTACCGGCACAACCCGATCTGACGTTTTAAGGAGAGACATGACTTACGAAACGATCCTCGTCGACCGCGACGGTCGCGTCGGCACCATCACCTTGAACCGGCCGCAGGCGCTCAACGCCCTCAACAGCCAGGTGATGGACGAGCTGACCAGCGCCGCAGCAGAGTTCGACAATGACCCCGGCATCGGCGCGATCATCATCACCGGTTCGGCGAAAGCGTTCGCCGCCGGCGCCGACATCAAGGAGATGTCGGAGCTGTCCTTCGCCGATGTGTACCGCGCCGACTTCTTCGCGGCGTGGGGCAAGCTCGCGGCGGTGCGCACCCCGACCATCGCCGCGGTCGCCGGGCATGCGCTCGGCGGCGGCTGCGAACTGGCGATGATGTGCGATCTGCTGATCGCCGCGGACACCGCGAAATTCGGCCAGCCGGAGATCAAGCTGGGCGTGTTGCCGGGCATGGGCGGTTCGCAACGGCTGACCCGGGCGATCGGCAAGGCCAAGGCGATGGACCTCATCCTGACCGGCCGCACCATCGACGCCGCCGAGGCCGAACGGTCCGGGCTGACGTCGCGGGTGGTGCCCGCCGATGACCTGCTGACCGAAGCCAAGAAGGTTGCCGCGACCATCGCGGGCATGTCGCTGTCGGCGGCCCGCATGGCCAAGGAGGCCGTCAACCGGGCCTTCGAATCCACGCTGGCCGAAGGCCTGCTCTATGAGCGCCGGCTGTTCCACTCGGCGTTCGCCACCGACGACCAGACCGAGGGCATGGCGGCGTTCGTCGAGAAGCGACCGCCGAACTTCACCCACCGCTAGGGGTTCGGCGTGAGCGCAACCGCCGCGGCCGAATCCGAGGGCGCCAAGACCCGCCGGCCGTGGTGGGTTCGGCGCTACACATTCACCGGCAGCGCGGTCGGCATGGTGTTCATCTGGTTGTCGACGACGCCGTCGCTGCTGCCCCGCGGACCGTTGTTCCAGGGCCTGGTCAGCGGCGTGTCCGGCGCCGTCGGCTACGGCCTCGGCGTGTTCGCCGTGTGGCTGGTCCGCTACCTGCGCTCCCAGGACACCAGCCCGCCCGCGCCGCGCCGCGCGTGGGCGATCCTGCTGCCCGTCAGCCTGATCGGCCTGGTCGGGATGGACGCCTGGTTCCACATCTGGCAGGACCGGGTGCGCGATCTGATGGGCGTGCCCCGCCTGGCCTGGTACGCATACCCGCTGGCCGGGCTGCTGTCGGTGGTGGTGCTGTTCACGCTGGTCGAGATCGGCCAGCTGACCCGACGGCTGCTCGGCGCGTTGATCAGACAACTCAACCGGGTGGCGCCGCCGCGGGTGTCGTTCGTGGTCGCGGTGTCGCTACTGGTGGCGCTGACGATCGCATTGCTCAACGGCGTCGTGGTCAAGGTCGCCATGCACACCATGAACTCCACCTTCGCCAGGGTGAACAACGAGATGGACCCCGACCATTCGGCCCCCACCTCGCCGCTGCGTTCCGGCGGGCCCGGATCGCTGGCGTCCTGGGAGTCGCTGGGCCATCAGGGCCGGGTGTTCATCGAGGGCGGACCCGACGTCAGCCGGCTCGCCGCCTTCAACGGTGCGGCGGCCGTCGAGCCGATCCGGGCCTACGCCGGACTGAACTCCGCGCACGGCATCAAGGAAACCGCGCGGTTGGCGGCGCAGGAACTGCAGCGCACCGGCGGATTGAATCGCGCCGTCGTCGCGGTGGCCACCACGACCGGCACCGGCTGGATCAACGAGGCCGAAGCCTCGGCGCTGGAGTACATGTACAACGGCAACACCGCCATCGTGAGCATGCAGTACTCGTTTCTGCCCAGTTGGCTGTCCTTTCTGGTGGACAAGGAAAACGCCCGCCAGGCGGGCCAGGCACTGTTCGAAGCGGTCGACGCGCTGGTGCGCGCGATGCCCGAGTCCCGGCGCCCCAAGCTGGTGGTGTTCGGCGAGAGCCTGGGCTCCTTCGGCGGCGAGTCGCCGTTCATGAGCCTGAACAACGTGCTGGCGCGCACCGACGGGGCGCTGTTCTCCGGTCCGACGTTCAACAACACCATCTGGGCCGACCTGACCATCAACCGTGACCCCGGCTCGCCGCAGTGGCTGCCGGTCTACGACGACGGGAACAATGTCCGATTCGTTGCCCGCCCCGACGACCTGCACCGCCCGCACCCCGCCTGGAACTCGCCGAAGGTGGTCTACCTGCAGCACGCGTCCGACCCGATCGCCTGGTGGAACCCGGATTTGCTGTTCCACAAACCCGATTGGCTGGGCGAGCCCAGGGGCTACGACGTGCTGCCCGAGGTCGGCTGGATCCCGGTGGTGACGTTCCTGCAGGTCTCCGCCGACATGGCGGTCGCTGTCGACGTGCCCGACGGGCACGGCCACCACTACACCCAGGATGTCGCCGATGCCTGGGCGGAGATCCTGCAGCCGCCGGGCTGGACACCTGAGAAGACCAGGAAACTGCACCCGTTGCTACACAGCCCCGGCTGACCCGTACAGGCAGTTCACAGGGACCAAAACTTGCAACACGCCGTGCCGTCGCTTACATTCGGTGAATCCAAGATGTACAACAGGTGAACGAGACCTGCACGGGAGGTGTTAGCGATGGGCCGGATGACGATAACAGGGATCGCCAAGGCTGCGGTGGCCGGTGCGTTCATCGCGTTCCCCGCGCTCGCCCTCCCCGCCATCGCGCACGCCGCACCGACTGAGATCACCTGCGTGGCCCGGACCGCGACCACCTGCTACTACCTCATCCCGGCCTCCGCCCAGGGCAGCAACGATGTTCCCACCGTCCCCAGCTCCAACCCGTGGGACGACGAGGGATCCGGCGACACCGGCGGTGGCGGCGGCGCTGCCGGTGGCGGCGGCTAAACCGCGCTCAGCACCCCGGCAGCCACCAAGGCGTGATATCCGCCGATGACATCGGTGGCGCGGTGCAACCCGAGATCGACCAGGGAGGCCGCGGCCAGGCTGGAGGTATAGCCCTCCGAACACAGGATCACCCACTCGACGTCGTCGCTGACCGCCTGCGGCAGCCGGGCATCGCTGGTGGGGTCGCAGCGCCATTCGAGGACGTTGCGCTCAATCACCAGTGCCCCCGCAACCTCGCCTTCGGCCGCTCGTTGTGCCTGCGGACGGATGTCGACCAGCAGCGCGCCGCGCCGCAGTGCGGCGGGCACCTCCTCCGCGGAAAGGCGCCGCAACCGGGCCCGCGCCGCGTCCAGCACCTGATCAATGCGGCTCATGGCTAGGACTCCGGCTCGTCGGTCAGCACTGTGCGCTGCCGGCGCAGGGTGTCGCGATCGGTGACCTCGTAGTACGACATCACCGTCAGCGGCGGCGAGTAGGCGTGCACGCTCAGCGTGGGTCCCACGGTCGGGGCCGGTCCGGAGGTGATTTCCGCGGGCGATGTCGGTGCCCAGACGACGTCGTGCACCCATCCCAGCGGGAACGCGGCCTGATCGCCGGCGTCGAGCCGGTGCCGGCGCAGCTCGTGACCTTCCCAACGGAATTCGTGCAGCGAGCCGGACAACACCGTCAACGCCCCGAGGGACCCGCCGTGGTCGTGCAGTTCGGTGGCGTGTCCGGGCGCCCAACTGATCAACCAGATATCGAGGTCTTCGTCGCCGTGCAGGCGGGTGAACCAGCGAGCGTCGGTGGGCACGCCGCCGGCCGGCAGCAGCGCGTCATAGCGTCCGCTGAGCACCTCGTCGGCGGCTCGGTCGGTGGCGTGCAGCAGGTCGGGCAGTCGCAACCGGGTGGGGCTGGGCGACGGCGTCGGGATCGGTCGCAACGCGACAGGATTTGCAGTGAGCATTTCGGGAACTCCAAATGGGATGGCTGGGGATAGCGGCGGCAGCGGTCAGCTACAGCGACAACATCCACAGAATCCGGATCCGAGTCCGGCGAGTTCCATCACGGCGTCAATGCTATAGCCCGCCTAAACGCCGGTGTCCCTCGCCGACGGGCCAGGTGCACCTGGTGGCCGCGCGCATACCGGCGATCAGCGGCGCCACGTGCAGGAATGTCGGATACCCGGTGAACGGGGACAATTCCGATCACGCCGAACAAATCCCGGCTGTCACCGCAGGCACAATGGACGCCATGAATCCACGGGTGGCCCTGGTTCTGGGCAGCGGTGGCGCCCGGGGCTACGCCCATATCGGCGTGATCGACGAGCTGCGCGACCGCGGCTACGACATCGTGGGGATCTCCGGTTCGTCGATGGGTGCCCTGGTCGGCGGGCTGCAGGCGGCCGGGCGGATCGATGACTTCACCGACTGGGCCAAGTCGCTGACCCAACGCGCGGTGCTGCGGCTGCTGGACCCGTCGCTCACCGCGTCCGGGGTGTTGCGGGCGGAGAAGATTCTGGACGCCGTCCGAGAGATCCTGGGCGACGTCCTCATCGAACAGCTGCCCATCCCCTACACGGCGGTCGCGACGGACCTGATCGCCGGGAAATCGGTGTGGCTGCAACGTGGCCGGCTCGACGAGGCGATCCGGGCCTCGATCGCCATTCCCGGGGTGATCGCGCCGCACGTCGTCGATGGCCGGCTGCTGGCGGACGGCGGCATCCTCGACCCGCTGCCGATGGCGCCGATGGCCGCGGTGAACGCCGATCTGACGGTCGCGGTGAACCTCAGCGGCCGGGCCGACGATCCGGTCACCTGCGAGGAGCCCGAGGATGACCCCGAGCCGGGTCCGACCGCGGAATTGCTGAACCGGGTGCTGCGCAGCACGTCGGCGCTGCTGGACACCAGCGCTGCCCGGTCGCTGCTGGACCGGCCGACCGCCCGGGCGGTGCTCAGCCGGTTCGGCGGCTCCGACTCCGAGCTGGAACCCGAGCCTGACGAACTGCCCGCGGTACCCAAGCTGGGCAGCTTTGAGGTGATGAACCGGACCATCGAGATCGCTCAGGCGGCGCTGACCCGACACCACCTGGCCAGCCATCCACCCGATCTGCTCATCGAGGTGCCCCGCACCGCGTGTCGCAGCCTGGAGTTTCACCGCGCCGCGGAGTTGGTCGACGTCGGCCGCGAGCTGACCGGCCAGGCGCTCGACGCACGCTGACTCAGCCGTCGAGGAACTCCGCGACCGTCGCAGCCACCCGCCGGCCCTGCTCGCGACCGGCCCGCGCCGACGCGGTCCGGCAGCGGGGGTCCAACGCGTTGCCGCCGAACGCGGCCACCGATGCGTCGTCGGCGAAGACGCCGAACGCGCGCCCGGCGAACTCCGCGATCTCCACGGCGGGGCCGCGGCCGAACAGCGACGGCGCGTCCTCGGCCGCGGGCACCAGCACGACCGCCACCGCGCAGTCCTCGGCGAATGCCAGGTTGACGGTGCTGCCGATCCCGCCGTCCATGTAGCGGCGCCCGCCGATCGTCACCATCGGCCAGGCACCGGGGACCGCGCAGCTGGCCGCCACGGCGTCGACCAGCTGCACGCCCGAATCCCGATCGAACACCAAAAGCTTCCCGGTGGCGACGTCGATCGCGGTCAGCCGCAGCTCCCGCTCCGGCCAGTCGGGTGATGGCAGGCGCTGCGCGATCACGTTGCGGCGCACCGGCTCAGAGACGGTCTGTGCGCTCAGGGCAACGGATCCGATGCGCTGCAGCTGCTGGGTCCTCGACGTGTTGGGCTCGCTGATCGCGGCCAGGATCAGCTCACCGATCGCTTCGGTGCCCACACCCGGGTCGATCTCGGCGGACGGCCCGTCGACCTGGCGGGTGAACAGCTCCTGCAGCGACGCCGGGCTGCTGATCTGGGCGGCCACCGCCGCCCCCGCGGACGTCCCGACCAGCACCTCGGAATCCAGCAGCCGCTGCGCCGTCGCGGGATCCTCGTCGGCGATCCCGCGCAGAATCCCTGTCTCCCAGGCGATTCCCGCCACTCCCCCGCCTGCCAGCACGAGCGCACGTTTTGCCGTCACGATCTCGAGTCTGCCAGGCGCCGACGATCACCCGAACGGGTGTTGCGCCGCGGCCGCCACCGAACTCAAATCCTTGCGGTGCAGCTGGTGGGTGGGCGGGTTCGGCAGCACCAGCTCGCGGGTGATCCGCAGGCCGGCGTCGACGTGCACCAACTCACCGGGGGCCAGCGCTTGCCAGCGCGGGTCGTCATCCATCGGTTCGCTGGCGATCACCACCGCCGGCCGGTCGCGCAACTGTTCGGCGTGGGCGTGAATTCGCTTGCTGCGCAGCTCGAAGCCGACAGGCGCGCCGCCGTCGCGACGATCCAGGAGGTGCAACTCGTTGGGCTCGGGGTAGCGCAGCGCCCACACGTCGGTGCCCGTGCTCAACAGCAGGTTGACGGCGTACACCGGCACGTTGGCGGCCAGCCAGCCCACCGCGTCGACCAGACCGCCGGCCACGTCGCCGCCCCGGGCCCGGATCGCGGCTGTGATCAGGGCGAATACCCGCTCGGAGTCGGTCTGGCCGGCCACCAGGTCGGCGGTGCCCACCTCGCGGAGGCGTTCGTCGAGCAGGTCCAGGCCCTCCACGACGCCGTTGTGCGCGCCGATCCGGCCGTCCTGCAGGAACGGGTGGGTGTTGACGACGTCGTGGGCGCCGGTCGTCGCGTAGCGAACGTGGCCGGTGAACGTGGTGCCGGTCATGTGGTGCGCCTCCACCGCGAAGTCGCGGTCCTGCCACGCCGCGATCGGCTGCTTGCGCACCTCCGGGTTTCCGTGCGCGTCAAAGACGCCCAGCCCGGTACCGTCCGGGTTGCGCCGGCTCTGCTGGGCCAGGCTGTCCGGGGCGTCGAGCAGCCAGAAGGTGGCGGTGACCACGTTGGTCCCGGCGTGCAGCCCGAACAGTCGGCACACCGTGGTCAGCCGGTCAGCAGCGTCGAGAGTTGTTCCAGGGAGCGGCGTGCGTAGCCGCGCCACAGCGCGGCCAGCACCGGCAGCGCCGGGGCGGCCAGCGCGGATCGGGGATGCAGTGTCCAGCGCCAGGTGACCTCGGTTCCGGTACCGGCCGGGTTGAAAAGCCACTGCCCCTCCACCAGGCGCACCAGCGGCGCCATCGGGCCGGTTATCCCGGTCAGTGTGTAGTCGAAGCTGTGCGGCGGGTCCACCCCGGTCAGTTGTTCACGCATGCTGCCGCCGCCCTTGAGCAGCACGGTGCGGGTCTGCCCGGCGGCCGCCCAGTCCCCGGTCTGGTCGCGCACCTGCTTGATCGGCGGGATGGGTCCGTACCGGCGCCGGAACAGGGTCGGCAGCGGTATCGGCAGCGTGCCGGCGAACGCCTCCTCGACCGGGACCGGGATCGCCAGGGATTGCTCGACGACGAGAGCCATCAGCCGAGATTAGCGGCTATCGCCTCAGTTCGGGCGCGGCCCTGCCGGTGACCAGCGGCAGATCGAAGAAGCTCTGAATGCCGGCCGGTGCGGCGCAGACCGCCGGGATCTTGTTCACACAGTGCGCGGCGGTCGCGACGATGCCGGGGTTGCTCTTCAGGCCTTCCTCGACGCTTTCCGGCTGCCAGCCTTTGACGGTGACGAAGGTGTTCGGATTGCCCAGCACCTCCATTTCGTAGCGCTCCCCCGCCGGCCCGAAAGACCATGGCGGATCCAGGTTTTCCTCACCCATCAACCAGTTGACCGTGATCCGCACGACCACGGTGTCGTCTGCCATCGCCTCCCAGTGGAAGCGGCGCCCGGCGACCTGCCCCGCCTCGATCACCCCGATCGGCGAGTCGATCGGGGCGGTCGCCACCGCCACCTCCTGGGAGGAGCGGACCTGCGGGTCGGCGGCGAAGCCCAGCCGATCCACACACAACCGCACCGACTGCACGAACCCGCCGTCGAGCAGCTTCTGCATCGGTCCGGTCAACGCCTCGTCCGGTGTGCCGCCGAAGCCCATCACGTAGCGCAGCACGTCGGGGGCCCCGTAGGTCCGCAGGTCGGAATACTCCTCGGAGCGCACGAAGGTCACGCCGGTGGACATCACCGACAGCAGCAGCGGAAACAGTTCGGTGGCCGCGCCGGGCCCGATGCCCGCGCCGTGCAGCGTGGCGTTGCCGGCCTGCGCGGCGATCTCCAACGGCGCGGCCTCACGCTCACCCGGATAGAACCACCCGAGCGGGCTGACCACGTTCTTGCCCGAGCGCAGCAGCGCGGCCACCTCGTCGACGCTGGGCAGCAGCGGGGCGTAGATCACCGCGTCGGCGTCCATGGCCAGCACGTCGTCGATGTTGTTGGTGGCAATCACCCCGATCGGCGGCGTCCCGATGATGTCGCCGACATCCTTGCCGCTCTTGGCTTCCGAATGCACCCAGCAGCCGACCAGCTCGAGTTCGGGATGTTCGAGCACTCCCTTGATCGCGGCCACCCCAACCGATCCGGTTGCCCACTGCACGACCCGCAGACTCATGCTCACTTTCTACCGCGAGCAGACACAAACTCGCACGTTCACGGCCGAAATCGTGCGATTTAGTGTCTGCTCGAAGTGGGCCCAACACCCGGCGGCGGTCAGTCTCGCACCTCGGTGACCGGGTACGCGTCCTCGGCGTAGCGGGCCCGGATGGTCTTCTTGTCGTACTTGCCGACGCTGGTCCGCGGTATCTCGTCGACGAACGTCCAGCGCTCCGGCAGCCACCAGCGAACGACCTTGTCGGCCAAGAACGCCCGCAGCTCGCCCGCATCGACGTGCGCACCCTCGCGCGCCACGATCACCGCCAGCGGCCGCTCCTCCCAGCGCTCGTCGGGGACCCCGACCACGGCCGCCTCCACCACGTCGGGGTGCCCGATCAGTTCGTTCTCCAGCTCGACGGAGGAGATCCATTCACCGCCGGACTTGATCACGTCCTTGGCCCGATCGGTCAGCGTGACGAAACCCCGCCCGTCGATGCGGCCGACGTCGCCGGTGCGCAGCCAGCCGGATTCGAACTTCGCCGCGTCCTGGCCCTGGTAGTAGGAGCTGGTGATCCAGGGGCCGCGCACCTCCAGCTCACCGACGGCCTCGCCGTCGTTGGGCAGCACCTTGCCCTCGTCGTCGACGATCCGGGCTTCCACCCCGCAGACCGGCTGGCCCTGCGTTCCGCGGAGCTGCCAGTGCTCGTCCTCGCTGGTACCCGGCGGCGGCCACGCCACGGTCGCCATCGGCGACGTTTCGGTCATCCCCCACAGCTGCTTGATCTGGACACCGAACTTGTCCTGGAAGGAACGCATCAGCGACACCGGCACCGCCGAGCCGCCGCAGGCCACCAGCCGCAGCGACGACATGTCGTGCCCCGGCTCGGCGTCCAGGAAGTGCATGACGTCGTTCCAGATGGTCGGGACCGCACCGGCCAGGGTGGGCCGTTGGGTCTCGACCGCGTCGACCAGGGAACGGGCGTCCAGGAACCGGTCCGGCAGCACCAGATCCGCACCGGCCATCAGTGCCGCGTACGGCAGCCCCCAGGCGTTGGCGTGGAACATCGGCACGACCGGCAGCACCGAGTCCGTCGAACCCACCCCGATCCCGTTGGTGGTGCAGGTCGCCATCGAATGCAGGTAGCTCGACCGATGGCTGTAGACAACGCCTTTCGGGTTGCCGGTGGTTCCGCTGGTGTAGCACATCGCGGCCGCCGAGTTCTCGTCGATCTCCGGCCAGTCGAAGGTCGTGGGCTGCCCGGCGAGCACATCGGCGTAGCGCAGCACCGTCTTGCCGGATGCTTCCAGCGCCGCGGTGTCGCCGTCGCCCACCGCGATGACCGTGTGCACGGTGTCGAGTTTGTCGAGCACCGGGGCCAGCAGCTTCGCCAGCGACATGTCGACCAGCACGACCTGGTCTTCGGCCTGGTTGGCGACATAGACGATCTGCTCGGCGAACAGCCGGATGTTCAGCGTGTGCAGCACCGCGCCCATGGCGGGGATCGCCAGGTAGGCAGCCAGGTGTTCGGCGTTGTTCCACATGAACGTCGCGACCCGCTGGTCTCCGGTGATCCCCAGACCGCGCAGGGCGTGCGCCAGCTGTGCGGCCTGCTCGCCGAGTTCGGCGTAGGTGCATCGGCGGTAGTCCCCACCGGTGGCCGTGATCACGGTGCGGTCGCCGTGGACTTGGGTAGCGTGCTTGAGCAGGGCGGTGATGGTCAGCGGGAAGCTCTGCATGGTGCTGTCCATGACGTACCACCTTTACGCGGGTGCCGGTGAAAAACCGGGACCCACGCTACCGGTATCGGCGATGCGGCCGACGTCAGACCAGCGCGGGTTCCAGTTCCAACAGCCCGGCGTGCGCCATGACGTCGCCGACCTCGCCGACCAGCGGTGCGGCGGTCCAGGCGACCGACACCACGGTCAAGCCGCCGGCGTAGTCGGCGATGTAGAGCCGGCCACCGTCAGCGCTCTCGATCAGGCACGACGGCTCTGCGTTCAGTGCCAGCACACCGACCACGTCGTGGGTCAGCGTCGAGAACACGGTGACACCGTTGTCGGCGACCAGGTACACCAGCTCGCCGTCGGCGCTGAGGCGCAGTTGAGCAACAGCTGTCGATCCGAGTTCGATGACGCCGGTGAAGGCCTCGGCGCGGGTGTCGATGATGTCGATCGCCGCGGTGTCGGGACCGCAGCCGGCGACGTAGGCGATGCCGCCGTCGAGGCTCAGCGCGATGTCGCGGATCGACGACCCGACCGGGATGGAGCTCACGACCCGGCGCGCGGCGGTGTCGATCACCGCCAGTTCGCTGCCGGCGCTGTGCTCGACGGCCACGTAGAGCCGGCGCCCGTCCGGGCTGATCGCCAGGCGGTCCGCCGACGCGTCCGGCGTCGCGGCCACCGTGATCACCTCGACCTCACTGGTCGCCGGATCCAGCACCGCAACCTCGGCACCGTCGGCTCCGGTACAGCTGGCGTAGACGTGCTTGCCGTCGGCGCTGACCACCACGTCGCGCACGGCGCCGGCCTGCGGGTACGCGGCGACGAGGTGCTCGGCGTCGACATCGAGCAGCGCGATGGCGTCATAGGCGGGCGACACCGCGCTCAGATACACCCGGCCGTGGCCGGCTGCCGCGATGGCGTAGGGCTCGTAGACACCGGTCAAGGTCTTGGCGACCGCGCCGCTGGCCGTGTCGACAACCGAGACGCTGTCATCGCCGTAGTTGGTGACCACCAGCCGACGGCCATCGCGGCCGGCCACCATGCCGGTGACGGGGCCGTTCGACACCGGGATCCGGCCGACGACGTCGAGTCGCACCGCGGTGCCGAACTCCAGCAGCGGCTGCGCGTCGGCGATGACCTCGGGCAGGTGCGGGTGCGAGTCCGGCTCGCTGCTGAACACATCGCGCCAGGTGGGCATCCGCAGCGTGGGCGCCGACGACGGCGGCTCAGCCAGGGCGACACCGCTCGTCACGTGGTTCGTCGCGCGCACAGGCTTGTCCATCGTGTCGCCACCTCCCGCGGGCGGCGGCTCTTCGCGGCCCTCGATTGATCGGATTGAAATACCCCGACGGGGCACATTGGGATTGATTTTACCGGTGAAATTCACGTAAACGGGAGCGTATTTCTGGGGTGTGACTCATGTCGCAAGCAACCACGGATGTGACCTTAGGGGAAGCCACCGACATGCCCGTGTCCCCGCCCGTCAGCAACCCGATCGGATGCTATCTACCGGCGCCTCTGGGTGCTTGGGCGAACGTTCGGCGGGCATCCTGTGACGCATGTGCAATTAGAATTCTCTTATTGTTGGGCCACAAAGAGTTTCACATCACATTTGGTTGCAACATTTCCAGGAGTGTGATCGCTACTTCATCGGCACCTTGGCGGCGATCTGGCCGGCCAGTGTTACCGCGGTGTCGGCGGGGTCCGCGCTGCACGTGTTGACGTCGACGATCACGTTGTTCTTGGCGGTCAGTGCCCGCCCGCAGGCCCAGCCCGGGTCGCCGTGATCGAGTTGCGTGGCCACGACGCTGAGCATGCCGTTGGCGGTGGAGACCTTTCCGGCGTCCCATTCCGATCCGGTCTGGGTGTGGGTGTAGTGGTGGCAGTTCTGCCATTGTTTCGCCGCCGCCTCGAAGAAGGCAGCGGCTTGCCTGGCCGAGGGGAACAGGACGACGGCCTGTTCGGCGAAGTGCGCGAAGTTGTCGCCCTCCTGAAGGGTCTGATCGCGCACGGCGGTGAACCCGCTGTCGGCGTAGGTGACGGTTTGAGCCGCGCCGTCGACGGCCAGGCACTCCGGCGGCTGCATGGTGGCGCTGTCGTCGGTCATCTCGGTGCGTGATTGCGTGACGGCCATCTCGGTCGCCCCCATGACGGCGTTCACCTGTTCGGGGGTCAGCAGCAGCCCTTTGAGTGCACCGTCGGCCACCGGGGTCACCGGCTTGGTGGTGGTGGTCGTGGTGGTGGGGGTGGATTTGGCATCGTGGCCGCCGCCGTGGCAACCGGTGGCCACCAACCCGATAGCAATAACTGCGAATCCTGCCGTCACTCGGCGCATACGTTCATTCCCGATCGCCCTCACCTCTGCGGTGTTGTCGCCCAAGACTTGCGTCTCATCCAGCCTAGGCGAAGACGACGAGGTTCGCGGGATGCCAACAAGGCTCATTTCCGCAACGGACCGATGACAGTGCGACGCCGTTCGCTGAACACCGACGCGGCTACGTGGATAGCCACGGAGCGGTGCTAACCAGCGACGTTATCCGCGGATACAGGATCGCTGGACCGAGCCATCGCCCAACAAAGCGGCGTAGCGCGATGTTGTCACGCTGCCGCTGCCCGGGGTCGGTGAGCAGAGATTGCACAGTGCGCAGGGTCATTTCGGCGAGTTCCTGGAGCGCGGCGGCGTCGAAGCCGTGCAGCTTCCAATCGACGTCGAGGCGGTGGAAGACCGACAAGCAGAATGCGATCGCGGTGTCGGAGGTCAGCGAGGCGACAACTTCGCCCTCATGTCGCCGGGTCAGCAGGTTCTCCAGCTGCGGATCACCGGAGAGGTTCTCGACTCCGAACGAAACGCATTCGACCACTGCAGTGACCGGGTCGTTGAGCCCGCTGACGCGTTCTACAGCCTGGTCGATGAACCCGTTGACCGCGCGCATTGAGCTGGCGATGAGCAGCGCGTCAGCATTGGGAAAGTAGCGGTACACCGTCTGGCGCGTGACACCGAGCCTGCGGGCGACGTCGGCAAGTCGTATCGCCGATCCGTGTTCGGCGACCTCTTCGTCTACCGCAGTCAGAATTCGCGCAATCGCCTCTTCGTCCGACGAGGGTGTCAAGCCCGCCCAGCCACGACTACGCACCCGCCGTCACAAGCCTTTCACTGGTGAATTCGATCGGAAGAGTTGTCGGGCCGGTCATTCCCAGCACGGATTTCCACGGTGCCGGACCGACGCGATTGGTGGCGGGCAGGCGGCGGGTGAGGACGGTGAGTGCTTCCGCCAGTTCCCGGCGTGCGAGGTTCGCCCCCAGGCAGTAGTGCGCGCCGCCACCGAAGGTCAGAATTGCGGGTACGTCCTTGCGCGTGATGTCGAATCGGTCAGCATCGCTGTAGATCGCTGGATCTCGGTTTGCTGCAAAGGTGTTCGCGAGTACGAACGTCCCTGCCGGGAACATGTAGCCACCGAACTCGACATCCTCAACGGCGGCTCGCGGCACGATGCAGGCCGCCGGTGAGTGGCGCATGCTTTCCTCGACCGCCTGCATGGCAAGTTCTGGATGGTCTCGCAGCTTGGCCCATTGATCCGGATGCTCGCAGAGGACTTGCACCGATGCGGCTAGTTGGTTTCGCGTGGTATCGGTTCCCGCCATCAAAAAGCCGGCCACCAGCATGCGGAGTTCGTCGAGATTGAGCCGGTCGCCGTCGCTTTCGGCGCGGATGAGTTCGGAGAGCAGGTCATCGGTCAGACTGTTGCGGCGGGCGGCGACCATGTCGTCGACGTAGGCGTCGAGTTCACCCCATGCGCGCATGATCGCGGACTCATCGAAGGTGGCATCGGGCTGAAAGTTGAGGGCTTTGAAGACTTCCTCGGTCCAGTCCGCGAACAGCTGCCAATCCTGGCGCGGCGCGCCCAGCAGTGCGCACATGATCGGGGTGGGGTAAGGACGCGCGATGTCGGTCACGACGTCGCAGCGTCCGGCGTCAACCACCCGATCGATCAGCCCGTTCATCACCTCATGGATCGTTTCTTGAAGACGTGATGTCGCGCGGGGAGTGAACGCCTTGGAAACCAGCTTGCGCAACCGGGTGTGTGGCGCGCCCTCCAGGCCCAGCAGGCTGCTCGCCATCTTGTCGTACAACGGACCTGACGTTATGCCCTGCGCCGCCAACGTGATACCAGGAGGCATGCGGAATCTGTTGTCACGCAATATGTCCCGAGCCAAATCGTAGGACAGGATTTCCGGACCGAGGGGCCCGATGGCAATGGGCGCGCACGATTGCGCCTTTCGGACGTCCTCGAGGATGTCGTGCGGGGTGGCGTTGAGACTGTAATCGAACGTGGGCAGACCAGCTTCGAAGACGCTGGGGGCGGTGCTCTGCGCGTTCATCGGTGTCTCAACTTCCGTCGGAGCCTGGGCAGGCGTTGAATACGGACATTTACTTCATAAGTGTATGACCACTATCGGCACCAGTCAATGCCGCGTTGCATATCTCCTGTTCAGGAGATACCGCTTTTCAAGTGGTCATACGTTCCATGCCATGGCGTCTGGTGCTGCGGAGGTCCCACTCCATGTGCCGGCCCGGAGGCAGCCCGGCATCGGGGTCGGCTGTGGACTCGCCCATAACCCGCTTGTGGCCGCCCAGCGAGGGGCCGGCCACTCAGGACGGGCGTCACCTGCAGGTTTACCCGGTGCCGCCGTCGGCCTCGAACCGACACCGGGCGGATTCACGTCGCTTCCTCGGCGCGAAGTCCGGCCGGTACAGAGGTCAGTCCGCCGAGCCCGCATTCGTCAGCAGCACGGCTGCCTCGTTGTAGGGAAACGCTCGGTAGAACAGCCGGGAACGCGGTACGACGAGGGCCGCGGCCTCGGACTTGCTCACCACCCGTGGGTTGACGAGCGCGACGGACCGTCCGCGCTTGTGCAACACCGTCGGTCCGCCGGCAAGCACGTTCTTCAACCAGTCCGTCTGCAGGCCGTAGCCGATGAGGATGGCGTAGCCATCATGGGTCTTGAATACCAAAAGGGGCGTTCGATATCGCCTACCCGACGTCCGCCCGACGTGCTCGAGCGTCCCAAGGCTCGGAAGCCACGGCGTGATCGTGCGAGCCGCCGGATTGGTGACTCGCTTGTTGAACTCGGCGATTCGCCGAGGCACCCGCATTCTCGGAGTCTAGCTATCGGTCGAAACGAGTGACTGCAGAGCTGGTCGGCTCCCCGGCCTGCCGTTTCGGCAACGGAGTTCGTGTCTTACCTGCGAGAACGCTGGTGCCCCCAGTCGGACTCGAACCGACACTGGGCGGATTTTAAGTCCGCTGCCTCTGCCAATTGGGCTATGGGGGCCCGCGGCGAATCTAGCGCGGCAACGACGAAACGGACTCACCGGCACGGCCGGCGAGGAATCAATCCACGAAAGTGGGGCTGCTGAGGTTGATGCCGGCCCGAGCTACATGCGCTCGGGGCAGTAGGCGCTGGCCGAGATCGCGGTGAACTTCGCGGCGTGAGCCAGGGTGAAGCCCGGGTTGGTGGCCTGCACCGCGGCGACGGTGTCCATCGCGCTGAGGCCGCCGTGCATCAGGTCGCACACGGCGCGACCTGCGGCGACGGCCTGGCCGGCACCGCTGTGGTTGAGTCCGGCTTGGCTCAGAGCGGCAAGGAATGCGGCGTCATCCCCGTCGGCGTGCGCGGGCGCGGCCAAGCCAACGGTGGCCGCTGCGACGGCCGCGCCTACGAGAACGAGGATGCTCTGCTTCATGAGCACCATCGTGTCCGCAGCCCGTTACGGCTGTGTTACCTGACTTTTACCGCGTCGAACCGACGCGTTAAATCCGCGTTACGCGCTCCTCACCGATTCTCGGAAGTTCCCCTTGTGCTGGGGTTATACGTGCTCGGGGCAGTAGGCGTTCGCCGAGATCACCGCGAACCGTGCGGCGTGCTCCAGCGTGAAACCCGGGTTGGTGCTCTGCACCGCGACCACCGTGTCCACCGGGGTCAGCCCGGCGTCCATCAACTGGCACACGGCCCGACCGGCCGCCACCGTCTGACTGGTGCCGCCGCGATGGCCCAGACCGGCGCCATCCACAGCAGCAAGGAACGCGGCGTCGTCGGCAGGTTCGGCGTTGGCCGGCACCGCGAGGCCGATGAGGGCGGCGGTAACACTTGCAACCAGAGCGATACGTTTCATGACTCGAACTATGCGCAGCGCCTGTTAAGCCGGTGTTACCAAGCGTTTTCGGTGTCGGATCGGCGTGTTAAATCACTGTTGCCGACTCCTCATATCGGTCCAAACCGGCAGGTGAAGAGCACTCCGGGCGACGCCTCCGGCAGCCGCATCAACCCTGGCGCGACCCGCCATCAGTGACCTGTGCCACACCGATGACGGCCGAAATGCACTGGTGTGTAAAAAGTTCAGGCACAGCGGTTAAAAAGCGGTTAACCAGCTTTTATTCAGCCGGTTGTCTAAGGAACTGTGGTGCATGGAATCGGTTGTCCGACACCACAACAGTGGGTGCCCCTCCGGCGGGCCGGCCCACACCCGATCGAGGAGGGGCGATGTCTTTCGTAACCACACAGCCTGAGGCGCTGACGGCTGCCGCCGGCGACCTGCAGGGCATCGGCTCGGTGTTGACCGCCCAGAACGCCGCCGCCGCCGCCCCGACCACCGGCCTGGCGCCGGCAGGCGCCGACGAGGTTTCGGCGCTGCTGGCGGCGCAGTTCTCCGCGCACGGCAGCATGTACCAGGACGTGAGCGCGCAAGCCGCAGCCATTCACGAAATGCTCGTGCAGACCCTGGGCACCAGCGCGCAGTCCTATGCGACCACGGAGGCGGCCAACGGGGCCCTGGCCAGCGTGCCCTCGGCGGCGGGAGGATCCTTCATCGGCGACCTGCTGACCGCACTGGGATCGAACTCGATGGTTACCAACCTCGGCGGCGGCGCAGCGACCTCGCTGATGTATATCCCGTCGAGCCTGCTTCCCTCGATGATCGGTTTCATGGCCGAGGGCGGCGAAACCGCTGGTGCCGCCGGAACCGGCCTGGGCGCGCTGCTGGCCCCCGGTGGTCCGCTCGGCGCCCTGGGCGGACTGGGCGGCAGCGTCGGCGCGGCGAGCGGTGCGGCGGCGGCCAGCAGTCTCGCCGCGCCGGTAACCGGGGTGATGGGTCAGGCGTCGCTGGTGAACAGCTTGTCGGTGCCGGCGAGCTGGGGGGCAGCGACCCCAGCCGGCGCCGCGACCGCCGCCCTCCACAACCCCAGCTGGGCCGTCGCGCCCGCGAGCAACTCGGTCGCCGCGATGCCCGGCGGGATGCCGGTCGGCGGCTCCGGTCGCGGCGGCCTCGGCTTCGGCGCGCCCCGCTACGGCGTCAAACCCACCGTCATGCCGCGCCCGGTCGTGGTCGGCTAGCAGGTCAAGGAGCAACCACGATGGACTACGGAGCTTTGCCCCCAGAGATCAATTCCGGTCGCATCTATGCCGGCGCAGGTTCGGCGCCGATGATGGCGGCCGCATCGGCCTGGCGCGCGTTGGCCGCCGAGCTCACCTCGGCGGCCAACGCCTCCGAGACGGTGGTCTCCCGGCTCACCGGCGAGGAATGGCGGGGTCCGGCCTCGGCAGCGATGGCCGCCGCGGTCGCGCCGTACCTGGCGTGGATGACCACCACCGCCGGTCAAGCCGAGCAGGCCGCCACGCAGGCGACCGTTGGGGCTGCGGCCTTCGAGGCGGCACGCGCGGCGAGTGTGCCCCCGCCGGTGATCGCCGCCAACCGGGCACAGCTGGCGGCGCTGGTCGCGACCAACATCATCGGCCAGAACACTCCGGCGATCGCGGCCAACGAAGCCCACTACGCCGCGATGTGGGCGCAGGACGCCGCCGCGATGTACGGCTACGCGGCCACCGCGACGACCGCCTCCAAGCTGACGCTGTTCAACTCGCCGACGCAGACGACCAATCCGGCGGGGGCGGCCGGGCAGGCGGCCGCGGTCAGCGCCGGCACCGCCGCCGCGGGCAGCGACCAGGCGGCACAACTGATTTCCTCGATGCCCAGCGCACTGCAGGGACTCACCTCGCCCCTGGCGGCCGCGCCCACGGCGGCGTCGTCGCTACCGCCCTGGCTCAGCTCGTTCCTCGACGCCGCGAACGCATTCGGCAGCAACTCGTTTGTCGCTGCCGCCTCCCAGGGCCTGGCGACCGCGGCCGTCTACATCCCGCCGACCTTGATTCCGACCATGATCGGTTACCTCACCGGTGCCGGCTTCAACGCCGTCGGCGGTGGTTCGGCGGGTGCCGGCTTGGGGGCGCTGCTGGCTCCCGAAGGGGCGTTGGGCAGCCTGGGTGCGCTCGGCGGTGCCGGCGTGGGTGCCGGCGCCGGCGCCGCGAGCGGCATGTCGGCGCTGGGCGGTCTGGGCGGCGGTGCGTCGGCGGTGGCTGCCAGCGTCGGCCACGCCTCCACGGTCGGTGCATTGTCCGCGCCGGCGACGTGGGCCGCGGCCACCCCCGCCACCGCTGCACCGACCGTGGAGGGAACAGGTTGGGCGGTTGCCCCGGAACACAATTCGATGGCGGCCATGCCCGCCGGGATGCCCGGCGCGGGCGGCGGTCGCGGCGGCTACGGCTTCGGCGGGCCGCGCTACGGCGTCAAACCCACTGTCATGCAACGCCCCATCGTTGTCGGCTGAGCTATATCGGTTGTGACACAACTAGTTAAGGAGCAGGATCATGGCGACGCGTTTTATGACCGATCCGCATGCGATGCGGGCGATGGCGGGGCGTTTCGACACCCACGCGCAGACGGTGGAGGATGAGGCTCGGCGGATGTGGGCGTCCTCGACCAATATTTCCGGTGCCGGCTGGGGAGGGCTCGCCGAGCGGACCTCCTACGACACCATGGGTCAGATGCAGACCGCGTTTCGCAACATCGTGACGATGCTGCACGGGGTGCGCGATGGCCTGGTGCGTGACGCCAACAACTACGAGCAGCAAGAAGCTGCCTCACAAACCATCCTGAGCAGCTAAGGAGCCACGCCATGTCGATTAACTACCAGTTCGGTGACGTGGATGCCCACGGTGCGCTGATCAAGGCCCAGGCCGCCTCCCTGGAGGCCGAGCATCAGGCCATCGTCTCTGATGTGTTGGCCGCCGGGGACTTCTGGGGTGGCGCCGGCTCGGTGGCCTGCCAGGAGTTCATCACCCAGCTGGGCCGCAACTTCCAGGTCATCTACGAACAAGCCGCCAGCCACGGCACCAAGGTGCAATCCGCCGGCAACAACATGGCCAACACCGACTCCGCCGTCAGCTCCAGCTGGGCCTGACGCGGACACGGTGTAAACGCGGCGTCAAGGTTCAGCGGCGGGCCGTTAAGACGCCGTAATGGACCTTCGCCCACCGGTCTCCGTTGGGCACAGTGGATTCCATGGAACCGGTAATCGGCTACCACGGTGCCGGCCCGAGGCCGGCCAGTTCGACGAGGAGATGCCCATGTCGTTCGTGACAACCCAACCCGCGGAACTGACGGCTGCGGCCGACAGCCTGGCCGGTATCGGCT
The DNA here is from genome assembly GCF_059812545.1 of Mycobacterium sp. NGS50. Taxonomy (NCBI): domain Bacteria; kingdom Bacillati; phylum Actinomycetota; class Actinomycetes; order Mycobacteriales; family Mycobacteriaceae; genus Mycobacterium; species Mycobacterium sp. NGS50. The sequence goes on from NZ_JCALCW010000029.1 coordinate 67,312, forward strand.
CGACGATGGCAGCCCAGAATGCTGCCTCCGCCGCCCCGACCACCGGGGTGATCCCGGCGGCCGCCGACCCGGTCTCGGCGCTGACCGCCACGCAGTTCGCGGCGCACGCGCAGATGTACCAAGCGGTCAGCGCCCAGGCGGCGGCGATCCACGAGATGTTCGTCAACACGCTGGGCGTCAGCGCCCAGTCCTACGCAGCGACCGAGGCCGCCAACGCGGTTGCGGCCGGCTAGCCGACAACCGATTTCACCCAACCAAGGAGACATGATGACAGCGCGTTTTATGACCGATCCGCATGCGATGCGGGCGATGGCGGGGCGTTTCGACACCCACGCGCAGACGGTGGAGGATGAGGCCCGCCGGATGTGGGCGTCCTCGACCAACATTTCCGGTGCCGGCTGGGGAGGGCTGGCCGAGCGGACCTCCTACGACACCATGGGTCAGATGCAGACCGCGTTTCGCAACATCGTGACGATGCTGCACGGGGTGCGCGATGGCCTGGTGCGTGACGCCAACAACTACGAGCAGCAAGAAGCTGCCTCACAAACCATCCTGTCCAGCTAAGGGGTTCTCTGATGTCGATCAATTACCAGTTCGGTGACGTGGACGCCCACGGTGCGCTGATCAAGGCCCAGGCCGCCTCCCTGGAGGCCGAGCATCAGGCCATCGTCTCTGATGTGTTGGCCGCCGGGGACTTCTGGGGTGGCGCCGGCTCGGTGGCCTGCCAGGAGTTCATCACCCAGCTGGGCCGCAACTTCCAGGTCATCTACGAACAAGCCGCCAGCCACGGCACCAAGGTGCAATCCGCCGGCAACAACATGGCCAACACCGACTCCGCCGTCAGCTCCAGCTGGGCCTGACCTTCAGCAAGCAGACGTAACGGGGCGGCACGCCCACCGGGTGTGCCGCCCCGTCAACACGCCGTAAAGGTTCGCCTTCGGCGTGTTAAGAACGCGTAAACGGACCTTTCCCCGACGCTATGTACGCAGGGACTGTTGGGCCAAGTAGCGATAGCCCTAATATCCCGCAATGGCCGATTCCAGGTCGGCCCGCGTCTGCAAGGAGAGGTCCATGTCTTTCGTCATCGCAAATCCTGAGGCGCTGGCGGCCGCGGCCACCAAGCTCGAAGGAATCGGGACGGCTCTGGCCGCCCAAAACGCAGCGGCAGCAACACCGACCACCGGTGTAGTTCCCGCTGCCGCCGACGAGGTGTCGGCACTGCAAGCCACCCAATTCTCTGCCTACGGCACCCTGTACCAGCAGCTCAGCAGCCAGGCCAGCGCGATCCACGAGATGTTCGTCAAGACCCTGAGCGGCAGCGCCGACACCTACGGCGACACCGAAGCCGCCAACGCGGCAGCCAGCGCCCCGACAGATCCCGGGCTCGGCAGCGCTTTGGGTACGACCGGCGCCAATCAGATCAGCAACTTCGGCTCCGCCGCCTCGGACCTGCTGCAGCTGGGCAGCTCGGGCTTCCTGGCTCCCGGCGCACTTACCCCCAATGCCGGCGCGGCGGCCGAGGGGCTGGGTGCCGCGGCGGCCCCGGTGACAGTGAACATCACCGGGGCCGCCGGTTCTCTCGGCGCCGCCCCGGTCCTGGCCGGGGTAGGCCAGTCCTCCTCCATCGGGGCGCTGTCGGTACCCACCAGCTGGGCCGGCGCCACCGCGGTGTCTGGCACCACCCCAGCAACCTTGACCGGTGCCGGCTGGGCTGCCGCTGCGCCACACAATGCGCCGGTGACCGCCCTACCGACCGGGGTGCCAGGCGCCGCATCGGCGGGGCGCGGCGGCCTCGGATTCGGAACGCCACGGTATGGCGTCAAACCCGTCGTGGCGCCCCGCCCGGCGGTGGTTTAGGCACGGGCACGAGGAGGGGAAATCATGGACTTTGCAGCACTGCCCCCGGAAATCAACTCCGCGCGCATGTACGCCGGCCCTGGGGCCGCACCGATGATGGCCGCCGCGTCGGCATGGAGCGCATTGGGGGCCGAGTTGAACACTGCGGCGTCATCCTACGAGTCGGTGATCTCGATGCTGACCGGCGAGGAATGGCTGGGGCCGGCGTCGACGGCGATGGCCGCCGCGGTTGCGCCCTACGTCACGTGGATGACCACCACCGCTGCGGCCGCCGAGCGTGCCGCCAGCCAGGCCATCGCCTCCGCCGCCGCGTTCGAGTCGGCGTTCGCGATGACGGTGCCGCCGCCGGTGATCGCGGCCAACCGGGCACAACTGGCCGCGCTGGTCGCCACCAACATCATCGGGCAGAACACCCCGGCGATCGCGGCCAACGAAGCCCTCTACGGCGAAATGTGGGCCCAAGACGCCGCCGCCATGTACGGCTATGCGGGTTCCTCGGCCACCGCCGGCGTGCTGACCCCGTTGGCCGAGCCGGCGGCGACCACCAACCCAGCCGGGCTGGCCGGGCAAGCGGCCGCAGTGACCCACGCTTCAACCACAGCTACTCAGAGCGCACTGACCCAACTGGTCTCCGGACTACCCGGTGCGGTGCAAGGCCTGGCTTCCCCACTGGCGGCCGCGGATGCATCCGGCGTCATCAACTCACTTCAGGTGTATGGCACCGCAGTCGGAAACATCGGCGCGTGGAACATGTTTGCCGGCATCTCGGCAGCGGCAGGTCTTGCCCAAGCGCACGGCGCGAACCTCGTCGACGGTGTCGCGGCCCTGGGTGCCGCGGGTTCGGGCGCAGCCATGGTGAACGTGACCATGCCGGCCGGCTCTGCCCTGGGTGCCGCGCCGGTGCTGGCGTTGGTGGGCCAGGCAGCCCCGGTGGGCGGGTTGTCGGTGCCGGGCACGTGGTCGGCCGCCACCCCGGCGAGCTCGACGGCTGCGGCGACCCTCACCGGCAGCGGGTGGACCGCCGCCGCCGAAGAGGGTGGATCGGTATTACCGGCCGGCATGCCGACGGCGGGGATGACGGGCCGCGGCGGCCTCGGTTTCGGCGCTCCGCGGTACGGCGTCAAGCCCATCGTGATGCAACGCCCGACTGTCGTCGGCTGACCAAACACCACAGGGATTCGTAACGTGTTTGAAGCCGTCCGTTCAACCAGACCCCGTAGCCTGCCCTAAAGGGCTAGGGATCCGAACACGTCCACTAAGGAGACATGATGACAGCGCGTTTTATGACCGATCCGCATGCGATGCGGGCGATGGCGGGGCGTTTCGACACCCACGCGCAGACGGTGGAGGATGAGGCTCGGCGGATGTGGGCGTCCTCGACCAATATTTCCGGTGCCGGCTGGGGAGGGCTGGCCGAGCGGACCTCT